>NZ_CP016616.1:4875160-5197820 GCF_002741015.1 Microvirga ossetica | reverse complement strand
CGATAAGGGACGCATCGTGGAGCAAGGTCACCCGGATCAATTCTTCAGCAATCCGGAACAGCCGCGAACCCGGGAGTTCCTGAGCTCCGTCCTGAACGGCTGACGCATGATCCGAGAAAGTCTCGGCTGCGGCCTCCCAGAACCGAGACTCTATCTGGCTTCGAACGGAAGAACCGAAACCTTCTCACCTCCTGAAACACTAGCCTCCCTTGCGTGGGTTTTCAGGAGATCGCCGCATGAATGCGATGACGCAGACCACTGCCGCTGCCATCCCTTCCAAGGCGGAGACCCATCCGGCCTTAAGCCGGCTGCGGGATGCCCGCCTGTTGCGCGAGATGGCCTATATCGACGGCCGCTGGACCGGAGCGGTATCCGATGTCCGCTTCGAGGTCCGCGATCCGGCTTCGGGACTGGTCGTTGCCCGCGTCGCCCGGCTCGGCGCGGACGAAGCAACGCAGGCGATCGACGCCGCGGCCCTTGCCCTGCCCGCCTGGAAAACGCTGCTGCCGCAAGAGCGCGCCGCCCGCCTGCGGGCCTGGCATGATCTCATCCTTGAAGCCCGCCAGGATCTCGCCCTTCTCATGACCCTCGAGCAGGGCAAGCCTCTGTCCGAATCGCTCGGGGAGATTTCCTATGCGGCTTCCTTCGTGGAATGGTACGCCGAAGAGGCCAAGCGCCTCAATGTCGAGAGCGTGACCAGCCATCTCCCGGGTGCAGAGATGCTGGTGCGCCGCGAAGCACTGGGTGTCGCCGCGCTGCTCACGCCATGGAACTTCCCATCGGCCATGCTGACGCGGAAGGCTGCGGCCGCCCTTGCTGCCGGCTGCACAGTCGTGGCTCACCCCTCCTCTTACACTCCCCTTTCTGCCCTCGCCCTGGCCGAGTTGTCGGAGCGCGCCGGCCTGCCCGCGGGTGTTTTCAACATCGTCCCTGGTCAAGCCGAACCCATTGCCAATCGATTCTGCGACGATGAGCGCGTGCGTGTCGTAAGCTTTACAGGCTCGACAGAGATCGGGCGCAGGATCGCTGCTCGCTGCGCCTTGACCATGAAGCGCCTCGTGATGGAACTCGGCGGCCACGCGCCCCTGCTGATCTTCGACGATGCGGACTTGGACAAAGCCGTCGAGATCGCCATGGCGGCGAAGTTCGCGACGTCGGGTCAGGACTGCCTTGCCGCCAATCGCATCTACGTCCAGCGTTCGATCTACCCCGCTTTCTGCGAAGCGTTCGGCGAGCGCATCGCCGGGCTGAAGGTCGGAGCGGGGCTCGAGGCAGACACGGAAATAGGACCCCTGATGCATGCCAATGCGGTCTCCAAAGCTCAGGCGCAGATCGACGACGCCGTGAGGCAAGGCGCGCGGCAGATCACCGGCGATGCGGCTCCCGCGGGACCGAACTTCGTGACGCCGACGCTTCCCGCCGATGTGCCGGACAGCGCCCTTATCATGAGAGAAGAGACTTTCGCCCCCATCGCTGCCGTGACGCCATTCGATACCGAGGACGAGGTCGTGCGGCGTGCGAACGCGACCGAATACGGCCTCGTCGCCTATGTGGTCACGGAGAATGGCGCCCGGGCCTTGCGACTTGCCCGCTCGCTGGAATACGGCATGGTAGCCGTCAACCGCGTCAAGATCACGGGCGCGCCGATCCCGTTCGGAGGAACGAAGCAGTCGGGTCTCGGCCGCGAGGGGTCCCGCCACGGGCTCGAAGCCTTCACCGACCTGAAATACATTTGTCTCGACATCAATTAATCGGAGCCGTTCCATGCTGCATGAGAAGAACAACCTGGGTAACGAACTACACGCCTGGGATAGGGATCATTTCTTCCACCCCTCGACCCATATGGCCCAGCATGCGCGCGGCGAAACGCCGAACCGTATCATCGCTGGAGGCGAGGGCGTCTATATCGTCGATCGCGAGGGCAAGCGCAGCCTCGATGCCTTCGCGGGTCTCTACTGCGTCAATGTCGGATATGGCCGGACCAAGATCACCGATGCCATCGCGGCGCAGGCAGCGGCCCTTCCCTACTATCATGCCTATGTCGGTCACGGCACCGAGCCTTCGATCCGTCTCGCCAAAATGATCATCGACCGTGCTCCGGAGGGCATGAGCCGCGTGTTCTTCGGCTTGTCCGGTTCGGATGCCAACGAGACCAATATCAAGCTCGTCTGGTACATGAACAACGTGCTCGGACGCCCCGAGAAGAAGAAGATCATCTCCCGCTGGCGCGGTTATCACGGCTCGGGCCTGATGAGCGGCAGCCTCACGGGGCTCGCTGCCTTCCATAACCTGTTCGACCTGCCGCGCCCGCCAGTTCTGCACACGGAAGCGCCCTATTATTTCCGCCGACCCGATCGCAATTTGTCCGAGGAGGAGTTCTCGCAATATTGCGCCGACAAGTTGGATGAGCTGATCCAGACCGAAGGCCCGGACACCATCGCGGCCTTCATCGGCGAACCGGTGCTCGGCACCGGCGGCATCGTGCCCCCGCCGAAAGCTTACTGGGATAAGATCCAGGCGGTGCTTGCCAAATATGACATCCTGCTCATCGCCGACGAGGTGATCACAGGCTTTGGCCGCCTCGGCAGCATGTTCGGATCGGACCATTACGGCATGAAACCGGACCTGATCACCATCGCCAAGGGACTGACGTCGGCCTATGCTCCGCTCTCCGGCGTCATCGTATCCGAAAAGGTCTGGCGCGTCCTGGAACAGGGCTCCGACACCTACGGCCCGATCGGCCATGGCTGGACCTATTCGTCTCACCCGCTCTGTGCAGCGGCGGGCGTTGCCAATCTGGAAGTGGTGGACGAGCTCGACCTCGTCGCCAATGCGGGCGATGTCGGTGTCTATTTCAAGAATGCGCTCAACGATGCCGTGGGTTCCAATCGCTTCGTCGGCGAGGTGCGCGGCGAGGGCATGATGGCCGCCATCGAGTTCGTGCGTGACCGCGACGATCAGGTATTTTTCGATGTGTCCGAGAAGGTGGGCCTGCGCGTCGCGGCAGCACTGCTCGAGCGGGGCGTCATCGGTCGTGCCATGCCGCAAGGGGACATCCTCGGCTTTGCTCCACCGCTCTGCCTGACTCGGGACGAGGCCGATACGATCGTCGCCGCCACGAAGGGCGCCGTGGAAGCCGTGACGGGCGCTCTCTGATGCACCAGATCGGGACGGGTCGGTGAACGAGCCGGCCCGTCCGACGCCCCCTTTCCAAAGGTGCGCATCCCCGGCCACGAACCGGAGTTTCCGGCCGCCAAATAATGGTCCAATTTTCCGCACGATGCGCTAGCATCGGCTTCGGAACAATCCACAACGACGCAAGGTCGGGAACTTCTGGGAGACGCTTACATGCTGATCGGGGTGCCATCCGAAATCAAGGACAATGAAGCCCGCGTGGGGCTCATCCCCTCTTCCGTTCAGGAACTGGTTCATCACGGCCACCGGGTCATGGTGCAGTCCGGGGCGGGACTCGGCGCAGGCTTTACCGATGAGGATTACAGGATCGCCGGAGCCGAGATCGTCGACGGTCCGGGGTCGATCTTTGCAGATGCCGAGATGGTGGTGAAGGTGAAAGAGCCCCTGGCTCAGGAGCGCCAGCGCTTGAGACCAGGACAGATTCTGTTTACCTACCTTCATCTCGCTCCGGACCCGGAGCAGACTCAGGATCTTATCGCGTCGCGGGCAGTTTGCATCGCTTACGAGACCGTCACCTCACCCTCCGGCGCACTGCCTCTGCTGACGCCCATGTCGGAGGTCGCCGGGCGGCTCGCACCGCAGGTTGGGGCCCATGCACTCGAAAAGGCGCAGGGCGGGCGCGGCATCCTGCTGGGTGGCGTTCCAGGCGTTCCAGCCGCTTCCGTGGTAATTCTCGGTGGAGGCGTGTCCGGCACCCACGCGGCCACAATTGCCATCGGCATGGGCGCACAGGTGACTGTTGTCGACCGTTCTCCGGACGCCCTGAAGCGCCTTTCGACCCAGTTCGGCAACGCGATCTCCACAGTCTATTCTACACGCGCGGCCATTGCGGAACTTGCCAGGGAGGCCGATCTGCTGATCGGTGCAGTGCTCATTCCAGGCGCCGCCGCGCCGAAGCTGGTGAGCCGCGAGGTTGTACGCACCATGAAGAAAGGCTCCGTCCTCGTGGACATTGCCATCGACCAGGGGGGCTGCTTCGAGACCTCTCACGCCACCACGCATTCCGACCCGACCTATGTGGTGGACGGCGTCGTCCATTACTGCGTCGCCAACATGCCTGGCGCGGTTGCCAGAACCTCGACGCTTGCCCTGAACAACGCGACGCTGCCGTTCGTCCTGACTCTCGCGAACAAGGGCTGGCGCACGGCGCTGTCACAGGATCCGCACCTGCTTGCCGGCTTGAACGTATGCGATGGCAAGATAACCTGCGAGCCTGTTGCGGAGGCTCAAGGCCTTCATTACACGCCGGCCCACGAGATGGTAGGGAACGGCCAATAGTTGCCTCTGGACTTCGATAACCGAAGCATCCAGTAGGTGCCTTCAGTCATTCCTACTCAAAGGCTCTCGCGTTGACGATTGCACCTCTCAGCACCGAATCCTCATCGATGAGTACTCTGTCCGAATCCGAGCGGGAGCGCATCCTGGCCGCCGTCGACGCAGCATTCGAAGCGCAGGTCGGCTTTATGTCGGAACTGGTGCGTTGCGTCTCACTGCGGGGACAGGAAGCCGGGGTGCAGGAACTCGTCGAGGCGGCCCTGCTGGAAAGGGGATATGGCGTTGATCGCCAGATGATCGATACGGCGCTGATTGGCCGACATCCGGCCTTTTCCCCGGCAACAGTCAGCTATGAGAATTCTTGGAACGTGATCGGGCGTCACAACCCGGCAATCGTCTGTGGACGATCCCTTATCCTGAATGCGCATGTCGACATCGTGCCGACCGGCGATCCAAACCGTTGGCAGGACCCGCCCTTCGAGCCGACGCGGCGTGGCGAATGGCTGTACGGTCGCGGCTCCGGCGACATGAAGGCGGGCTTGTCGGCGGCGATCTTTGCTCTCGACGCAATCAGGTCGGCAGGGCTCGAATTGACGGCACCGGTTGAGATCCACTCCGTCGTCGAGGAGGAAATCACCGGAAACGGAGCCGCGATGGCAATAGCCGGCGGCCATGTCGCCGATGCCGTGCTGATCCCGGAGCCGACCGACGAGAAGCTTGTTCGGGCAAATTCCGGCGTGATCAAGTTTGCCATCACGGTCCAAGGCAAGCCTGCTCACCCACGCGAGGTCAGTGGCGGTGTGAGCGCACTCGAAGCGGCTATGCAGCTTATCGATCGCTTGCGTCAACTCGAGACACGCTGGAACGAGGAGCGGTCTGCAAAACCATTCTTCGATGACGTGGAAAATCCCGCAGCTCTGACGATCGGGACGATCAACGGCGGCGAGTGGATCGCATCCGTTCCATCATGTTGCGGTTTCGAAGGACGCATCGGCTTTTATCCCGGCGACGACCCTCAGGAGCGCGTGAAGGAATTCGAGGCTTTCGTCGCTGCGACGGCTGCCGATGATCCAGTGGTGCAGCGCTGCCCGGAACCCACCGTGGAATGGGTTGGGGTCGTGCATGCAGGCTACACCCTTGCTCCCGGGTCGGAAGCGGAAGCCGTCCTTGTCGAGGCCCACGCAGCAGCCAACACACCGGATGGCTCGCCGCTACAGGCCTATGTCATGGCATGCTACCTGGATGCCGCAGTCTATTCCGTTCATGCAGGCATTCCCTCGCTGGTCTACGGGCCTATCGCGGAGAATATCCATGCCATCGACGAGCGAGTGTCCCTCCCCTCCTTGCGGCGCGTGACCAAGGCAATCGCTCTGTTCGTGGCGGCATGGTGCGGCATTCGTCCTTCGGCGAAGACATCTCATCTGTCCGGCGCGAACTGAAATTCGGAGCGGGCAGCGCGCAGAAAGCTGATTTTCCTATAATTTCAACTCGCACAGCCGTATTTCATCACGATTCCTTTCAAAGCCAAGTATCGGAATGAAACGAGAACTTGATACTTTGGGATAAAATGAAGTTGAAGGTGTCACAACAGAACGATATGTCTTTTACAAAGCATCTTAAGACGCGTTCCACTTGACAATGCTTCGCTTCCGCGAGAGCCTTGCTTTCGTAGAACTGGCTCATTGCCAGTGAGGTCGGGCTCACGGGGCCAGATCGACATGACCAATGACGAGGTGGAGAAACCGGGAGAACAGGCCACCCGGCCCGAGCGATCCGATGTGCGTAGCGCAGGCGTGGGGCTTGTGCAGCAGGAGACCGTCGTGCTTCTGGTCGACCTCGTGGAGTCGGTGCGGCTCATGCGGGAGCACGAAGCCGACGCCGTTCGCCGATGGACAGACTTCGTCCGTGTCGCCACCGCCGAGATACTGGCCCGTCATCGTGGCGTCCTCGTCAAGTCCCTGGGCGACGGCCTGATGGCGCGTTTCGAGGCGGTGCCCGATGCTGTCAACGCTGCCGCCGAGATGCATCGGGCCATCGCCATGCAGAATGCCGACATCCCGGAAGACCAGCAATTGCACCTTCGCGCAGGGATCAACGCTGCAATGGCCTGGAGCGACGGGACCGATATCTATGGAACGGCGGTAAATTTGGCAGCACGGCTGGCAACGCTGGCCGGCCCGGACGAGACGATCGCCAGCGCATCGGTGCATGAACAGCTGGCGGCTGCGCTAGCAAATCTGGCAAGCCCAGGTGAGACAATCGGCAATGCCGCTGCGCGCGATGCGCTTACGCACGGGGTCGACGCGGTGTGCGAAGATCTCGGCGATTGCTTTCTCAAGCACTTTGACAAGCCGGTGCGAGCGTACCGAGTCGGGCCGGCAAGCGCACAGCCAAGCTTCACCGGCCGACGCGACTACGGCACGGCGATGGAGCCGAGCATTGCCGTAATCCCCTTCGAAGCACGGAGCAGGACGATCGAGCATCTCGATGTCGGCAACTTGATTGCCGACAGCGTGATCTGGCGTCTGTCGAAGGCGGCGAACCTCAAGGTCATTTCACGTCTTTCGACCAGCGTCTTCCGCGGCCGTGTGAACAATACGGAGCAGGTGTCGGCCCATCTCGGCGCAACCTATGTCCTCAGCGGCGGGTACGTGGTGAGTGCGGGCCGAATTCTGGTGACAGCAGAGCTCGCCGAGGCGCGCAATAACCGGGTCATCTGGACCGACCGAGTGAGCGGGGATTTCGGCGACCTGCTCAAGCCCGAAAGCGAATTGGCGCATCACATCGCGCAAGGGGTCCATGTCTCTGTGTTCGACGCCGAAGTCGAGCATATCTTGACCCAGCCCCTGCCGACCCTCGAGAGTTATTCGCTGCTGCTCGGCAGCATCAGGATGATGCACCGTTCAAGCAAGGACGAGTTCCTGCAAACTCGCGCGATTCTCGAGGAACTGATCAACCGGCATAACCGAATTGCGGCCCCGCGGGCATGGCTCGGAAACTGGTTCATCCTGCGTGTGACGCGTGGGTGGTCCGAGGATCGCACGCGCGAGGCTTCCGAGGCCTTGAGCGTCACCCACGCCGCGCTGGACCGGGATCCTTCGGACGCGCTTGCGCTTGCGACCGAAGGCTTCGACTACTGTCATTTGTTGAAGGACCTGGACACTGCCCGCAAGCGCTGCGATCAGGCTGTGGAGGCCAACCCCAGTCATGCCCTGGGCTGGCTCTACCGAGGCACAATCAATGCGTTCGAGGGCGAGGGCGACGCAGCAGTGGACGCTACGCGGCGCGCGATGGAGCTCTCTCCGCTCGATCCGCAGCGTTACTACTTCGAATCCCTCGGCGCGACGGCGGAGCTTTCTGCGCACCGATACGTGGACGCCGAAAGGCTTGCGCGTTCGTCGCTGGCACTCAATCGCATGCATTCCTCTACATGGCGAGTCCTCGCGATCGCGCTTGTCTGCCAGGGGCGAATGGACGAGGCGCGCGAGGCCCTGCGCAATTTACGCCTGCTCGAGCCTGCATTGACGGTGGAGAAATATCTTGCGCGGATGCCGAACGGGCAACTCGACACGGGCCGGCAGTGGGCACACTGCCTAGCAGCGGCAGGTTTACCTTCTGGAGGATGGACTTAACAGACAGGGAGGCGGGAATGTCTCAATTGGGCGGAGCGGGTGGTGCCGGCGGAGCCGGCGGAGCAGGCGGGGCTGGCGGTGCAGGTGGAGCGGGTGGCGCGGGTGGTGCCGGCGGCGCGATGCTCGGTACGATGGCCGATGCCTACGTCAATTCGGTCATGGTGGATGCGCTCATCCTCGGGCGCGAAGGGACAACAACCCCCGAGACTAGTTCCTACGCGCCTGCACTGCTTCCCATTGGGGATGTATCACAGTTAAAACGTTGGGAGCCGTGGGTTCGCGCTTATGTGGCGATTGGCGAGCTGCTGCAAGGAATCAACTTTCAGAAGACGGCGACCTCCTACCGGGTCCGGTCATCCGCCTCGTTGATTGCGGAAATCGGACGTCCGAACGAAGCGACCTTTGCGGCACAGATTCCACTGGTGTTGAGTTGGGCTGAGCTGCGCAACGAACGCGCAACCGAAATTATGGCGCAGATCGATCCCCCTTATGCCTTCTGGTCGTCGATCATCTACATGCATCCCGACAGGACCAGACGCACATTCGAACTCATCAACCTGGTGCTGCAGTTCTGCGTGTATGTGGAAATGCGTGTCAAACACTCCCTGGCGTGCTGGCGTCCGGTCGAACACAACGCCCAGGTTCAACCCGTGATCACGACGCCGGGGCACGGAAGCTTCCCGAGCGGACACGCGACCCAGGTCTTTGCGGTAGCCTACGTCCTGAGATCACTACTGCATCTCGATCCGGCAGATCCGGTACATGCAATCATAATCGAGCAGCTCAAACGTCAGGCTGCGCGCATTGCGACGAACCGTGTCGTTGCCGGGGTCCATTTCCCTGTCGACAGCATGGCAGGGCGCATGCTGGGCGTGGCGCTGGGAGAGTACTTCGTCGGGCGTTGCACAGGAGGTCGGAAATTCATGGGCCGGAAGTTTATTGCCGCTGGGATCGACAATGCTCCCACCACCGACTTCAATCCGTTCAACGCCGACCAAGTTCTCGCGGGACCATCGCCGTTCTATTCTCAAACCGCGGGGACGGCCATCGGGCGGTCCGCATTGATGAGGTACATATGGAGTGCTGCGAGAAATGAGTGGAAGGAAAGATTTCCATAGGCGGAGGATCGTACCGCGGCCTCTACGGAGAACGTTCCATGCCCGAACTCGACACATACCCCAAGTGCTTCGGTCCGTACCTTCTTTACGCGATTTCGACGGGCTTTGAGAACTTTGAGTTCTCCGACGAGAAGAGGAGCGGTTTTCGGCTGTTCTTCCTCGCGGAGTTCAACAAGGCCGGACAGGAATCGGAGTTCGCCAAGGAGATGAAAGAAGCCAGGTTCTCCATCGTCATCGATCCGGCCGACGACCACATCCCATATGCCACACTGCATACGGACAAGGAGGCTGTGGTCAACGCTGTGAGCGGCACCGACGCGTTCAAGATCTGGGAGAAGTATGTCTCGAGGGTCGAGCTGTCGCTTCCGCTGGTGCCATCGGAATTGGTAGAGTTCAGGGAGAGCCTTGTTGAGCGCTGGCAGATGGACCAGGGACCGATGGGGTCTCTCCTCGTCGGCATCCTAGATGATGGCTGCCCTTTCGCCGCCGCGCATTTTCTTCGAACCCCGACGAGTACTCGGGTGTTGGGCATCTGGGACCAGAACCAGGGCAGGACGCCCGTCGAGATCAATGATCGCAATGGCAACGGATGCCTGTTCGGACAAGAGCCAACAGATTTCAAATACGGCCTTGAATTCCGGCGCCATCCCGGATTGAGCGCCTCCACATCCTTGCGGCAAATGGGTTTGGACGAATGGATCGAATTGCATTCGGCGTCGACAGGCAGCATCGACGAGGACGGCTGCTACGCGGATGCCGGCTTCATGCGCCTGTCGGGCCGTCGGTCGCACGGAGCGCATGTGATGGACGTGTTCGCAGGTCGTGTCCCGACCTCGTCACGTGTCGGCCCGCCACCTCCGGCCGACCGTCGCGACCCACCGAGCTGGGAGCCAGACACCGATCTTCCCTCCGACGCCGACGTGGTGTTCGTGCAATTCGCCGACGACTGTATCCGCGATGCGACCGGAGTTTGGCTCAAAGCGTATGTCCTTCAAGGTATCAGGTACATCCTGTCCTTTGCCGAACCGAATAAGACCCAAAACGTGGTCATCAACGTCAGCTACGGCCCGACAACCGGACCGCACAATGGCACCGCGGAGCTGGAGGCGGCGCTGACAGCGCTTGTCGCGGAATTCGATGGCACCGGCAAGAAGCCCAAGCTTGAAATCGTTCTGGCGGCGGGTAACGCCTATCTGAGCGCGGGGCACATCGTTTACACAAGATCCATGAACGAGTCTGATCACATCGAGTGGACATGGCGCCTTCCACCCGACAATGCCGTGCTCTGTTTCGCTGAAGTGTGGATCGACAACGCCAATCCCGGCCCTGTCATCGTTACGCTCACATCGCCCAGCGGAGCCAGCTTTACATCGGTCACCGGTCCCATCCCGCCACCGCCCGGCGTGTCTCTCCCGCCTTACACGGGGGTGTACGCGCCGGTCGTATCGGGTAGCCACACGATGTGGGTCCTTGCAGTCAACTCCACCCGAGCCAGGGCCGAACACGGGGACTGGAAGATTGAGGTTTCCGGTATTCCCCCGAACGCGCAGGTTCATGCCTACGTCGCGCGCAGCGACCCGAACATGGGCGTACGCACAGGCGCGAAGCTTTCATATTTCGTCGACCACAATTGGGAGCTGACCCGCTCGTCGGAGGCCGGCTGCAAGTACGCCAACGGAGAGTTCGACAAGACCGGGTCTCTAGAGCATCGGACGGTTAAACGGACGCATATCCGGCAGCCTTAAGGTAGTTCCAGCACTCTTGTGGTTCGAACAGGTTGCAGATCTCACCGAGCGCTCGCCAGAGCGCGTCGAACGTTCGGGCCTCGGCCTTGCGCAAGTGCGCTTTGATCTTGGCAAAGGCCTGTTCAATTGGATTAAGATCAGGCGAATAAGCAGGTAAAAACAGGAACCAGGCTCCGCGTTGCTTCAGACACTGAGCGGCCTTCTCGCTCTTGTGGACAGCCAGGTTGTCGAGGATCACCACATCGCCTTTGCGCAGCGTCGGCGCGAGCTGCGTCTCAATGTAAGCCTCGAACGCCAACCGGGTGATCGGGCCATCGATGATCCACGGCGCGCACAACTCGTTGCACCGTAGCCCAGCCAGAAAGGTATGGGTTTTCCAGTGTCCAAAGGGAGCTTTCATGCGTAGGCGCTGGCCCCTGCGGCTCCGCCCGCGCAGGCGCGTCATCTTGGTGTTGACATACGTCTCGTCCAGGAACACCAGCCGGTGCGTCTCCTGGCGCATGCGCGGCTGGCGCTGGGCATGCCAGACCCGGCGCTCATCCCGCACATCGGCGCGTGCGCACTCCGCCGCCATCAGGCATTTTTTTATATGAGAAGCCGTGCCGGCACAGGAAGCGCGAGAGCATCGCGGGAGCCGCAACGATCCCATGCTCAGTCAGCAGCCTTGCGGCCAGCTCGGGCATGGTGATGGCCGGCTCGGCCTCGACCGTCTGGATCAAGAAGCTCTCATAGGGCACCAGCTTGCCGCGTCCGGGCGGACGGCCTTGCCGGGCCGGTGCCGGCGAGCCGAACCGCCGCTTCCGCTGCACCAGCTTGATGGCGAAACTCTCGCTGACGTCAAAGTGCTGGGCTGCCGCCCGGCAGGAATGACCTGCATCGACAAAGTCGGCGACGCGCACCCGCAGATCCAGGGAATAGCAATGACCCATAATCCACCTCCCAGTCCAGGCAGTGAATCACAGCTCGGCCTCGCACAGAAGCCAGGAGTCTCATTTCCGGTCCGAGGCTCTAATTCATTGCCATGGAACTCTGAACGGGATCGCCACCGCGAAGGATTCCCGCGTGCATGTGGCAGGTGGCTACATTCTCGCGAATGGACGCAAGTCGCCCTACTCGTCGGCAGGCCCAGCGCGCAGTGGCCCCCTTACACTGCGCCGTGGCCCCGATTTCGCATTGCCCTGCGACGAATCTTACGCTCTCCAAGGCATACGTGCCGGAGGGAACAGAAGCGGCAGCGTGTTTCGCCTGATCGGCACCAGTGCCGCCGCACCGCAACTGGCCCGACACTTCGCCGATCCACCGCCCCCGAGCCCCTCTCGCGTGCCAGCGTCGACACAGCCCGATGAGATTGCGAAACGGGGCGGCGGCAACTTCGAACCACCATAACGCTCGGCACGATCGACGGGCCAATGCCGCGTTGGGTTCACTTACCTCGTGCCCTGGATCATGCTTCTGATCCGCGTTGCCAGCGCCTCGACAGCGAAGGGCTTGGTGAAAATCTCCATCCCTGGATCGAGGAAGCCGTTCGCCAGCGTCGCGTTCTCGGCATATCCCGTAATGAAGAGCACTTTCAGGTCAGGACGCGTCTCCCGCGCCGCATCAGCGAGCTGACGCCCGTTGATCCCGGGCAGTCCGACATCCGTGACGAGCAGGTCGATGCGCTGCCGCGACTGCAGGACCTTGAGGCCTGCCGGTCCGTCCGACGCTTCGAGCGCGCGATAGCCCAGATCTTGAAGCACTTCGATGATCAGATTGCGGATGACAGGCTCATCCTCGACCACAAGAACCGTCTCGCCCGCCTCTGCGCGCGGCACCTCGGCAAAGGAGACCTCGGAGGGCTCCTCCTGCGCGGTGCCGCGGTAGCGCGGCAGGTAGATTCTGATCGTCGTGCCCTGGCCCACTTCCGAATAGATCCTGACATGTCCCTCGGATTGCTTGGCAAAGCCATAGACCATCGAGAGACCCAGCCCCGTGCCCTGGCCCAGCGGCTTGGTGGTGAAGAAGGGCTCGAAGACCCGCTCGATCACATCCGGCGGCATGCCCGTTCCGGTATCCGTGATGCAGATCGCCACGTACTGCCCTGACCTAAGGTCGGGCTGAGCGGCTGCGTAGGTATCATCGAGATAAGCATTCGCCGTCTCGATGGTGAGCTTGCCGCCATCCGGCATGGCATCGCGCGCATTGATGGCAAGGTTCAGGATGGCGCTCTCGAGCTGGTTGGGATCGCATAGGGTCGTCCACAATCCGCCCGCCGTGACGATCTCCAGCGCATGCAGCGGACCGATGGTGCGGCGAAGCAGGTCCTCCATGGAGGCGATGAGCTGGTTGGCGTTCACCGGCTTCGGATCGAGCGGCTGCCGGCGCGCGAAGGCGAGCAGGCGATGGGTGAGCGCGGCGGCACGTTGGGCCGAACTCATCGCAGCCTTGGCGTAGCGCTCCACGTTCTCCGTACGGCCTTGCGCAATGCGGGTCTGCATCAGGTCGAGGGAGCCGACAATGCCGGCGAGAAGGTTGTTGAAGTCGTGGGCAATACCTCCCGTGAGCTGCCCGACCGCCTCCATCTTCTGAGCTTGACGAAGCTGCTCTTCGGCTCTCAGAAGCTCCTGCGTTCGCTCCTCGACGCGCTCTTCAAGGGTCTGGTTCAGGTGCCGCAGCGTTTCCTCGGCCGCTCGCCGCTCGTTTACATCGCGTAGAATGGCCGTCACGAAGACGCGCGTGTCACTCTGCCAGCGCGCGGCGGAAACCTCCAGGAAACTGGCAGATCCGTCCTTGCGCCGGGCTGTGACCTCCACAGGACGGTGCATGACGTCCCCATCGAGGATGCTTGTCCAAAGCTCATTCCAAGTCTCCGGCGCATCCAGAAGAACCGTCATCTCCAGACCGACGAGTTCACGGAGCGCGTAACCGAACTCCCGCGCGGCCGCGGGATTGGCGAGCTGGATGACGCCTTGTGCATCGAACGTGAGGATCGCGTCCGGAGCACTGTTCACGACGGCGTCGTAGCGAGCGTTCTGCCGCTCGCGCAGGACCTGTTCGCGTTGGACGGCAACCGTGACGTCGACGATTTGAACGAGGCATCGGAGATGAGGTCGCGCTCCAAGCGGGCGCACGGAGACATTGTGGATCAGCTGTCCGCCGGATCGGGTCCGCAGCGGCAGGAGTAGCGGGTGCAGGGAATGAGTCAGGAGCCTCGAGGAGCCTGCGTCCAGTGCGTCTCCGATCGCCGATTTGAGTCCGGGCGGGACTGCTCCCGGGAACAATTCGTCCAACCGTCTTCCGGCAGCATCCTGAGAGGAGATCCCGCTTGCCGAGGCGAACCACGCATTCCACGCGACCACGTGCATGCCGCCATCAAGCACGATGAGGCCCGTATCTACGGCGTCGAAGACCGCCGACAGGAGTTCATCTTCAATCTGATGCATGTGATCAGGATGCCATGCCGTCCGTCGCCCGCTCGATGAACTCGCCGAGAAGGCTCTTGAGTACGGCCAGCGAAGGAATGTCCATCAGCATGACGATGTAGCCGCTGATGTTCCGCTGCCGAACCGTGAAGTTGATATAGAGGAACATCACCACATCGCCAGCCTCGGGTGGAGGCTCAAGGTTGAAGAATTCCGATCCCTTCCCCCGAATTATCTCCGGCAGAGACATTCTCAGGCTGCGGCGGAGCATATTGGCGATCGTGCCCAGGCAGCCGTTCAGGAGTATGTTGCCGGTCTCGGCCAATGCCTCCTGCTCCAGCTCGATGATGTCTTCGAGGGAAAGGTCTCCGCCCGTGACGGCTCTGACGAGCTCGAGGCTCTTGGTCTCGGGAAAGATCAGCAGGGCTCGGCCCGTGATATCGCCCTCGAAGACCTGATGAACCGCGACGAGCTGACCGGTCTCGCGCCCTTCGAGGATCTCGATGGCCCGTGTGCGGTGAACGAGGTCGACGGACGGCACCGACAGGTGAACCTGCTCGCCGACCATTTCGCGAAGGTTGAAGGCGGCACGGCTGACGCCGATGTTCACGAGTTCCGTCAGAGCGTCAAGCTCCAGCTCGTTGAGCACTTCCGAGATCGTTGACGTCATCATCTCCCACTTCGGCTGCGACATTTCGCCAAGTGTGTTAAGGCCAATGGTTGTTACGCCGCGCTCGACCGCAGGCGCAAGGCTGCTCCGGAAATGAATCCTCTAAGCCCCTCCTCGGTCAGGGGCTTGCTGACGAAAGTGGCGTTCACCTCGCGTGCCCGAGCGATCACCTCGTCCTGGATGTTGGCCGTGACGACCGCGATCGGCATTGTCGGATGGCTGGAGCGGATTTCCCCAGCCAGTTCGAGCCCATCCTTCTCCGGCATGTTGAAGTCGATCATGGCCACGTCGATCTTTCGCTCGCTCAGGACTCCGAGGGCCTCCTCGGCATTGTTGGCCTCGACTCTATCCCATTCAGGCTGGAGCGCGGCCAGAGTCTTGGCTGCGACGATGCGCGCAAGCTTGCTGTCGTCGACGATCAGAACAGTTATCGCCACTCAAATACTCCGCTAGGGATGGGTCGCCCGGACCGACCGGATCGGCCTGTAGGAGAAAGGTTATAAGCCTCTTTTAGAGGATGCCGGGAGAATGACAACTCTTCAGCCTCCCTGTGGCCCCGGTTCGACGGAGGTTGCTCCGATCAGTGCCGGGGCAATCCAGTCCCGAAGGAAGACATCCCCAGCTGTTCCCTGGATGGTCGGCCGCAGGGCCATGAGGACCTGAAGAACCGCGGCGTGAAGGTGCTCGGCATCCGTCAGATTGACCGCTCGCTCCCGGCCGGCCTGAAGCAGGCCGAGCAAGGGTTCCGCATCCTCGACACGGCATGCCCCTTCCAGAAAGACGATATTGCCGTCCAAACGCACGCTCATCCGATCAGCTCCGGGATATCGAGAATCATGAGCACGCTGCCGTCGCCGAGCAGGGTCGTACCCACGACGCCGGGCATGCCGGCGAGAATGCCGGACATGGGCCTCATCGAAACGTCCATCCTCTCGGCAAATCCGTCCACTGCGATCCCGACCGGATCGTCGCCTACGGCCATTACCACAACCTTCAAGCCCTGAGGCGGCTCTGGCGGGGGCGGTATCTCTAAAAGGTCGGCAAGCCTCACGAGGGGCAGGGTCCTGTCGCGCAAGACGAAGGCCTCGGCATCCCGAACAGGGAGGACCCGCGAGGCCGGCACGAACGCAGTCTCGAGAATCCCATCGAGGGGGATGCCGTAAAGTTCGCGGCCCAATCGGACTGCCATGACCTTCGTCATGACGATCGTCAACGGAAGGGATAGGCGGATCGTCGTACCGCGACCCTGCTCGCTCCGAACGCTGACCTGGCCGCCCAGCCGCTCCGCCGCGGAGCGTACGGCATCCATGCCAACCCCCCGGCCCGACAGGTCGGACACCTCCGAGGCCGTCGAGAAGCCCGGAGCGAAGATCAGGTCCATGGTCTCTGCATCGCTCATGCGATCGAGGCCGTCCGCTGGAACGATCCCACGCTCGCGGGCCGTCTGCCGGATCGCGGCCGGATCGATGCCGCGTCCATCGTCCTCGACTTCGACGGTAACGCGGTCGCGATCGCGACGGGCCCGGAGCACGATCCTGGCTTTTGCCGGCTTCCCCGACTCCAGACGAAGATGCTCGGGTTCGGCGCCGTGGCCGACGGCGTTGCGCAAAAGATGGAGCAGAGGCTCGAAGAGCCCCTCCACGATGGCCTTGTCCGCCTCGACCTCCTCCCCTTCCATGGAGAAGTTGATCCCCTTCCCCAAATGGCTCGCGGTCTCGCGTACGGCGCGCGGAAAGCGTCGGAAGATGTCCCGCATCGGCAACATGCGGACATCCATGACGGCTCCGTGCAGCTCTGCCACGAGACGCTCGATGGCGGCTTGGCTGGCAAGCAGGCCCTGCGCGAGATGCTTCCGGTCGGCCCCATCGCGGAATTGGCCCGCCAGATGCGCCAGCGCGTTCTTGGCAATGACCATCTCACCGACGAGATCTGCCAGCCGGTCGATCCGCTTCGCATCGACGCGAAGCGTCCGTGCACCTGCTCCGATCCCGACACCGGCGGCTCCACTATTGGATGCCGCTATGGAAGCCTGCCCTTCAGCAGTCGGGGCGATCTTATGGATCGTCACCTGGTCCGGGACAAAGCGGAAGATTGCCTTGACCACGTCGAGTTCAGCGCCGGATAGCGCCTCGATCTTCAAATTGCATGAGAATGGATCGATCTCCCCCGCGGGCGGCCAGGGATCCCGGTTCGAGAGCCGGACTGCCATCAGATCGGGAACCGAGCGCAGGAGCGCAATCGGGTCGTCGCCCGAGAAAAAGCAATCGGCGCGCGGCGTGTACCGGATCGCTACCAGCGGTGCATCCTGTGCCCCCAAGTTTGCGGGGTTGCGGCTCTGGGCCACCAGTTCCTCGATCCAGCCGAGATCAGCCTGGAGGACTGCATCCGCATTTTGTGCAGGATCGGCATCGAGCTGGGAGCGCAGCGCCCGCGCCAGGCGGTAGCCTTCCTCCGCTGCATCCGGCGGCAGCTGTCCTGTCTGCTCGATGATGGCGACCCACCGCTCGGTCTGACCGATGCATGCGAGAAGGCTGTCGATGACAGGGGCATCGATACCGTCTCGCCTCTCCCTGAGATCACCCAGCAGATCCTCGGCGGCATGCAGCGCAGTTCCCATGGGCGCGAAGTCGAACAGGCCGACCGATCCCTTGAGGGTGTGAACGGCGCGAAAGGCGCTGTCCATGGGTGCGGATGCCTGGGGATCGCGCTCCAAAGCCAGGAGGTCGTCCGTCGCCTGCTGAATCAGCTCATGCGCCTCGACGATGAAATGCTGGAGAAGATCATCCATCGCGGTTCCTCCCCGGCCGTTGATAGACGATCGCGTCCTCGAAGCGGCGAAGGTCGAACCGCTTCGAGATCCGGGTCATCGACTCGGTATGGCCGAGACAGATGTAGCCTCCCGGGTGCAGGGAGTCGTAGAGATTGTTCACGGCCAGGAGACGCGAGGAATCGTCGAAATAGATGAGGACGTTGCGGCAGAAGATGACGTCGAACTGTCCTTGCGCAGCGACGGATACAGCGTCAACGAGATTGGCAGATGTGAACTTCACCGATTCACGCAAATCCTGGATCAGCCTTCGCTGACCGTCCTGACCGGGATCGAAATAGCGCTCGACCACGTCCGGAGGCAAACGCGAAAGGGCCCGTTCTCCATAGTTCCCCGCCTGAGCCTCGAGCAGAACCTGCGTGTCGATATCCGAGCCGACGATCTCGATGTGGTAGGCGTCGACCATGGGCCAGTTCTCGAGCAGCCAAATGGCGATGGAATAGGGCTCCTCTCCCGTCGAACAGGGCACGGACCAGATCCGCACGAGATCGCCCGGCGTTTTGCCCTGCACGATCCCCGGCAGAAGTGAGCGACTCAGGCAGCGCAGCTGATGCTCCTCACGGTAGAAGTAAGTTTCGTTCACCGTAAAGATATTGATCAGCTGCTCGACTTCGCCCTGATTGGAATCGACGTGCGCGAAATAGGCATTGAAGTTGCGCGTCCCCGTTGCTGCCATGCGGTCAGCGATGCGCCTTTCGATGTAGTAGCGCTTGCTTTCGCCGAAGAGCATGCCGGTACGGCGGTGGAGAAATTGACAAAGGCGGCGGATCTCGTCCGCCGCGAGCGCCTGTGCTTTGCGCGGCCTGCTCATGAACGCTCCACCATGTCCATGATCCGGTCGGCAATCTGCTCCAGGGGAGCGACCACCTGCGCGCCGCCGCGTCGAACGAGCTCTCCGGGCATGCCCCACACCACGGCGCTCTCTTCCGCTTCGGCGATGGTGCGGCCGCCCTGCCCTTTCAGCCGTGCCATGGCCTCGGCTCCGTCGCTGCCCATCCCGGTCATCAGCACCCCTACCACGTGTTCGGGCGCAAAATGCTGCATGGCGCTCTCCACCAGCCGGTCGACGCTCGGATGCCAGCGGTGCTCCGGCAGCGAGGGAGCAGCCATGACGATAGGCCCGTCCGGTCGAACGCTGACGATGACGTCCGCGTCCCCCTTGCCGATATAGACATGGCCCGGGGTAAGCGGCGTCGGCAGGACTGCTTCCGTCACGTTGAGAGCGCACAGCTTGTCGAGCCGGCGTGCCAAGGGACCGGTGAACGAGCCAGGCATGTGCTGTGCGACAACGATGGGCCACGGAAAGTCGGCAGGCAGCCGGGACAGCACGGTATCCAGCGCCGGCGGTCCTCCGGTGGAGACCCCGATCAGCACGAGACCACGGGCCGACGCAGCCTTGATCCGGCGATTCGCTGGCGAGGCAGGCGCACGCCGCGGTGCCGGAGCAGATGCAGGCTGCCCCAAACCGCTGCGCAGCCGCACCCGTTCAGCCAGCCTCAGGCTGCTGGGCAAGCGTGCCCGCGATGCGGCGCGCACGGTTTCGACAAGCCTGGGAGCAAGGGTGTCCATTTCGAGCGAAATGGCTCCGTCGGGTTTCGTGATGAAATCGACGGCTCCAAGCTCGAGCGCCGCCAGGGTGACGCTCGCACCTGCCTCCGTGAGAGAGGAGACCATCACCACCGGGCACGGGTGCTCCAGCATGATCCTGTCGAGACAGGCGAGACCATCCATCTCGGGCATGTTCACGTCGAGCGTGACCACGTCCGGCCTGAAGGCCTGCAATTGCTCCAGTGCCTCGACGCCGTTGCGGGCAAGGGCGATCTCGAAATCGCCCTCGGCTGTGAACACGCCGCCGAGGAGGCGTCGCATCAGGGGAGAATCGTCGACGATGAGCAGCCGGATCACGAAGTGGGCCGCTCTGGGTCGCTCTCGCTCATGGCAGCAAGCAGATCCTTCTCTGCCCTGTCCAGCAGCTCACGCGGGTTGAGCAGAAGGATCAATCTCCCTTCCACCTCGATGTTCGCGACGCGGTCGATGACCTGGCTCCCGTCTGCTGCCAGATCGGGGGTTGGGCGAAGCTGGTTTTGGGGAATGCTGAGAACCTCCGACACGGTGTCGACGACGAAGCCGGCCTGCATATGGTCAATCCTGACGACCACAATGCGTTCCCGCCGCCGCTCTCCCTGTACAGAGAACTTGAAGCGCCGCCGCTGATCGATCACGGGGACGACGCGGCCCCGCAGGTTCATTACGCCCTCGATGAAGGCAGGAGCCTTGGGCAGCCGCGTTAGCGTGTCGGGCACGCGCACCACCTCATCGACACATCCGATAGGCAGCCCGTATTCCTCGCCGCCCAGTTTGAACACGATGAACTGATCGTAGACAGTTGCAGGACCATCGGCTCTGTCCATGTCGTGGTTCTTCTCCGTTTGCGGCGTGATCTGCTCGAGCAGCGTCTGATCCCTGAACAGGTGGTCGGTCGACAACACCGAGATCAGCCGCGATCCGCCTTCGAGGCGGCAGATGCCCTGGATCTGAGCCTCCGCATTTCCCCGTGTCAGGATCGTCGGCACGGGATCAATGGCGCTTTCGGGAAGACGAAGAATTTCCCCCATGCCGTCGACGGCAAGACCCACCAGCCCCTTGCCGATCCGCGCTACAACGACGCGGGATCTGCCACTCGCCTCCCCACCGGCACGAAGCCCGAGGAGGCCACGCAACGATACGAGCGGCAGCAGCTGTCCGCGAAGCGACATCGCACCCAGCATGACGGAATCGGTGTGCGGAACGACGACAACGCCCTCCGGAAGGGCGACGATCTCGTGAACCGAGGAGAGTGGCAGCGCGAAGCCCTGCCCTGCCACGGCAAAGTAGACGAGGGCAATCTCGTCATGGCTTGCAGCAGCCTGCTCCCGAAGTCCTTGCAGGGTCGAGGATGGCCTGTTCTGCGCCCGAAGGGCAAGCTTGCTGAAGTCCTTCGCCAGCAACGCATCCAGGTCGATCGTCCGCGCAGGTGTGCCGCCTGGACTGTCACCTGTGACCGCCTCCGGGGAGGCAGCGTCGACTTCTCCCAACGAGGCCACGCTGTCGATCATGAGTCCGACCGGGGTGCCGCGGTCGATCACGACGACGCGCGCATTCGAGGACGGGCTACGCTCCTGCCCCAGAAGGCGATGCAGCGACACCACCGGCATCACCGCACCTCGCAGGTTGGCCACCCCGAGCAGGCTCGAGGGCCCGAGGGGAACCCGGGTCACGGCCGGGGGACGGATCACCTCGGCTACATCGGATGTCGGAAGGGCGAAGCGCTCATCCCCCACCTGCACCGTCAGGAAGGACTGGGCGACAGCCGCAGAGGCCGCCTCGGCCATGGCCTTATGACTCCGCCATCTGGAGCTCATCGGCCAGGGAGGCGATCTCCTCGATGGCGGCCGCCAGATCCTCGGCTCCACGCGCCTGCTGACGCGCGGCGGTAGCCGCCTGTGCGGCGGCGCTGCTGGCCTGCTCGGCCACGACGGCGACCTGCTGGGTGCCGAGCCGAACTTCGCGCACCGCCGTCAAAATCGTCTCGGAGGCCGACAGGATGGAGGTGCTGCCCTGCCGAATAGCCTTCATATCGGATTCCACTGCTCCCAGCCTCTCCACGGTCAGGGTATTCTTAGCCACCTCCGCCTGGGCAATGGCAGCGCTCTGCTCCAGATCCCGTCTGACGATGGTGATCTGATCGCGGATCTCGCGAACGACATCCTTGATCCGGTCGGCATTCTCCGATGCATCCCGCGCCAGGTTGCGGATGTCTCCCGACACGATCGCGAAGCCGCGGCCGGCCTCACCGGTCCGGGCGGCCTCGATGGAGCCGCTCACGGCCAGCATGTTGGTCTGGACCGCCACAAGGGCGATGCTATCGACGATCTTCTCGATACGGCGGCCGGATTCGTCCAAGCCGCTCATCAATCCGATCTGGTCTTGCTTCGAAAAAATGGAGAGCTTCTGATGAAGCAGGAGGATCTCCATGCCGAAGACCCGTTTTAAGAGAGAGTTTCAGGATGAGGCCGTCCGCCTCGTTTTGACGAGTGGGCGCTCGCAACGCGCGATCGCCGACGATCTTGGGGTGAACCGTTCGACGCTCGCGCGCTGGATGGCGGAGCACCAGGATATGCGGCCTTCGTCGGCCCCGCCGCCCAATGAGGATGTCATGGACGAGCTCAAGCGCCTCCGTCGCGAGAACGAGGTGCTGCGGCAAGAGCGCGACATCCTCAAGAAGGCCACCGCTTTTTTCGTCAAGGAGGGAAGTCGATGAGGTTCACGTTCATCGATGCGGCGAAAGCGGAATTCCCCATCCAGCGCCTGTGCCAGGTTCTTGAGGTGAGCCAGAGCGGCTACTTTGCCTGGCGAAGTCGTCCGGCCTGCCAGCGTCAGCGCGACGATCTGGTGCTGCTCGCCCATGTCCGATCCGCCTTTCGAGAATCGAATGGCACCTATGGCAGCCCACGGATGACGCGCGAACTCCAGGATCAGGGCCTGCCGATCGGGCGCCGTCGGACGGCCCGACTGATGCGCGAGAATGGGCTCAAGGCCCGGCAGAAACGTCGCTTCAAGCGCACCACCGACAGCCACCACGCCTTTCCTATTGCTCCCAACCTGCTCGAGCAGGACTTCTCGGCCGAGCGCCCGAACCAGAAGTGGGCCGCGGATATCTCGTACGTGTGGACGAGCGAGGGCTGGCTCTACCTGGCCGTGGTCCTGGATCTCTTCGCGCGCCGGGTGGTTGGCTGGGCGGTGAGCGACCGGCTGCACAAGGAACTGGCGCTCGAGGCGCTGCGCAAGGCTCTGGCGATCCGAAGACCCGGTGAGGGGCTGACCCATCACGCGGACCGCGGCAGTCAATATTGTTCGATCGAGTATCAGGCCGAGTTGCGGAAGCACGGCATCCGGATCTCAATGTCCGGGACAGGCAATTGTTTCGACAATGCCGTGGTCGAGACTTTCTTCAAGACCTTGAAGTCCGAGCTGGTCTGGCGCACCGTCTTCCAGACGAGAGCCGAGGCCAGGAAGGCGATCGGTCGTTACATCGATGGCTTCTACAATCCCGTCCGGCGTCATTCGACACTGGACTATGTCAGTCCGGCTCAGTTCGAAAGGCTGGCCGGATAGCTACCAAACCGCTCTCCACTAAACCGAAGCAAATCCAATCACGGCTAGCGTCTCCTTCAGCGCCTCTCCGACGCCGGCCGCCAGCCGCATGGTCGCGGTGCGATTGTCCTGCAGATCGGCAGCGAGAGTCTCGATGCGCTCGACGGCCGTGCTGGCTGCATCCCGTGATGCAGCAGTCGCCCGCTCGATCTGCCCCATGGCCACATTGGCCTGCTGCGTGGCTGCAGCCTGAATCTGCGCGCCCCGGCTGATCTGATCGACGGCGGTCATGATCTCGCCGGCAGCCCCGGAGAGTTCCTGAATGGCCGCCGACAGCTCCTCTGCTGCCGACCCGACCTGCTCGGCACTGGTGGCTCCAGCCGTGCCTGCCTGAAGATCGTCCGCCAGAGCGGCCAGCGACTGCGCAGTCTGCTGGCTTTGATCGAGGGAAGCACTCTGCTGCTGGACCGCCCGCTGAGCCTCGGCTGCCGCCGCGGCCTGCTCCTCGGCCGCACTCGCTACCTGCTCGGCCCCGCGTTGCGCCTCTCGGATGGCGGCGTCGGCCTCGACGGCCGCGACGAGAATGGCCTGGCTCCCCTCGGCCAGGAGGGACACATCGGTTCGGATCTTGTCCAGAGCCCCCACCACGGCACGGCCGATCCGAGCCTCGCCGGATGCTGTTTCGGCTGAAGCCTTAATCCGCTCTGCAACGGATCGAACCTCGCCGACGATGCCTTCCGCGAGGGTCTGAATAACCTGCGCGCTTTTCTCGGAAGTGCCGGCAAGAGCCCGAACTTCATCCGCGACGACGGCAAAGCCACGCCCGCTGTCGCCGGCCCTGGCCGCCTCGATGGCCGCATTCAGCGCCAGAAGATTGGTCTGATCCGAAATGTCCCCGACTACACGGGTGATCTCGCCGATCTCGGTTGCTTGTTTTTCGAGAAGCGAGACCACGTTGACCATGGATTTTTGGCGCGTCGCGTTGGTCTCCACGGCGGACACGGACGCGTCGATCTGGGCTCCCGTCTCGATCAGAAGGCTCTGAAGGCCGTTCGTTCTCGCCTGGGTGGCCTCGGCATGGGCTCGCGCCTCGGAAAACGAGGCACTCAGGCTCACCATGGCCGAAAGCGATTGCTGGGAAGCGCCGGCCGCCTCCTCGGCGCCGCTGGCGATCTGTTCCATGGAGCGCCGCAGTTCCTCGGCCGCGGATGACGCTTCGGCAACTCCGCTCGCCAGTTCTTCGGTGGCGGCGCCGATGCGTTCCGCCGCCTTCTGCTGCCGTGCCCTCACACGCTCGAGGGTCCGGCGTTGGGATGCCGCTCCCCTTACGGGAGAATGAGCCCCTTGGGGAACAGTCTCGTTACCTGCCGGTCGTGAGTTGCCCTTGCCCGAGAGTTCGGACGTCTTGACCAATGCCATGAATGCCCCATGAGGTTTACTAACCGTATCCAGCCACACCGCCTCAACCAGCAAGCCACCCGCTGGCTTCGTCGAAACGGGGAAGAGAAAGCCTAACTTTTATAGGGACATATCTTATCCGAGCAAGGCATTGCCTAGATTAATCTCAGACAAATCAGCATTATAGAACGCCTCAGCGTCGCAGGGGCTGCTGCGCCTCCAACATGCTTCAGGTCAACACTCCGCTAGCAGGATATCCAGATCGGCCGTGGAGCGCTTGCCGAGATCGTCGGCGCTGGTGTCAAGGAATTCACCAGCGGCCCGGCGTCCTTCCGTCCGCAGCATCGACACGAAGTCCCATTCACCATTGAGCTTCGACGACGCCCCGAATTCAGCCAACATGTCGCTCCGGATCCGGTGCGTCCGCATCTGGGCCCAGCGAGTGCCCTCTCCTGTCCCCGGGTCCGCCACTTGGCGCAGAAGGGCAATCATGCGGAGTTCCTTCATCAAGGGAGAGTTGAAGGAAATCTCGTTGAGACGATTGAGGATCTCGGTGGCAGTGCGCGGTATCTCCTTTCGCTCGGGCGGATTGATCTGCACCAGGATGGTGTCATGAGCGTCGCTTTCGCGAACCAACGGCGTGATGGTAGGATTACCGGCGTAGCCACCGTCCCAATAGGGTTCGCCGTCGATCTCGATAGCGGCGAACATCGTCGGAAGACAGGCAGACGCAAGAAGCACGTCGGGTGTGATCTCGCCGTTCCGGAAAATCCGCCCGCGACCGGTTCGAACGCTGGTCGCTGTGATGAACAGCCGGATCGGGGAGCGGCTCAGACGGTCGAAGTCGATACTCTCCGCCAGAATGCGTCGGAGCGGATTGAAGCCCGCCGGGTTGATGTCGTAGGGCGAGAGAAGCCGTGATGCGAGGTCCATCGCGACATAAGCCGGAGACGTGTCGAGCGTCCAGCGACCCAAGAGACGGTCCAACGGCGAGCGCTGTAAAGGGCTGAACGCTGCGGCGTGCGACACGCGTTGCCAGTATCGGTCGAGCGCATTGCGGGCACCTTCGGCACCGCCCTCGAGCCAGCCATCCGCCAGAACTGCCGCGTTCATCGCACCGGCCGATGTGCCCGAGATGGCTTCTATGTGAAGCCAGGGCTCTTCAAGAAGCCGATCCAGAACGCCCATGTGAACGCACCGTGGGATCCGCCGCCCTGGAGAGCAAGATCGACGAGGACCGGACTTCGTTTCATCGCGCACCTCCGCAGAACCTGAAAATCCGAGGAATGTCCACCCGAGCCTCGAGCCGGCAGGCCTGGACACGTCCGAATGTCCAGAGCATCGTTGGCGCGTATGCTGGCGCCAGCCGCACCTTCGCAGCCTGGAAGGCTATCACGAGCGTGGCGGCCGCCGGAAGCTATTCAGGCATTCCAGCGCCGTCATTTCCTCTGCGGTCCCGCGATCATCGATCGTCCCGCGCATGCTGTCCACTCAGGTGCCGGCAGCCAACGCAATCGAGTCCGCGACACTCTCATAGCGATCGGAAAGAGTAGCCGTTGCAACCCGCAGATAGTACGTCGGCAGGATCGAGAACTTGGCACCTGGATGGACGGCAATACCATGGGCGGCGAGCGTCACCATAGCGAATGGCTCCGAGGACACCGGAACCCAGGCGCACAGACCCTCGCCGTGCATTGCACCAATACCTCTCTGCTGCAGAGCATTGACCAGATTGGCGCGTCGCTCATGGTAGAGCATTCGCGCGCGATCAACCGATTCCTGTGTCTCCGGATCGCGCAGCAGCCAGGCTGTGGCAGCCTGGAGAATACGGCTCGTCCAGCCGGCACTGAAGCTTCGATAGGATTGTATCTGATCTATGATGGTTCGGGAGCTGGAAAGGACTGCAAGACGCAAATCCGGCCCATGCGTCTTCGAGAACGACAGGATGTGGATGAGCCGGTTCGGAAAGTAGGCACCCAGAGAGTGACGTGGGGCCGCCGAAATATCGCCGATGCCGTCGTCTTCGACGATAAGCGTGTCGGTATCTTTTAGAACCGCAGCGAGAGCCTCCAGGCGCGCTTGGCTGACACCCTGGCCGGTGACTGAATGCAGCCGCGGCTGGAAAATGAAGGCGATAGGCTTGGATTTCATCGCGGTCTCAAGAGCTGACGGCATTGGTCCTTCGCCATCGCATTGAACAGGCACGATGCGAACTCCCCGGTCTTCCAGAATATCGAGGAGGCGCATGCCGGTCGGATCTTCGATCGCAACGGATGCGCCCGGAGGCAGCAGTGCATGGACCAATGTATAGACAGCGTTGTATCCGCCATTCGTCGCCAGGAACGCCTCCGGCTCGTAGGGCCATTTTTTCCTGACTTCTTCCTCGAGTTCCGGCAGGATTCGGTTGCGCTCGTAGCTGTTGAGATTCTCCGCCGAGGCACCATAAGCCATAGCCTCGGCAAGCGGCGGCAACAGGCGCATGTCGGGAACGGCTGCGGTCAAGTTCAGGATGCCATCGCCGTAGATGCCGGAGCTTCCGAGGCGATGCGGCTTGGCGACGAAACGGTCACCGCTGACCCAAGTGCCATTTCGCCCTCGCCCACTGATGATTTTGTGACGGCGCAGTTCGCTCCAAGCTTCCGAAATGGTCGCCGGACTAACACCGAGCGCGAACGCGAGATCGCGGATCGGGGGCAACTTTGTACCAACCGGAAGCGCGCCGGCACGGATCAGGGCTCTGGTTTCCAGAGCGATCCCGCGAATGGTCCTGTCCGTCAATCTCTCGGCAAACCAATGGGCGTTTCGACTTTCGGTCATGCGACACCAATTTTAATGTTCAATAACATAATAGTATTTGATCAATTCAATATGAACATTTTAATTGAAAGAATGATAGGTTTGCTGCGAGTTAAATGCTGATGCCTCTGACCCTCAGACTAGCCCTCCGTGACTGGGACTACATGACACCTCTGGTGCTTGGTGATGTTCGGTCACCTCGCCTCGATATCAAGGTCGATCGCGTAGGCACCCTCATCTCGAACGTCGCTCTCGATCCATCGTACGACGCTGCGGAGATGTCGTTCAGCCGCTACGCGCAGCTGCGGCACGATGGCGACGACAGTGTCGTCGGCATGCCGAACTTTATCATGCGCGGCTTCCGCCACCGGTGCATCATCACCACGAAAAAGAGCTCGATCCGCAAGCTCTCGGACCTTGGCGGCAAGAAGATCGGCGTGACGGGCTGGCGGGACTCCGGCAATACCTGGACCCGCGCAGCCATCCGGCGCGAAGGCGTCGGGATCGAAGATGCCATGTGGTATGCAGGCCGGCTGACCGAGGCCCATCCCATCACCGACCGGCTTGACGGTTTCGGTCGCCCGGGCCGCATCGAAGCCACTCCGGGCGAAAGACCCATGGTGGAGCTTCTGGAGAATGGCGGCCTGGACGCCGTCCTCACTCCTTTCATGCCGCCAGGGTTCTTCGACCAGGACTCACCCTTCCGGCAAGTGCTCGACGACTTCAGGGCGTCTGAAGTCGCCTACTTTCACGACGTCGGCTATGTGCCGGGCATGCACCTGATCGGTTTCAAGGCCGCAATCGTGCAGGAGCATCCATGGGTTATGGACGAGCTCAACGATCTGATCGACGCATCTCAACGCATGTGGCTGCAGAAGCGCGAGAAATACGCCGACACGACGCCCTGGATGATCGACGAACTGCGTCGCTGCGCCACCGATTTGCCCCCCTCCTGGAATATCAGCGGACTCGAGGCGAACGGGAAAATGATCGGCGACTTCGCCACCGAGCTTTACGAGCAGAAGATTCTGCCGCGATTGCTGACGCCCGCCGAACTCTTTCCCTGGCACGCACATTCGAAGTGAGAATCTTGTCAGCGTTACCCATGAACTGAGCATTCCCCAAACCGAAAGGGCCCGTCGCATGAATTCGAAAATGATCGCTTCCGTCACCATAGCTGCCCTGATGTTGGCAAGCCCTGTTCTTGCCCAGGAAGCAGCGATCCCGAAGCAGAGCGTGAATGAGCAATTGCGGGCACGTTTGCCCGAGGCCATCCGGACTGAAGGCAAGATGATCTCGGTCAACAATGGTTCGTTCCCTCCCTATGAGATCGTCACCGGCACCGAGATGACTGGCGCCAGCAACGATCTGACAGACGCAATCGGCCAGGTTCTCGGTGTCAAGATCGAGCACGCCACAGTGGGTGGCCTGCCGGCGCTGCTCGCCGGCATCAATTCCGGACGCTACCAGTTCGCGTTCGGTCCCATCGGCGACTTCAAGAGCCGCGAAGAAGCCAATGACTTCGTCGACTGGGTCCAGGAGTTCGTTGTCTTCGCCGTCCAGAAGAGCAACCCCAAGAGCATCACCTCGCTGGACAGCGCCTGTGGCAATCGCATCGCTGTCATGGCGGGCGGCTCCGCCGAACGCGTGATCCAGGTTCAGGCGGACAAGTGCAAGGCCGACGGCAAGGAAGCCATCACGGTTCAATCCTATACGGACCAGCCGAGCTCGATCTTGGCCGTTCGTTCGAAGCGCGCCGATGCCTTCTTCTCCTCCCAGGCGCCCCTTACTTACTTCGTATCCCAAGCCAACGGCCAGCTTGAACTGACCGGCGTCGGTCAGAAGAATGGCTTCGAGGATCTCTATCAGGGCGCCGTCGTGCCCAAGGGCTCGCCGCTCGGGCCACTGCTCCTCGATACTATCAAGCATCTGATGAGCAACGGAACCTATGCTGCGATCATGAAGAAGTGGAACCTTGAGAATAACATGATCAAGGAGCCCGGCATCAATCTCGGTGGGATCCTCCCGAAATGAGCCAGCTTCATTTGACGAGCGCATCGCCCTCCGGCGATGCGCCCTTCCGGGACGTGGTAACGGCGCACGCCCCTTTCCGTACGGGGCGTTTAATCCTCTGGGTTGTGATCCTTCTCGTTACTGTGGATTTCGCCTGGATCGTCGCGCACAATGAAAACTTCGGCTGGCCCGTCGTCGCCGCCTATTTCTTCAATCCGACGGTGATCAGCGGCCTCTATGTGAGTCTTGGATTGACTGTCATTGCCTTGGCGCTCGGCACGGTCCTTGGGCTGGGCCTCGCCATCGCCCGCATGTCCAAGGATCGGCTGGCAAACTCCTTCGCAGGACTGTTCATCTGGTTCTTCCGCGGCACGCCCCTGCTCGTGCAGCTGATCTTCTGGTACAATCTCTCGACCCTGTTCCCGCAGATCTCGATCGCGATTCCCTTCGGTCCGACCTTGGCAAGCTGGGACACGAATTCGGTAATCACGCCGATGACGGCTGCAATCGTCGGATTAGCGCTCAACGAGGCGGCCTATATGGCGGAGATCATCCGCGGCGGTCTTCTTTCCGTGGATCGCGGCCAGACCGAAACGGCCGAAGCTTTCGGCATGACGAGAGCCCGTGCCCTGTGGCGCATCATCATTCCGCAAGCCATGCGTTCGATCGTTCCGCCGACCGGCAACCAGCTTATCAGCATGATCAAGGCCACCTCTCTCGTCAGCGTGATCGCGATGGCCGATCTGCTCTACTCCGTGCAATCGATCTACAACCGCACCTTTGAGATCGTCCCGATGCTGCTTGTGGCCGTCATCTGGTACCTCCTCATCACCTCTATCCTCAATGTCGGGCAGAGCTATATCGAGGCCTATTACGGCCGGAGCGACCGCCGAAACGGAGCCGCCGAGAAACCGGCCCTCACCGGCGCTACTGTTCAGGAGGCAACCCATTGACTGCCGTCCAGACCGCGAAGCCTCTCGTTCAGGTACGTGATGTACATAAGTCCTTCGACCAACTGGAAGTGCTGAAGGGCATCGACCTGGATATCATGCCGGGCGAGGTCGTTGTCATCCTCGGCCCTTCCGGCTCCGGAAAATCGACGCTCCTGCGCTGCATCAACCACCTGGAAGCCATCAACAAGGGCTTTATCGCGGTAGACGGCGAGCAGATCGGCTACCGACTCCGCAAGGATCGTTTGGAAAAGCTCTCGGCGAACGGCATCGCCCGCCAGCGCCGGAAGATCGGCATGGTGTTCCAGCAGTTCAACCTCTATCCGCATATGACGGTGCTGCAGAACATCATCGAGGCGCCTGTGGGCATCCACGGTGAAAGTCGTCCGGAAGCCACTCGGAACGCCTTGAAGCTTCTGGAGCGGGTCGGCCTGTCGGAGAAGGCGGGCAGCTATCCGCGCCAGCTTTCCGGCGGCCAGCAGCAGCGCGTTGCGATCGCCCGCGCTTTGGCGATCAAGCCCAAGCTGATGCTGTTCGATGAGCCGACATCGGCGCTCGATCCCGAATTGGTTGGCGAAGTGCTGGCTGCCATGCGCGATCTTGCCCAGCAGGGACTTACGATGATCGTCGTCACTCACGAGATCGGCTTTGCCCGTGAGGCGGCCGACCGGGTGGTCTTCATGGACGACGGCAAGGTCGTCGAGATGGGCAACCCGGAGGATGTGATCGGCAACCCGCAACATCCTCGTACGAAGGCCTTCCTGTCGCGCTTTCTTTAGTCACCGACCGACCGCCTTTCCTCGAAGCCATTCATTCATCGAAACCGCGATAAAATCATGCTCAACGACAACGTTTTTGCCAGAGTCTTGGACTTCGAAGCCATGGAAGCGGAGCTCACCGGCATCCGCCGCTTTCTCCACGCCAATCCGGAGCTCTCCTGCGAAGAGGCGGAAACGGCACGTTTCGTTGCCGAGAAGCTCGAGAGCTGGGGCTACGAAGTGACCCGCAACGTCGGCGGCCACGGCGTTGTCGCGCGTCTCAGCGCCGGCACCGGGAAGAAGGGCATCGCCATCCGTGCCGACATGGATGCTCTTCCGATCGCGGAAGAAACCGGCCTGACATATGCAAGTCAAAATCTCGGCAAGATGCATGCCTGCGGCCATGACGGACATACAACGGTACTGCTGGGTGCAGCCGAGTATCTTGCCCGCACCCGCCGCTTCGACGGCACCGTCACCCTGATCTTCCAACCGGCCGAAGAGGCCGGGAAATTCAGCGGCGCCCAGGCGATGATCGCCGACGGCCTGTTCGAGCGCTTTCCCTTCGACGCGATCTTCGGCCTGCACAACCATCCCGGCGCGCCGGAAGGCAACATCCTTCTGCGCTCCGGTCCGATGATGGCCTCGGCGGATACCGCCAATATCACCATCAGGGGGATCGGCGGCCATGCCTCGCGTCCCCACCTGACGGTCGACCCCGTGGTGATCGCCTGTAATCTTGTCGTCTCGCTTCAGACCATCGTGTCGCGGAATGTCGATCCGACCCAGACCGCGGTCGTCACCGTCGGAACGATCCATGCGGGCAACGCCGTCAACGTGATCCCGGAATATGCGAAGCTCGCGCTCAGCGTCCGCTCCTTCGATCCGAAGATTCGCGACCTCCTGCGGGCGCGTATCGTCAAGCTTACGCAATCCGTCGTCGAAGGCCACGGCGCTACCGCCGAGATCGAGTACGAGAGCGGATACCCGGTCGTCGTCAACTCGGACGCGGAGACGGCCTTCGCCCGCGGCGTCGCAGAGGAGCTGATCGGAACGGACCGAGTCTCAACCTGCCACCTCATTCCGGGAAGCGAGGACTTCGCCTATTTTCTCGAACGTAAGCCGGGAAGCTTCCTGCGCCTTGGCAACGGCCTGAATTCCTCCATTCTGCACAGCTCGAAATACGACTTCGCCGACGCTAGCTTGACCACCGGCGCCGCGCTTTGGGCCCGGTTGGTAGAGCGTTATCTTGCCTCATAGCCTGTCAGCGGCAGATCTCGCTGATTGGCCCGCCGGCCGGCATTGTCGAAAAAGTGCAATCGGTCCGGCGCGATGGCGAGTCCCAAGGCGGTATCCGCATCGATCGTCTGGCCATCGTACGCCACGAGGAAAATCTCGCCGCTGGGCAGTTCCACATGCAGCAGCGAGGACGCGCCGGTATATTCGCTGAGCAGCACCCTCCCGCTGACGAGGCCCGAACCGGGATCGGTCAGCTCGAGATCCTCGGGCCGCATGCCGACATGGCTCGCGCGGTCGGGACGGCCGGGCAAAGATTCCGCAATCGAGTCGATCGGAAGTATGTTCATTTTCGGACTGCCGATGAACTGCGCCACGAACAGATTGCCGGGTCGCTCGTAGAGTTCACGCGGCGTGCCGACCTGCTCCACCAGCCCGTCACGCAGCACCACGATCTTATCGGCCAGCGTCATGGCCTCGATCTGGTCATGCGTCACATAGATCATGGTGCTGCCGAGACGCTTGTGCAGCGATGCGATCTCGGAGCGCATGTGGACGCGCAGTTCCGCATCCAGATTCGACAGTGGCTCGTCGAACAGGAACACCGCCGGGTTGCCGACGATTGCGCGGCCGATAGCGACGCGTTGCCGTTGCCCACCGGAGAGCTCGCGCGGATAGCGATCGAGAAGAGGTTCCAGCTTGAGGGTGCGGGCAGCCTCCCCCACACGGCGGGCACGTTCGTCGACCGGCACCTTCCGCACCTTGAGGCCAAATCCCATGTTGTCGCGTACGTTGAGATGCGGATAGAGCGCGTAGGACTGGAACACCATCGCAACCCCGCGGCGGGCCGGCGGCACCTCGTTGACTATCCGATCCCCGATCCTGAGCACGCCGGAACTGATATCTTCCAGGCCCGAAATCATCCGCAGCAGCGTGGACTTCCCGCAGCCGGAGGGTCCGACGAAGACGACGAACTCACCATCGTCGACCGAGAGATCGACGCCACGGATGACATCGACCCTGCCGAAGTGCTTCTTGACGTTGCTGAGGGAGAGGCTGGTCATGGCAATGTCCGATATGCGGCGAGGATTGCGGCCTAGCCCTTCACGCCGGAGAGCGCGAAGCTCTCGATGATCTGGCGCTGGGCGATTAGGTAGACGACGAGGATCGGGATGACGGCAAGGCTGGTGGCGGCCAGTTGCAGGTGCCAGAGCGGCATGCCGTACGGATCCGTGAAGTTCGACAGCGCCAGCGGCAAAGTGAACTTCTCCAGCGACGAGACGAAGATCAGCGGCTCCAGAAAGAGATTCCAGGAATTGAGGAATGTGATAATGGCAACAGCCGCAAGCGCGGGCCGGGACATGGGCAGAGCGATGCTCCACCAGACACCCAGCCGCGAAAGGCCATCCATCTTGCCCGCATCCTCGAGCTCCTTCGGCAAGGCGAGGAAATACTGCCGCATGAGGAAGGTCGCCATGATGCCCTGTGGCCCGAAGGTCGGCAGCAGGATCAGCGGCCAATGCGTGTCCACGAGGCCGGCCCAACGCATCAGGAAGAAGTTTGGGATGATTGTCACTTCTTCGGGAACCATCAGCGCGGTCACCAGGAAGAGTGCGATCAGCGCCGCTCCGGCAAATCGCATGCGCGCCAGTGCATAGCCGGCGAGCGACGAGACGAGCAGCGTCAAGGCGGTCACGGTGACGGCGATGTAGAGCGAGTTGAAGTATTGGCGCGCGAAGGGCTGATGGTTGAAAACCTCGGTGAAGTTCCACCATTGCCATTCGCGCGGAACGATGCTGGGCGACCCGAAGATTTCAGCCGCGCTCTTGAAGCCGGAAGAGGCCATCCAAAGGAACGGGAAGACGAAGGGAATAGCGGCAATGCAGAGCGCGACCGTCCAGCAAACCTGATTGAGAATGCGGATCCGACGCCGCGTGAGAAACGAAGTCACGTGTCCCTCCGGCGCAGCACGAGCTGGACGATTGTCAGGACCATGACGATGACGAACATGATCATGGCGAGCGCCGACGCATAGCCGACGTCGAAGAACTGGAAACCTTGCTGATAGATGTAGTACGCGAGGACGAGAGTACCGTTCTCAGGTCCGCCGCCGGTCATCTGATAGATGTGGTCGAAGACCTTGAACGACCCGATCGTGGTGATGACCATGATGACCAGCGTCGTGGGACCCAGGAGCGGCCAGACGATCCAGCGGAAGATCTGCCAGCCCGATGCCCCCTCCAGCCGGGCCGCCGCCTCATAGTCGCGCGGGATCGCCTGCAGCGCCGCGATGTAGAGGATCATGTTGAGGCCCACCATCTTGATGACGCGGGTCACGATCACGGCCGCCATCGCCCAATTCGGTTCGCGCAGCCAATTGGGCCCGTCGATGCCGACCTGAGCGAGGATCTGGTTGATGAATCCCGCCTCCCCCTGAAGCAGGAACTTCCAGACGATCGCCCAGGCTACGGCCGATGTGACCACCGGTGCGAAGAAAACGGTGCGGAAGACGATCACGCCCGGGAAACGTCGCGAGAGGGCAAGCGCCAGCAAGAGGGCAAGCGCCATGTTGAGAGGCACCAGCCCGACGGCGAAGATCACCGAGTTGCGGACGACGTGCCAGAAATCGGGATTGCGGAACAGCGCGTCGCTGTAATTGTCGAGTCCGACGAAGGTGGCCTGCTGGGTGAGCAGGTTCCACTCGGTCAACGAATACCAGACCACCGCAATCAGCGGCCCGACGAAGAAGATGAGGAAGCCGGCCAGCGTGGGGCTGATGAAGAGCCATGCCTCCATCGCCTCACGCATCCTCAAGGTGAGCCACGGCGCATCCTCGCGGTGCGCCGTGTCCCGTATCGGTAGCGTACCCGCCACTATCCAGCCCTCAGAGCAACGGTTGGATGGCGGTGCAGACGGCCTTCAAGGAAGCTGCCACATCGGCATTGGCGCGCCACAGGGCGTCGACGCGCGGCTTCATGGCGGCGAGGATCTGCGGGCTCTTCTCATGGGCCGGCAACACCTTGCCCTTGGAAATGGCGTCGGCCACGACCTTCATCTGGTCCGGGGGGATGAGGTTGTTGGACTTGGTGAAGGCATCGCTGTCGAGCACGGTCTTGCGCGCCGGTGGGAAGAACTGCGCCGCGGCGGCGACGTTCTCCTTGGTCGTCATGTGAGCCACGAACTCGGCAGCAAGCTCCTTCTGCTTGCCGGCTGAGAACACGACGATGCCGGCCTGCCCGATGACCGGCGACTCGCCGCCCGCACCTGTCGGCAGCGGAGCGATGCCCCATTTGAAACCTGCCTTCGGCATGAGCGAGGCGCGCGAGATCTGGTTGATGGTCATGGCGGAGCCGCCGGAGAAGTAGTCCCCCTGTTCGCCGGGCGGCACGATCGACTTATCCTTGAAGACCATGTCGTGCAGCTGCGTGACGGCTGCCACCGCCTCAGGCTTGTCGAAGCCGCACTGCTTGCTGGCCCACACGTCCCCGCCGGCGGCGCGGATCGGCGGCATCAATGCGTGCATGATGCGTGTATCGTAGCCTTGGCCATCCTTGAACTCGAAGCCCCACTTGCCGGTGGCATCCTTGAGCTTCTTGGACACTTCCTGGAACTTCGCCATGTTCCACTCGCCCTTGGCTGCAAGGGCATTCGGATCTTCTAGGCCCGCCTTGTCGAACAGGTCCTTGTCGTAGAAGATCACGAATGGCGAGGTCGAGAACGGCACCCCGTAGACCTTGTCGCCGGCCGTCCAGAGGCCGAGCGCAGGCTTGGAAAAGTCCGCGAAATCGTAACCTTGAGCTTTGTTCAATGCCGGGGCGAGATTTTCTAGCACGCCCGCCGCAGCGAAGGTCGGTGCGGCATCCTCCATCAGCCACCCGGCGTCCGGCGGGTTGCCGCCGGCCAGCTGGAAGGTGAGCTTCTGGGTGTAGTCGCCCGGCGGAATCGTCTCGTACTTGACGGTCACATCGGGGCGCTTCGCCTTGAAGCTGTCCACGAACCCGTTGAGCATCTTGAGATGCGCCTCGTTGCCCGTCCAGATGGTGAAACGGAGCTCCGCGGCGCCGACAGAGCCCGACATCAGTCCGAGCGCCAGCACCGTGGTCGTCATTCTCTTCATTGTGGCTTTCATCGTTCTCCTCCCTGCAGCTTTTATCTGAACTCGAACCTACCCAACTCTCTGAAAGGCCGTGCTCGCACGGACACTCAAGCGGTCTCCCCCGGCAGCGTGCCCGGCGCATCGCCAATCGTCCAACCGCCGTCGACCGGTATGTCCACCCCGGTGAGATAGGCTGCTTCGTCCGAGCACAGGAAGATCGCGGGGCCGACACAATCCTCCGGCCGGCCGGGGCGCCCGACGGGAATCTTGGCGGCAACGGCACGGCGGAACGAGGCATCGGCATAGCGGTCCGCCATACGCTCCGTCTCGATCGCGCCCGGAGAGATCACGTTCATGGTCACTCCGCGAAGGGCGACCTCACGGGCGATGGCGCGAATGGCGGTGAGCTGCGCCGATTTGAACGCGGCATAGGCGACGGTCTCGGCACGCGGCCGGGCCGCCATGACGCTGCCCGTGGCCACGACGCGCCCCCATCCACGCTCCGCCATCGCAGGGACAAGAGCGCGGCAGAGCGCAACAAGCGAGGCGAAATTTGCGGTGAAGTGGCGCGCGAGATGATCGCCCGTCACATCTTGCCAAGACGTGCGATGCTCGATGGCCGCATTGGCGATCAGGATGTCGACGGGCCCGAACGCGTTCGTAACCCGGCGCGCGAGCGCTTCGGGCGCAGAGGGGTCCAGGAAATCCGCTTCGAAATCGATCGCGGCGCGGCCGATGGCGCCGATCTCGGCACGGACCGATGCCAGCCCGCTCCGGTCGCCGTGACCGTGGACCGCCACGTCCGCGCCCTGCCTCGCCAAGCCCAGGGCGATGGCCCGCCCGATGCCCGAATTGGCGCCGGTCACGAGCGCGCGGCGGCCGAGGAGTGAGAAGGCGCCGCTCATCGCTGCGTATCCCCTGCCCCGACAAGCTTCTCGGCGACTTCGAGCGACGCGATGTCCGCCGCCTCGAAATGAGCGATGATCTTCTGCTCGGCGAGATCCGGCGCACCGGTTGCAATCGCTTCGTAGATGGCGCGATGACGCTCGACGGTCGCGTTCCAGTCGGCATCGGTGCGGTTGGCGCGGCGCGAGAAGAGTTCCGAGACCTCGCGCTGGACGGAGCGCATGCCCTCCATCTGAACACGGATCATGGTGTTGCCCGTGGCAAGCGCGATGCCGAGGTGGAAAAGGATATCGGCCTCGGTGAAATCCGACGGCTCTTTTATGGAGCCGGCCATGTCATGCAGCGCCCGCTCCATTGCGGCCAGCCCTGCCGGATCGCGACGCTCCGCCGCCAACCGGCCGATCCCCGTCTCGATCACGCGGCGCATCTCGTTGGCCTCGCGCAGCCGCTCGAGGCTCGAGCGCGCGGCATAGCCGTAGATGCGCTCCATCGGCTCGCCGTTCATCGCCTTGGCGCGCGCGACCTTGCCCTGCTGGGTGAAGATCAAGCCTGCTGCCGTCAGCTGGCGCAGCGCCTCGCGGGCGATGGGCTTGGAGACACCGAACTCGCGGGCGATCTCGCCTTCGGCCGGCAGCGCCTCCCCGGGCGCGATGCGACCGTCGAACAAGGCTGCCGCGATCGCATCTGACACGGTATCCGCGAGCCGAGCCGGCGTAACCGGCTTGGTGGAGAAGAGTCGCTTTCTGGCCGATCCTGCGCTCATGGGGATCCCGATTTTCCTCATCGATAACATGCCCGTGACCAACATAGCAACTAGGTTTTTTAGTTGCCAGGCAGTCTCGTTCTGCGTTAGGTTCATCGTCGCGTGACGGGAGGAATGGGTGCCGACGGGAACGAACAGCGCGGAGATCCGCATCACCGACGTGATCGCCCATCCGCTGACGCAGAGACTGCCGCGGCCGACCGTGACCTCGTGGGGGACGTATACTGACGTCTCGATCGTACTGGTCGAGGTACGAACCGATGCCGGCATCACGGGCGTCGGTGAGGCGCTGGCGCGCTTTTCCCCGAAGGCCTATGCGGAGCTGATCGAGACCTCGCTGAAGCCGCGCCTGGTCGGCGGCAATCCCACCGATATCCAAGCCCATTGGCGCACGATGCGGCGTGCTCTTTCCGGACGCGCCGGCGGCATGCTGTTCGAGGCGATCTCCGGGGTGGACATCGCCCTTTGGGACATCCTCGGCAAGGTGGCCGGCCTGCCGGTTCATCGCCTGCTCGGCGGCATGGGCCGCACGGAAGTGCCTGTCTATGCGGCTTCCGTGAACTGGGGCAGCGACGAGTTCATGGACCGTGAGCTCGACGGCTACCTGGAGAAGGGATTCCCGCGGATCAAAATCAAGATCGCGAACCCGGTCAGGGATGCATGCCGGCGCATTGCCCGCCTGCGCAAACGTGCGGGCGACGAGATCGAGCTCTGCGTCGATGCCAATTGGGCCTATACGCTGGAAGAGGCAGTCGAAGTGGGCCGCGCTTTGTCCGACAACGCCTATTTCTGGTTCGAAGAGCCACTGAGGCCGGAGGACGAGGCCGGCTACGAAGAGCTTCACCGCCGATGCGCCACGCCGCTTGCGGCAGGCGAAAGCAACTATACGCTTGATCAGGCGATGCGGCTCGTCGCCAACCAGACGCTCTCCTACCTTCAGCCGGACGTTGCCCGTTCCGGTGGCATCAGCGAGACGCGTCGCATGGCCGAGTTCGCTGCCGCGCATGATGTTCAATATGCGCCCCATATCGGCATGTCCGGCATCGTCTGCGAAACGGCGAGCGTACATCTTGCCGCGGCGATGCCGAACATTCGCGCCATGGAATGCGAGACGGATTCCAGCCCGTTCAAGACCGCTCTGACAGGCGCAGCGCCCGGCGCCGACCGGCAGAAGAACGGCATGCTGCCGGTCCCGACCGGCCCCGGGCTCGGCATCGAGATCGACTGGGATGCAGTCGCGCGGCTTCGCGCATAGCGGAGCATGGAGACGAGAATGACTTCGACTATGCCGACGAACGACCTGACCGAGGCCATGCGGCTTGCGCTGCTGCGCGCCGATCCCAAGCTCAGCCGGTTCGATCCCCTGCCGCGCATCATCAGTCACGACTGCTTTTCCACCGGCTATTGCGGCTGGTCGCAGCTCGTCGGCAATTACGAGAACGATCTCGATACGATGCTGCCCGGCTACGCTCAGCATACGAGCGCAATGCTCTCGACGCTGCCGCATTGGGATTCCGGATCGCATGGCGGCATGGGATCGTCCTACGCCCTCAAAATCGCGACGCGTCCGCGCAAGGGAGCGCAGAACGTCGCCATCAAGCGGCACACCTTCCGCCAGCGTGGTAGGATCCGGTTCGAGGTCTATTTCACCTTCAAGCCGGAGGCGACGGAACTCAAGCTCAGCGAAACCGACGTGCGTTCCGTCGGCTTCCTGTTCGATCTGCAGTCGGGCGACCAGGACGATGGCGGCGAGCGCGTGATGCCCCATCTGCGCTTCCTCAATGCGCTGGACGGTCAACATGTGCAGAAGTGGCAGTTCAAGCGCCGGACCACCGAACTGAAGCCGATCGGCAACACCAACAAGACCCTCAGCCACTATCATCTGGCGGAGGAAGACTGGGAGGACTTGCCCGGAGGCGCGCAGCGCCTGTGCTACAACGAGATCCCGACCAAGATAAACTGGACCTATCTCGCTTTCGATTTCGATCTGGCGGAGATGAAAGCCCTGTCCTTCCGCTGCAACGATCGCACGTTCGACATGTCGGGCTTCGAGTCGATCCGCATACCGGCAATGAAAAATCTCTGGTGCATGCTGAACTTCTGCCTTTTCGCCGAAACCGATGCGGATAAGCGCGCTTTCCTGTATGTCGATTCCGTCTGCATCTCGGGAGATTTCTGATGCTGCCCGAGAACATTACCCTTGTGGTCGGCCGCAACGAGCGCTGGTCGGGTCGCGCGGCGACAGAGCCTTTCGAAGCGGGTTGGGCCCGCGAGGCCGTCATCTTCGTGCGAGCATTGAAGGAGCCCAAGGGCGAACAACCCTTGGCGCGGGTCGAGATCTCGCCTGACGGCATGCGCTGGGTGGCCGAAGGCACCGAGATCCCGATGCCTTCGCGCGAGGGTGGAATTGCCGTTCTTCGCGTGAAGCACTTCGGCAATTGGCTGCGCGTCGCTGCGGACTTTCCGCCAGATGCCGAATGCACCGTCCTCGCGACCGTTCACTTGAAAGCTTGAGCCGGAAGGAAGAGGCTGTAGGCGTGCTCTCGGCGAGCCCTGGGTCGAGGCTCTAGCGCATCGTGCGGGTCTAGGTGGCTACTGGTCCCGACGGTCCGCACGCCAAGTCTTCTCTTCGACCTCGGAAGCTTACGGCGCGGCCGAGCCCTCAGAGGCACAAATTCCCCGCTTGACCGATCCGCAGACGTTTCTACGTCGTTGTATCATCGGCCTGTCCGGAGCTGTGAGGATCGTTCACCAAGGAAGCAGATGCCTGTCTTCAAGCGTGAGATGGCCTTTGCGCCGGATCGTCCGGCGGAGAACCTAGGCGACTGGTGGCACCTCGTTCTCGAGACCGAGGCGCCGAGCCTTTATGTGGAACATACCTGGATCGACGAGAGCCCTGATCAAGATGGACGGGCTGCACATGGAACGCAGCGCTTCGGGATCAATGACTTTCTCACGCCGGTCGAGGGTCGGCCGGCGCACCCGACACTGAGGGGCGCTCTTAGGGAGATATTCCGCGACGCTGCATCCACCTCCGAGTAGCATCGTCGGAGGGCACAGGATGTTCAATCATGGGACCTGCGCGGAGTCGGATTGTTGCTGAGTGCGATCAATTGCTTCGACGACGGCCTCCGGAGCCAGGTGGTGAATCATGTGACCCAAACCGGGAAGAGCGATGAATTCGCTCTGCGGCAGCTCTCGGTGCAGCCGCGAGGATTGGCGCTCTACATCCGCGATCTGATCGTCCGCACCCGTGATGATCGTCACCGGCATCGTTATGCTACGGTAGTGTCGCTTCAATTCCATGGCTGACGGAACCATCAGCGCCGCGTCCTCTGCTGCGGCTCGAAGCTGCCCCGGGCGCAGCATCAGCGGCTTCGGGAACAGGCGGTCGAAGCGATCCGGCACGGCGGCCGGCTGGAACATCTGCTTGATCATGCCCGGCAGGATCGCGCGTGCAACGAGCGGAGAGACTGTGTAGCGCATGGCATCGCCGATCACCGGGATCGCCGGTGGCGAAAACAGGAACGTGTCTGCACGCAGGGTGGGATAGTAGTAGCCCGAACCCAGAACGAGACCACGCACCAGCGAGGGAAACTCCAGTGCGAGGGCCATGGCCACGAGCGTGCCCCAGGAGTGCCCGTAGACTACAGCCTGCTCGACTCCGAGCTGCGCCAATGCCTCGCGAAACAGACGGGCGTGGGCATAGGGCGTCCAGAGCTGGCGCGGGCGCGAGCTGTAGCCGTAGCCGGGGCGGTCTATGACGATCACCCGATAGCGATCTGCCAGCCGGTCGACGAGGCCGCTGACAGTAAAGTCCTGAATCATGGTGCCGTTGCCATGGATCAGCACCAGCGGATCTCCCTGGCCGCGCTCGATGTAGTGCAGACGCACTCCATCGACATCGAGAAAGCGGCCGATTGGCGGATATTGGCGCTCGGCATCGCGAGCTTGCCAACGGTTATAAATGACCGCTCCTCCGAGAGCCGCAGCTGAGCCCAGCAGAACAGGAGCAAGCCACCCGCGCGACCTCGAGCGGCTGACCTGAAGAGATTGCCGGAACTCGTGACGCTCCTGAACAGGGTAGCCTCCAGTGCGCTTCCGCATGAGCCCCTGATCCGACATGGCGCCACCAATTCCTGCCGCACCACCATGCCGAGACCCATTTCGGTCAACTCCGGTCCCCAAGCTCCTCATGTGTCGCTCTCCATCCACATCCAGAGCAGACAACGTCCCGGATCCCGATGGGTTGCTGCACTGCAGCAAAGAAGCTTGCCGGTGATATCCGACGGTTGCGACTTGGCCCGCCAGCGCTTGCCTCGTGGCTCGTCAGTGCCCCGTCGCGGTGTGCGGCGCGGCTACGGGCTTGGACTCTGGTGATCCGCGCTCACGCAGGTAGATGCCGAGCACCAACAGCACCCCGATTGACAGGAACTCGCTCTGCCAGTTCTGGAAGCTCTCGTACCAGAACTCCGGCTCGGCCAGCATCTCAACCATGGACTTTATCTGCTGATGGTGCTGAAGCGCTTCCTCGTTCGTCCGCTGTGTACTGCCTGCCAGATGCAGCCAGAAGGATAGGACGAACAGCGCCACTAGAGCGATGCTCAGCGAGTGCGAATAGAGCTTCAGCAGCAGTCCGCCGCGGTGGACCGGCCAGGGCGCAGTGGGGTCACTGCGGCGCTTCTCCGGCGTCTCGTCCTCGGGGTTGTCATCATCGGGCTTCTTGGACTCGGCCGCACCTTTCTGGAATAGGAAAATGGTCAGCAGCACGTAGGCTGCCATCTGAAGGAACTCGCTTTCCCAATTCTCGAACACCGCCGAGATGAAGTGGCCGCTGGTCAGGTACTCCGGAAGGCCAATAGCGGGAAGTTCATGCATGCGGAGTTCCTCCGCGTTAGCTCTCCAGCCCGTAAGGGCCTGGCCGACAAGAGAGACCAGGAACAGGACGAACAACGTGATCGACAGTCCGTTGTCACGCAGGAACCGACGCATACACCTATCCTCACGATGATAGACTGCTACGGTTGGTCAACGCGGGTTAGAGTTGTTGGTTTCGGAATCTGTCTGAAGATACAGCCATGGTGTCCGACGGCGCTGGGCACGAGCGAGACATTCGCTGGACCAAAGGCTCCACTACATCCAAGCAGGAAAATCCCAATTGCCAAGCTATGACGATCAAGCGTCGGCAGTCGGTCGTTGACCGGCTACCTGACTCCTATTGGCAAATGTCGACCGCACAAACTCCCACGCCGCGACGAGGTGGCGCCGCAGCGCCTCTTCCGCGCTGTCCGGGTCACGTGCTGCGATGGCATCGAAGATCGCTTCGTGCCCTGCATAGTTCATCTGGTCGATATCCGCACCACGCTTCATGGAACGCCAGTGCTGGATGAGCCACTCCACATAAGCCTTGTGAACGACCGGATAAATGGGATTGCCGGGGATCCGGTAGAGGACGGCGTGGAAGTCAGCATCGGTTTCGTCGAACCGGGATGAATTGCCTATGGCCCGACGATTGGCTTCCAATGCAGCTCGAAGCTCGTCGATGTCATCACGCCGTGCATGGCCGGCGGCCCAGCGCGCCAGTGCCGCCTCGAGGAAGATGCGGGAGTCGAACAGGTTCCAGACTCCATCCCGGTCCACAACAAGATGCCCGACAAGTTTTCCGACCTTGTCGATTGCGATCTCATAATCGAGCTTGCGCACAATGGGACGGTGTCCCAGGCGGGTCATGACAAGGCCACGATTGGCCAGCGAGGCAATGGCTTCTCTGATGGCCGACCGGCTCACGCCATATCGGTGCATCAGCTCTCGTTCGGCGGGAAGGCGATCGCCCACCTGAAGATCGCCGGATTGAATCATCCGCACGAGCTCCGCCGTGACGACATCCGATCGGCGCCCGACCTGATCCTTGCCAAGCAACCCCAATCCACGATTCATGCTTGCCCCTCACTAGATCATCCGTGCCGATAGGCCCATCGAATGAAGACAACTCCCCTTTGCACCGGCTAACATATGGTCCGACCAAAGACCATCCTTCAACATGTCAAACTTGGTCAGTTGGACAGGATTATAGATCCATTCCGCGAGACAATCGCCTTGACAGCCAACATTCCGCTGCGTCATCCTAGTTTCGGTCTTACCAAATAGATCGAAAATCGACGTTTGGTTTGACGTTGCTCAGCTTGAGCAAGCTCGGAGGAAACACGAGTGACGCCATCAGCAGGCACGACAGGGCCGGGCTCCGCCTTTCCCCTTCCAGGGGCGTCTTGTGTCGGAGGCTCACGATGACCGCTCCGGCCGGAACCCGTCACGTGGAAAATGTGACCCACTATCAAATGTATATCGATGGAGCCTGGACGGATGGTCAGGCGCCTGGTCGACTGGAAGTCGAGAATCCGGCGAACGAGTCGGTTTTCGCAACCGTTCCTGCCGGCTCGGTGAACGATGCGACGGCTGCCTTGGAGGCCGCCAAGCTTGCCCAGCCTGCCTGGGCCGCTCTGCCACCCATCGTGCGGTCCGGCTACATCCTCAATCTTGCCGCGGCCGTCCGCCGGGAGAAGGCGCACCTCGCACGCATTGTGGTGCTCGAACAGGGAAAGCCCCTGAACCAAGCTGAGAGCGAGATCGACGCCGTCGTGACGTTTCTCACCTATGCGGCCGAGCACGCGCGACGCATCGAGGGCGATCTTCTCCCATCGGACCATCCGAACGAGGATGTCTGGATCCGCCGCGTGCCCTTCGGCGTGGTTGTCGGCCTGACGGCTTGGAACTACCCGGCGGCCCTGGCGGCCCGCAAGATCGGTCCCGCCCTTGTCGCAGGCAACACCATCGTCGTGAAGGGCCATGAATCCACTCCCCTGTCCGCCATCGAGATTGCCCGGCTCGCCCATGAGGTCGGGCTGCCGAAAGGTGTGCTCAACGTGGTGACCGGCGACGGGCGTACCGTCGGCGATGCCCTCGTGCGTTCTCCCTTGAGCGATCTCGTCACCATGACGGGCAGCGTGCGCGCGGGGCGGGAGATCTATGCCGCAGGCGCGCAGGATCTGAAGGTCGTCCGTTTGGAACTGGGCGGCAAAGCACCCTTCATCGTCCTCGAGGATGCCGATGTCGATGCGGCCGTCGAGGCCGCGATCATCTCGCGCTTCACGAATTGCGGACAGATCTGTACCTGCAACGAGCGCATGTATCTGCACAAGGCCATTGCGGAACCCTTTCTCGACAAGTTCGTCTCGCGTGTGAAAGCGCTGAAGCTCGCCGATCCCATGACGAATCCCGATATGGGACCGAAGGTGAATCGGCCAGAGGTCGACAAGGTCGAGGAGATCGTCAACGAGGCGATAGGGGCAGGCGCCGAGGTGCTCGCCGGCGGACACCGGCTGACGGAAGGCGAATTTGCACGCGGTCACTGGTTCGAGCCGACCGTGCTTCGGGTTCACAGCAACCGGACACCGGTGATGCAGCGGGAAATCTTCGGCCCGGTGGCGCCGGTGATGACGGTCGACAGCTTCGAACAGGCGCTGACCTTCGCCAACGACACGAGCTACGGCCTGTCGGCCTATGTCTACACGAACGATCTGCGCCGGGTCATGCGCCTCTCCCGCGAGCTTTCATTCGGTGAGCTCTACGTCAATCGCCCCTGTGGGGAACTCGTCCAGGGTTTCCATACGGGCTGGAAGCATTCGGGCCTCGGCGGCGAGGACGGCAAGTACGGTTTCGACGGCTACCTGCGGAAGCAGACCACTTATGTCCGCTGGTGAAGACCTGCAGCCCTGAACGGGCTGCAGCAATACACAACGAACCCCGGCAAGAGGGGCGAAAACCTTCATGGAGGAAGATGATGCTGAGACGAACTTTCCTTGCACTTGCGACGGGTGTGGCTGCCCTTGGCCTGGGACTTGGCGGCGTGTCGGCGCAGGAGCTGCCCAAGCTGAAGCAGAAGGACAAATACAAGGTCGGCTTCGCTCAGACGGAGTCCAACAATCCCTGGCGCATTGCCCAGACGGAGAGCATGAAGGCTGAAGCCGCGAAGCTCGGACACCAGCTCGTCTATACGGACGCAGCCGGTTCGGCCGCCAAGCAGGTGGCCGATGTCAACTCGATGATTGCCCAGGGCGTCGATCTGATCTTCCTGGCCCCGCGCGAGGAGAAGCCCCTCATCCCTGCCGTCATGGCAGCCAAGAAGGCGGGCATTCCGGTCGTCCTGCTTGACCGCAACGTGGACCAGAGCCTCGCCAAGGCCGGTCGGGATTATGTCACCTTCATCGGGTCCGACTTCGTGGACGAAGGCAAGCGCGCGGCTGAGGCCCTGACCAAGGCCGTCAATGGCAATGCCAAGATCATCCAGCTCGAAGGCACCACGGGCTCTTCGCCGGCCAATGATCGGCGCAAGGGCTTCGAGGATTACATCAAGGCTCATTCGGGCATGAAGATCGTGGCGTCCCAGTCCGGCGACTTCGCCCGCGACAAGGGCCGTCAGGTCGCCGAGACGCTGCTGCAGGCCCACCCCGACGCAACGGCGATCTATGCTCACAACGACGAGATGGCGATTGGCGCCATCGCGGCTCTCGAGGCCGCCGGCAAGAAGCCGGGCAAGGACGTGATCGTCGTCTCCGTCGACGGCACGCGCGATGCGCTGCAGGCCATCATCGACGGCAAGATGCTCGCCACCGTGGAGTGCAATCCTAAGTTCGGACCGAAAGCCTTCGAGACCTTGGCTCGCTTTTCCAAAGGCGAGCAGATCCAGCCGTGGGTAGTGAACACCGACCGCTTCTTCGACAAGTCGAACGCGGCCCAGCTCATCGCCGACGCGTACTGAACGCCAAGGCGCTGCCGGCCGATGCGGGCAGCGCCTCTTTCGTTTGGCCGACAGAACCCGGAACTTTCATGGCGCCGCTCCTCACCATGCACGGCATCGACAAGCGCTTCGCCGGCATCCCGGCCTTGCGCGCAGCCGAGCTCGTGGTGGAGAGAGGCGAGGTTCATGCGCTGATCGGTCAGAACGGCGCCGGCAAGTCGACCATGATCAAGATCCTGACCGGCTATTACAGGAAGGATGCCGGCGAAATCCTGTTCGACGGAAATCCGGTCGAGTTCTCGTCGCCGCAGGAGGCGCAGAGGGCCGGGATCAGCACGATCTACCAGGAGATCAACCTGGTGCCTTATCGATCCGTGACTGAGAACATCTGCCTCGGTCGGGAGAAGCGCCGCTTCGGCCTTCTCGACTGGCCCGCCATGCATGCAGATGCGCGCGCCCTCCTCGCACGCTTCAACATCGACATCGACGTGCATCGCCCGCTCATGGTTTATCCGACCGCCGTGCAGCAGATGGTCGCCATTGCCCGCGCGATCGGGTTCGAAGCCAAGCTCGTCATCATGGACGAGCCCACATCCTCCCTGGATGAGCGCGAAGTCCGGGTGCTCTTCGGCGTCATCCGCCAGCTCAAGGCAGCCGGCGTCTCGGTGATCTTCGTGAGCCATAAGCTCGACGAACTCTACGCCGTCTGCGACCGCGTCACCATCATGCGCGATGGCCGAACCGTACAGGTCGCCCCGATGACCCAGCTATCGCGGCTCGATCTCGTCACGTCCATGCTGGGTCGCGAACTCACCCAGGTTCTGCGGGAATCGCACGATGCAGACCCATCAATCGGCGATGGTCGCCAGACAGTTCTGACGGTTCAAAATCTCGCCGCCGGGCGCAAGGTCCGCGACGTCAGCTTCGAGGTCGGCTCGGGTGAAATCGTCGGTCTCGCCGGACTGCTCGGTGCAGGCCGGACGGAGTCCGTCCGCGCCGTTTTCGGTGCCGAAAAGCCGGATTCCGGCACGATCACCTTCGCCGGCCGTGAGAACGCAATTGCCTCCCCCTCGGACGCCATCCAGGCCGGCATGGGCTTCTGCTCGGAGGACCGCAAGCTCGAAGGCATCATCCCCGACATGTCGGTGCGCGAGAACCTCACGCTGGCGCTCATGCCGCATCTGTCGCGACGCGGCATCGTGGACGAGGCTCGCAGCCGCGAGATCGTCGACCGTTTCATCAAGCGCCTGGGCATTCGCTGCTCCGGGCCGGAGCAGCGGATCCGTGAACTCTCGGGCGGCAACCAGCAGAAGGTGCTGCTGGCGCGCTGGCTCTGCATGAACCCCAAGCTTCTCATCCTCGACGAGCCGACCCGCGGCATCGATGTGGGCGCCAAGGCCGAGATCCTCAGCCTGATCCGGGAGCTGGCCGGCCAGGGGCTCGGCGTGCTGATGATTTCCTCGGAACTGGAAGAGGTGGTGGAGGCGACAAGCCGCATCTTCGTTCTCCGCGATGGCTATACGGCCGCGGAACTGAAGGGTGAGGCGTTGAACGAGCAGAGCGTCATGGCGGCCATGGCTCATGGGCATGAGAGCGCCCCGGAGGCCGCTCATGGCTGAAACCGCCACGACCCTTCCTCCGGCACAAAGGGCTCCCCGCGTCGATGTCAGAACCCTGCTGACGCGCCATGGCGCCTGGATCGCCCTGGCGCTCCTGATCCTGATCAATCTCGCCGTCACGCCCAACTTCGCCACCTTGCAGACGCTCAACGTCAATCTCACCCAGGTTTGCACCATCGTGATCGTCGGCGTCGGGATGACTCTGGTCATCGCCACCGGTGGAATCGACCTTTCCGTCGGTGCCCTCATGGCGATTGCGGGAGCGCTGGCGCCGCTGATCTTTCTCGGCAAGCTTTTTCCCCTGCCCCACCCGGCCATCGGCATCGCGCTGGCGTTCGTCATACCCGTTCTGGTGACGGGAGCGCTCGGCTGGTTCAACGGATGGCTGGTAACGCGCCTGCGGATCCAACCAATCATCGCGACCCTCGTGCTTTTCATCGCCGGGCGCGGCATCGCTCAGGTGTTCACGAACGGCAATCTGCAGGTGTTCAACCTGCCGAGCTTTCAGTTCATCGGCCTGGGACGGGTCTCCGGAATTCCCTTCCAGGCCATCCTGATGATCGTCATCGTAGCGCTTGCGGCCTGGATGCTCCGGCGAACCGTCTTCGGCAGACAGATCCTGGCAATCGGCGGCAACGAACGCGCGGCCCGGCTTGCCGGAATCCCCGTCACCTCCGTGAAGCAGCGGGTTTACCTCATCAGCGGAGTGCTTTCCGGCATCGCAGGTCTCATCGTGATCGCTCGCAACTCCGCCGCCGATGCCAATCTCGTCGGCCTCGGCATGGAACTCGATGCCATCGCGGCGGTGGCCGTGGGTGGCACGCTTCTCACCGGCGGCCGCGCCACAGTGATAGGCACTTTGGTCGGTGCGCTCATCATTCAGCTCGTCCGCTATACGTTGCTTGCCAATGGCGTTCCGGATGCGGCGGCCCTCGTGGCGAAGGCCGTCATCATCGTTCTGGCCGTCTGGCTGCAGCGGCAGAGCCATCGCTGAGGTTGCCGATGAACACCACCTCGCTCAAGCTGTTTCAGGGCATCGGTCGCTACGGCGTGCTTCTCGCGCTTCTGGCTCTCATCGTGTTCGGCTGGCTTCGGTACGACAACTTCCTCGGTGCATTCAATGTGCTGTCGGTCCTGCGCTACAACAGCATGTTCGCGCTGGTCGCACTGGGGATGTGCTTCGTCATCATCACCGGCGGCATCGACCTGTCGGTCGGGTCCACGGCAGCTCTCGGCAGCGTCGTCGCCGCCCTGCTCTCTTCCTATGGCGTCCTGCCCGGATTGCTCGGCGGACTGGCTGCGGGGCTCGCGGTCGGCGCCTGCAACGCCTTCATCATCACCCGGCTCGCCATTCTGCCCTTCATCGCGACGCTCGCGACGATGCTGGCGGCGAGCGGATGCGCGCTGCTGCTGGCGGGAAACCAGTCCGTCTCGGTGTCCTATGAATCGGGCTTTACCGAGCTCGGTCAGGGGGATTTTCTCGGCTTTCCAATCCCGGCCTGGATCGCGCTGTTCGCCTATCTCCTCGGCTCTCTCATCCTCAATCTCACCTCATTCGGGCGCACTGTCCTCGCCATCGGCGGAAACGAGGATGCGGCACGCCTCATGGGATTGCCTGCGAACCGGGTGAAGGCGCTCGTGTATCTGGCGAGCGGCGGCCTCGCAGGCCTTGCAGGCGTGATCCTCGCGGCGCAGTTCGGCGCAGGCCAGCCCATCGAGGGCGTCGGCTGGGAACTCTTCGCCATCGCGGCCGTCGTCGTAGGCGGCACGCTCCTGACGGGCGGTGTCGGCTCCGTCGGTTCGACCCTCGCCGGCGTGCTCCTGCTGGGGCTCATCTTCAACATCCTTAACTTCGAGAACGGCCTCGGCTGGATCAGCCTGTCCGCCTATTGGCAGTCGGTCATCCGCGGCGCGTTCCTGCTGCTCGTCGTCGCCATCCAGGCGCGTCTGAGTATGCGCACCGAAGAGGCGGCCTGAGGGCGGCAACGCATTCGACAACGACGCGAACGTAGGACAACCATGCCCCGGATCACTTCCATCGAACCCGGCTTCTACCGCATCCCGCTGCCGACCGTTCTGACCGACTCCATGCATGGCGAGATGCGCGCTTTCGAACTCAACACCGTACGCATTCGCGACGCCGACGGGGCGGAGGGTGTCGGCTACACCTTCACGATCGGGCGCAACGGCGCCGCCATCCACGCGGTCCTCGCTCGCGAAATGCCGGAGATCATGGACAGCGAAGAGGCCGACGAGATCGAGCGCCTCTGGCACAAGGCCTGGTGGGCCCTCCACTACGGCGGCCGCGGCGGCCCGACAGTCCTGGCGCTTTCGGCCTTCGACATGGCCCTGTGGGATCTCAAGGCGAAGCGCGCCAACCTTCCGCTCTGGAAAGCCCTCGGCGGTTATGATCCTCGCGTGCCCTGCTATGCGGGCGGCATCGACCTCGAACTGCCCCTCGACAAGCTCCTGCGCCAGACGGACGACAATCTCGCGAAAGGCTTCCGCGCCATCAAGATGAAGGTGGGCCGCGCCAATCTGTTCGAGGACGTGGAGCGCGTGCAGGCGATGCGCGAGCATCTGGGCACCGGCTTCCCGCTGATGGCCGACGCGAACATGAAGTGGAGCGTCGACGGCGCAATCCGCGCTGCGCGGGCCCTTCAGCCCTCCGACCTCACTTGGCTCGAGGAACCGACCATTCCCGACGATCCGGCGGGTCACGCCCGCATCGTGCGTGAGGGCGGACTTCCGATCGCGGCGGGCGAAAATCTGCGCACGCTCTGGGAATTCAAGCTCTACGTGGCCGGCGGCGGCGTGACCTATCCGGAACCGGACGTCACCAATTGCGGCGGCGTCACCCCGTTCATGAAGATCGCGCATCTGGCCGAGGCCTTCAACCTGCCCGTGACCAGCCACGGCGCGCATGACGTGACCGTTCATCTCCTCGCGGCCTGTCCGAACCGCTCCTATCTCGAAGCCCACGGTTTCGGGCTCGAACGCTACATTGCCGAGCCTCTCAAGATTCAGGACGGTTTTGCCCTGGCGCCGGACCGGCCCGGCCACGGCATCGCCTTCGACTGGAAGGGGCTTGAGACGATCAAGGCATGAGCCGCGGATCGGCCGGAGACGTCCGGCGTCGCACGCTTCGGCCACAGGGAACCAGGTGAAGCAATGAAAGAGCGTTTTGACCACATCATCGTCGGCGGGGGATCTTCGGGCTCCGTGGCCGCGGCGCGGCTGGTGAACGAAGGTGCGCGCGTGCTGCTGCTCGAAGGCGGATACTCCCACCGTCATCGGCTCCTGGACATGCCGCCCGGCATCTTCAAGATGATCAATGGCAGCAAATACATGCGGTATCATCACACGGTGCCGCAGGAGCATCTGGACGGCCGGGTCCACGATATTCCGCAGGCCAACGTTCTCGGCGGCGGCTCGTCGGTGAACGCGCAGGTCTATATGCGCGGCCGACCGTCCGACTACGACGAGTGGCACGACATGCTGCACGGGGAGAACGATTATCCCGGCTGGAGCTGGGCCGATGTTCTGCCCCATTTCCACACCATGGAAGGCAACAACAGGCTCTATAACGAGCTGCATGGCGCTGACGGGCCGCTTCTCGTCTCCGATCCCGGCCATATCAACGACATGTCCCGCTGGTTCGTTCAGGCCATCCAAGCCCTGGGCGAGCCGTTCAGCCCGGACTTCAACGGACCGAAGCAGCGCGGAGTCGGATTCTATCAGTTCATGAACCGGCGCGGCAGGCGCAGCAGCGCGGCCTATGCCTTCCTGGCGCCACTCGCGGACAACCCGAACCTCGTCATCCGCCTCCAGTCGCGTGTGCGCAAGATCGAGATCGAGAACGGTCGCGCCGTAGGGGTCACCTATAGGGACGCCAAGGGTGTGGATCATCAAGTCTATGCGGATGGCGAGGTCATCGTCGCATCCGGCGCGCTCGTCACGCCGCAGCTTCTCATGCTGTCCGGAATCGGCCCTGCCAATCAGCTGCGGGAGCACGGAATCACCTGCATCGCCGACCTGCCCGGTATCGGAGAGAATTTGATCGACCACCCGGAGGTGCCGCTCATTGCGAAGGCGAATGGGCCGTATGGCTACTACCGACAGGGCGTCGGTTGGCGAATGCTCCTCAACGGCCTTCATTTCCGGCTCTTCGGGTCGGGCCCGATCCTCTCGGCCGGTGTCGAGGCCGGCGCCTTCGTCAATCCGGCCGATCCGAACGCGGAACCCACGATCCAAGCCTTCTGCGTGCCCATCATCTATCTCGATCGCGACACGCTAGGTCTTGTCGACGACACCTATGGGCTGACGATCACGACGGTGGTGGTGAAGCCGAAATCCCGCGGCTATGTCCGCCTGCGCTCGAGCGATCCGGACGATATGCCGCTCGTCTCGCCCAATCTGCTGAAGCATCCCGACGATGCCCGGAACATGATTGATGGTCAGCGATTCTTCATCCGCGCCTTCCGGACCAGTCCTTTGGCCGAGCGCATCGAGCGCATCTCGATCCCCGATCCGAACGATCTGAGCGATGAGGCGATCATGAAGCATTGCCGTCGCTTCGTAAAAACGAACTATCACCCGAGCGGCACGTGCCGAATGGGGACAGCCAGCGACCCGATGGCCGTGCTCGATTCCAGGCTCCGCGTCCGCGGCATCGAGAACCTGCGCGTCTGCGACCTCTCGGCCATGCCCAACATCAACGCGGGCAACACGAACGCCCCCGCCATGATGCTGGGCAGCCGCTGCGCCGAGCTCATCACGGGCCGCGCTACGGTCAGCACCTCCCAATTCGGCCCGCGCCTGTCCGAACAGGGAGACATGAGCGTCGCCACTTTGAGCTGAAATGTGTCAAGCGAGAGCTTGCGCCAGATAAGGCGCCGTCCGGCTGCCCGATGTTCTTGCCACTTCGTCCGGCGGCCCCGATGCCACCACTCGCCCGCCCTCGTCACCGGCTCCCGGACCGAGATCCATGACCCAGTCGCTTCGCGCCGCGACACGCATGTCGTGCTCGACCACGATCACGGTATTGCCGGCTTCGACGAGCCCGTCGAGCTGGGAGATGAGCCTTTCCACATCGGCCGGGTGCAAGCCGGTGGTCGGCTCGTCGAGGACGTAGAGCGTGTCGCCGCGCTGGATCCGCTGCAGCTCCGTCGCAAGCTTGATCCGCTGCGCCTCCCCTCCGGACAATTCGGTCGCGGGTTGGCCAAGCCGCAGATAGCCCAAACCCACCTCGCGCACGATCGTGAGGGAGCGATGCAGATGCGGCTCGTCGGCGAAGAACTCCCAGGCCGCGTCGACCGTCATTCCGAGCACGTCGGCGATGGACCTATCCTGGTATTTGATCTTCAGCGTCTCGGCATTGTACCGCGCCCCATGACAGGTCGGGCAAGGTGCATAAACGCTCGGCAGGAACAGCAGCTCGACCATCACGAAGCCTTCGCCCTCGCAATGGGGACAGCGTCCCTTGGCGACGTTGAAGGAAAAGCGTCCCGCATCGTAGCGACGGGCGCGCGCCTGCCTGGTTGCGGCAAAGAGCTTGCGGACATGATCGAAAAGGCCGGTATAGGTGGCAAGATTCGAGCGCGGCGTGCGCCCGATCGGCTTCTGGTCAACCCGCACCAGGCGCTTGATCCCTTTCATGCCGCCGACAATCCGGCCGCTGGCGGGGACGACCGCCGCCCGCTCGAGCTCCTCCCCCTCTTCCTCCTGCGCGAGGATGTCATGGCCGAGATGCTCCGCGACCAGTTCGACCAGGGCCTGGCTGACCAGGCTCGACTTGCCGGAGCCGGATACTCCCGTGACACTCGTGAACACGCCCAAGGGAAACGCGACATCGAGCCCGTCCAGGTTGTTGCGCGTGATGCCGGCGAGGCGCAGCCAGTCTTTCGGCGCGCGCGGCTCCCGAGGCGGGAGAGGGCTTTCGCCGAACAGGAAGCGCCGTGTCTGCGAGGCCTCGACCTGTCCGAGCCCGTCCGGTGGGCCGCTATAGAGCACGAAGCCGCCCTGCTCGCCGGCGCCCGGACCGACATCGACGATCCAGTCGGCGTGACGGATCACGTCGAGATTGTGCTCGACCACGAACTGCGAATTCCCGGACGCCTTCAGCTGCCCAAGCGCATTCAGCAGCGCCTCCGTATCGGCGGGATGAAGCCCGGCCGACGGCTCGTCGAGCACATAGACCACACCGAACAGGTTCGAGCGCACCTGGGTGGATGCCCTGCCGACCCATAGCGAAGCAGGGTCGTAGCTTCCGGCTAGCTTCTGAGAACAAAGCTGTTGGGAGCGTATGTTACCCCGCCTTGAGGGGGTGTCTTGGCCTCTTATCAAGCACATTCGCCGGCGGAGCCATACTTCCGACAAGTCCCATTAGTGGAGTAGATTAGCTCTAGATATAACGCTCCCGCTGTTATCGGAAGTGTTGCTCTCTTCCATGAACCATGCCTTCGACGTTCGGATTATCCGACTAGGACTAGCGAGCTGACAAACGCGCAATGTCTCGGATGTGCCGAAGGCTGTCGTTCCCGGACGCCAGACCCTTTACGGAGGAGCCGAGTAGTCCGAGCAAATCTACAATCTGACTTTCCAAGCGAGAAATCGTGGTTCATCAGGCTCAGTGGTAGTTCACCCCAATCCTGAGATGTCCAGCGACGAGGATACTCTGATCCGCACCGACCGCGAATGATCCAAAGCGACACCAAGTTGCCTCGTCACTGGAGGCCCTCGTCGCGGCTGCGCATAGCCTGCCTCAATACCTCGAAGATGACCGCTGTCGACCAGCCGAAGAGCAGCACACCGTTCATGGCTGTTATCGGGCCGAGCAGACGCCAGCGCTCGACCGGCACGACGTCGCCGTAGCCAAGGGTCGTGTAGTTGACGAAAGCAAAGTACAGGACGTCCGCTTCGGTAGGAGCCGCGCCTAAGATCGCATAAGCGAGCGACCATGCGATCACCTCGGCAACATGCGCGAGCAGCAGGACCCCGACGGTTGCGACCATGACGGCGGAGAGCCAGGACTGGGACCGGCGTCGTTTCCAGGCCAGCGTGTGGCGGGCGGTGCTAACGACCACCGCCATCACGACCGCGTGGATCGCGATGTTGCCCAGGCTGATGGCGCCGCCCAGGAGAAGCTGTCGCAGCATGGTCCCTCTCTAAGGCGCGGCGGCAGGGATCAGGTAAAGCACGGCCGCGATGATGAGATAGAGCGCCAAGAGTTGGACGCCCTTGAACCAGTTGGATTGCCCGGTTGTGGCAACGGTCGCTCCCAGAAGGACTGCCCCGAACAGCATCCACATCTCGGCCTGGGAGAACACCAGTTGGAACTGCGCCTGCCCCATGGCTGGGGCGACCAGCACCAGGATCGGAGCGACGAAGAGGGCAATCTGCACGCAGCTTCCCATGGCGATGCCGATGCTGAGATCGACCCGATTGGCCCGCCCCATGGCGATGGCCGATCCGGATTCGGCCGCACCGCCGACGAGCGCAAGCACGATCACGCCCATGAACATCTGCGACATGCCTAACGACTCCCCGGCCTGCTCGGCGGCGCCGACAAGGATCTCGCTCATCCATGCCGCACCCAGCGACGCAACGAGTAACGTCGCAACGCCACGCGCGATACTCGGATGCCCACCGGCCTCCTCATGCATCGCAGGAGTATTCAGTTCAGCGAACATTTCCGGATGGGTTCTTAGCTCGACTTTGGCCATTTATGCTGGATAGCAGAGTGTCGCCGTCAATCGCTTCAGAACATCGATTTGGCCTTTTGTCATGTTGGCGGGCCGGCGTGACGCATCAGAAACTGCGGCGGCCCAGAGCGAGCGTCGGACGGCCGCCAGAGCATCGCTGAAGGTGATGGTGCGCTTATTGTACCAAGCGGCACACTGCGGGCGAGCCAAGCGCCGAATGGCGGGGTCAGCGGTCCAGAGACTGACCAGCGAGAACAGCCCCAGCAGGGCTGGTGTCGTGCGGGCGATCGCCTTGTCCGACCATTGGCGTTGCGTCTCCATCCCCAGGTGTCTGCGAGCCTCGGCAAAGGTCACCTCGGTGCTCCAGCGCCGCACGAACCAGCGCACGATCTCAAGAGGATCGGCTTGCAGGTCCGTACACAGAAACGCCTGTGGCTTGAGGAGGCCGGCCACGTCCCGCACCAGAACATAGCGGATCGGCACGTGCTTGCCGGGATGGTGCCAGATCGCCGTGCCCGAGATGAACTCAATCAGGCGTTCGCCACCGCCGTACCAGCCGTCGACCCAAACCTGCCGCCACGCCGTCTTGGGATTGGCCAGGCGTTCGGCCAGGCTCGGAAGACGTTGACCAACAACGCGAGGGCGTCCTCGGGTTCCGGGCCGACGGCGCGGAGCCGGCGTGAACAGGCGCGCATCCAGGCGCAGGCGCGTGATCATGCACAGGCGATGCCGAACCGCGTTCAGCAGCTCAATCGCCGCGTAGCTCTGATCAGCCACTGCCACGAGGCGCCGGTCCGGCAGCCAGCGGGCGACCTGGAGAAGGGCTTGTCGGGCCCAGTCCGTGAGCGCCTTGTGACGCTGGCGATGCTCACGCGAGAAGCGCTCGGAGGGCGCCAGCACCGTCAGGAAGGGCAAGGCCCACACGCGACCGGCCCACGGGATGGGAGCGAGCATCATGATGGACAGCCAGCGCAATCCCGAGGCTTTGACGAAGTGGCCATGGGAGGAGCGGACCGGATCCCGGTAGATGCCACGGGCCCTGATCCGGGCACCCCAGCGACGCTCAAGGGTGTCATCCAGGCCAATCACCACTGGCCCGGTCGGCACAAAAGCTGCCACCAGCAGGCCGAGCAGACGGCGCGCCACCTCGCGGCTGGACCACTGGTTGCGGTTGAGCACACGGTGATAGTTCGTGAAGCTGCGGGTGCGGGCGAGGCCAACAACGGTGAGCATGGCCGTGACGGTGCGACGGCCCGGGGTGAGAAGAGCCCCCAGGACGAGCACAAGGGCATGGCGGAAGGTTGGTCCGGTCAGGCCGGACCGGAACGGAGCCAGCCAGGTGGACAGGAGGTCAGGAACATGGGGCTGGACGGGCATGGCCACGATCTCCCACAATCAGGCTCAAGAGCCTGGGAGGTCGCCATGGCCGAAATGGGTCGGACCGAGATCCTGACGCGCTATCGTCATCTCCGCGCGATCAGCACCCACCATCACAACGAGGCTCTTCGCTGCGTACCGGATTCGGCCCTGATGGAGCAGGCGCGCCGGCTGGGGCTCACGGCTGGCAAGATGCTGGTGGCCGAGAGCCTGGACGAGGTGACGTTGGCCTACGACCTGGCTCTCTACACCGCCCCGCCGGGCCGCTCGCGCGGGATGGACCGCTATACCCGCAACGCTGTCGTGGTGCCCGGCTCGGATGAGGACGTGATGCTGCAGGCTCTGCTGCGGGCCCGCTTCTCGGTCTGGCGGGTTGAGCGTCGCCACGAGACGGCCGGCTTGGTGGTGCTGGATCTCATGCGCCAGGAAGAGGTTTGGCTGGTCGATGAGCATCTGGAGCAGACGGCTCATCCTGGCACATCGCTGGCGATGCGGCTGAGTACTCCGGAGGCCTTTGCGATGACGTGTGGGGTTGTCGTGCCGGTGGATGTGGAGATGATGGAGGAGGTGTTCGACACCATGCTGGAGCGCGTGCATGGCGATGCCGACGCAATTGCCAATGATCGCCGGTTTGCTACCGCAATCTATCGGATTGCCGTAATGGACGCGCTCATGAGCCTTGTGAGATTTGCCGATCCGGACTGACCCGCAGGTGGCCTACTGGCCCGCGAAATTGGCCAAAGTCGAGCTTAGAGAATAGAGCAGGAAAAGCCCGTAGAGACCCAGCAGGACGACTGCCACGATCAGGTCCAAGGTAGCGTGCACGCCAAGGTAGGGTTCCGAGTCCAGGGCGCGATGAAACGCGCTCGGGAGCGCCAAGCTGATCCAAGCCAGCACCATGGTGGACGAGTAAGCCCGTACCGCGTTCGGGTTGTAGTCCTGGCTGTGGTGGCGCAGGCCGCCGAGTAAAAAGGAGAAACCGAGAGCCATCAGAAGATTGGCAAGCAACGCACCAACGATCGAGGCGCGCACCATCTCCAGCAGGCCCGCCCGCAGGGCAGCCATGGTAATGATCAGTTCCGGGAGATTGCCGAAGGTGGCGTTGAGAAGACCTCCGATCGTTGCACCCGTGTGCACGGCGACCTGCTCGGTCCCCTGGACGATGAGCTTCGCGAACGGCACGATCGCGAGCGCAGCGCAGAAAAAGATTACTCCTGCCGGAAGAGTGTCGGCGTGATCGAGAAACGCCGCGATGGGCGCGAGGATCAGAAGCCATAGTAGGGAGGGCCTGAGCAGAGATAAACCAGCCCCTGCGCGCCTGTCGGGATATGGCTTGTCCGTCATGATCTCGTCCCCATGGATTTCCCGCGTGTGAGCCTGAGGGTTCCGTTCATCGCCGCCGTCGGTTCTTGTGGAGTGGCAAACCCCGCCGGTCGAGCACCGGGCAGCCTTTCTCACTTCCTCTCGGCCCGACCCTATCCCGGCCGCATGCTTGTGCTTGATCGGCGGGGACAATTGCTTGACAGTTTGGGCCGACAGGTGACCGGGCGGTCATTCCACGGCGTGGCCAGTGCGCTTCCGACGCCGTCGAGCGGTGCTGAGAGATCGCGTGAGAAGTTGCGCTCCTCAATCAGCCAGACGATGGGGGTCCGGATCCGGGAAGTGACCCGGTCGAGGCTTGCCGCCTCATCACCCCTACCCGACTAGAATGGCTCAAACTGTCAAGGGATTGTCCCCTCCTATCAAGCGGAGGCTTACGGCTTGATTAGAATGACACCAAAAGGCAGGGCGCGAGAGACGACACCCCCTCCGTCTCGTCTTGAGATGATAACGGGGACGTCTCCAATTTCTATCGTGCCTAGGCCCTCAACAGGAGGATACGCCTATGACCAGCATCAGCAAGGACGAGCCGCTCTCCGCCACGCCAGAGACACCTGATGCGCCGTCAGGGATCGACCGCCGGGCCTTCCTCATGCGCAATGCCGCCATCGGCGCTGCGGCAGTGATGACCGGCACGACATGGAGCCCCGAGGCCCGCGCGCAGCAGGCCGCGACGGAGGCTGGCGCTCAGCAAGCCGCCAAGGCGGCCGCGGGAGGCGATTCCGGTCTCAAGATGAGTTCCGCCCTCTCGCCCGATCTCGACGTCGTCAAGGCATCGAAGGGACCGGTCATGACTGTGGCGGACGAGTTCTACAAGGTCGGCCCCGGCCCCTCGAGCTCGCATACGATCGGGCCGATGCGCATCACATACGATTTCTATCAGCGCTGCACGAAGCTGCCGGCAGACCAGCTGGCCCAGGCGACGGGCCTCAAGGTCAATCTTTTTGGCAGCCTGAGTGCAACAGGGAAAGGCCACGGGACAGAACGAGCCGCTCTGGCGGGCCTGGTCGGCAAGGAACCGGCCACCGTGGACCCGATGTTCCTCGACGAGATGATCGCCAAGCCTCAGCAGACCTATCCGGTCAAGCTCGGAAGCAAGACGTTCGATCTATCCCTGGCCGACGTCATCTATGATGCGCCGAAAGGCGAATTCGCACACCCGAACATGATGACCTGCAGGCTCATGGCGGGCGACAAGGTCCTCTATGAGCAGGAGTACTATTCGGTTGGCGGCGGCTTCATCGAGTGGAAGGGCTACGAGCCGCCCAAGAAGGGACAGCCGAAATATCCCTACGCCACGATGAAGGAACTTCGGCAGCACGCGGAGAACAACAACCTCACGATCGCCGACGTCGTGATGGCGAACGAGATAGCCGTCTCCGGGAAGACCGAGGAGCAAGTCAACGCCTTCCTGGACAAGATCGCCAACGCGATGATCGCGACGGTGAAGACCGGCCTTTCCTACAAGGACGACGTCCTTCCTGGGCCGATCAAGCTCCAATCCAAGGCTGCGACTGTCTTTGAGCGTGCCCAGGACGATACCTATATGAGCGATCGGGCGATCGGGCTCGTTTCGGCCTTCGCATTGGCCGCCTCAGAGGAGAATGCCCGCGGCCATCTGGTTATCACCGCGCCGACCGGCGGATCGGCTGGGGTGATGCCGGCCATCGTCTATGCCCTGACCCAGAGCGGCCGGGCGGTGCCGATGGACAAGATCCGGCAGGGTCTTCTGGCTGGCGCGGCCGTCGGCTATCTGTGCAAGCACAACGCGACGCTCGCGGCGGCGGAAGGCGGGTGCCAGGCCGAGATCGGCGTCGCATCGGCGATGACCGCGGCGCTGATCACGCAGGTCCTGAACAGCCCGCCGCGCGTGATCGAGAATGCCGCCGAGTCGGCTCTTGAGCATCATCTGGGCATGACCTGCGATCCTGTCGCGGGCTATGTTCAGGTGCCGTGCATCGAGCGCTGCGCCTTCGGTGCCGTGAAGGCGTGGACCGCTGCGATGATTGCCACCAATGAGATCGCAAGCCGGCACCGGGTCGATCTCGACACGACGATCAAGACGCTGGCCGACACCGCGCGAGACATGAACTCGAAGTACAAAGAGACGAGCGAAGCAGGGTTGGCGCAAAACCTGACTCTCTGCTGAGCAGCGCTGCCGGTGAGGGTGAGCGATCGAGGATGCGTTGAACCAATATCCCATGGTTCTCATGGGAGGAGGCTGCCATGCCAGATGAAGCCATTGCTGCTCAGACGTCCACGGGTTCCCCGAAGCAAGAGCCAAAACATCGTCGGGCAGTCTCCCCTCCCGCAGACGCAGCGGAAGCGACGGATTCCATGAGCGAATGGACAGGTTTCGCACCTGGTCGTTGGCAGCACGCCGTCGACGTTCGCGATTTCATTCAGCGCAACGTCACGCCCTACGATGGCGACGAGAGCTTCCTCGTGGAACCCAGCGAGCGAACAAAGGCCGTATGGGACAAGCTCCAGCCCTACTTCAAGGAGGAAATCCGGAAAGGTGTTCTGGACGTCGATGCCAAGACACCATCCTCGCTCACCGCTCATCAGCCCGGATACATCGACCGCGACAACGAGCTGATCGTCGGACTCCAGACCGATGCGCCGTTCCGTCGGGCGATCATGCCGTATGGCGGGTTGCGCATGGTCGAGTCCGGGCTGAAGGCGGCCGGCTTTGAGCCGGATCCCATCGTGCACGACATCTTTACTAAGTATCGCAAGACTCACAACGAAGGCGTCTTCGACGCCTATACACCGGAGATCATGGCCTGCCGGCGCAGCCATATCATCACCGGTCTGCCGGATGCCTACGGCCGGGGGCGGATCATCGGCGACTATCGCCGCGTGGCCCTGTATGGAACCGACCGGCTGCTGGCGGCCAAACGTGCCGAGCGGGTTCTCCTCGACGCCAAATGGCCGACGGACGACGTCATCCGCGAGCGGGAAGAGCTGGCGGATCAGATGCGGGCGCTCGCCGACCTGGCGACCATGGCCAAGAGCTATGATTGCGACATCACAAAGCCGGCGTCGAATGCCCGTGAAGCGGTGCAATGGACCTATTTCGGCTACCTCGGCGCCATCAAGGAGGCTAATGGCGCGGCCATGTCCATCGGCCGCATCTCGTCCTTCCTCGATATCTACATCGAGCGCGACCTGGAGAGCGGCGCTCTCGATGAGGCAGGCGCCCAGGAGCTCATCGACCAGCTCGTCCAGAAGCTGCGCATCGTCCGATTCCTGCGCACGCCCGACTACGATGCCTTGTTCTCGGGCGATCCCTACTGGGCCACGGAATGCGTCGGCGGCATGGATCTCAACGGCCGTCCCCTGGTCACCCGGACCAGTTTCCGCATGCTGCACACGCTAACCAATCTCGGCCCGGCGCCGGAGCCCAACATAACGGTGCTATGGTCGAAGCAGCTCCCTGACGGCTTCAAGCGCTACTGCATCAAGGTTTCGGCCGAGACGTCCTCCATTCAATACGAGAACGACGATCTCATGCGCCCCTATTGGGGTGACGATTACGGCATCGCCTGCTGTGTCTCGGCCATGCGCATCGGCAACCAGATGCAGTTCTTCGGCGCCCGCGTCAATCTCGCCAAATGTCTTCTCTATGCCATCAATGGCGGGCGGGACGAGGTGAGCGGCGATCAGATCGGCCCGGCGACGGCGCCCGTAACCGGCGACGTTCTCGAATTCGATGACGTCATGACGAAGTTCGACTTCATGATGGAGTGGCTGGCGCGGACCTATGTCCACGCGATGAACTGCATCCACTACATGCATGACAAGTATTACTACGAACGCCTGGAAATGGCGCTCCACGACCAGCAGATCCTGCGCACGATGGCGTTCGGCATTGCGGGTCTGTCGGTGATTGCCGACAGCCTGTCTGCGATCAAGCATGCGCAGGTCAAGCCGATCCGCCGTGAAGACGGACTGATCGTCAATTATGAGATCACGGGCGACTTTCCGCAATACGGCAACAACGACGACCGCGTCGACAGCATTGCGGCCGACCTCGTCTCCACCTTCATGAAGAAGATCCGCAAGCACCCGACCTACCGGAATGCAGTCCATACGCAGTCGGTGCTGACCATCACGAGCAATGTCGTCTATGGCAGGAACACGGGCGACACGCCGGACGGGCGCAAGGCCGGTGAGCCCTTTGCCCCGGGCGCCAATCCGATGCATGGCCGCGACAGCCATGGATGGCTCGCCTCGTGCCTGTCGGTCGCCAAGCTGCCTTATGCGGATGCGCAGGATGGCATCAGCTACACCGTGTCGATCACGCCGAGCTTCAATCGACAGGATCAAGGCGAAAAGATCAAACAGGCGGTGAAGGTGCTCGACACCTATTGCGGCCAAGGTGGGTTCCACATGAACCTCAACGTCCTCAACCGCGATACTCTGATTGATGCCATGGAACATCCGGACAAGTACCCGCAATTGACGATCCGGGTTTCGGGCTATGCGGTCAATTTCGTCCGCCTTACCCGGGAGCAGCAGATGGACGTCATCAGCCGGACCTTCCATGGCGAGTGAGGCTTGACATCATGGCCGATGAGCCCTGGGCACACAGCCGGTACGCTCTGCAACAGGCGCGGTCCCCGGACGCTCCGGAGACCGATACCTTCAACGATCCCCGGGGCGACTTCGGATGGATCCACTCCTATGAGACCGGGTCGACCGTAGACGGCCCTGGCATCCGCGTGACGGTCTTCATGAGCGGATGCCTGCTGCGATGCCTCTATTGCCACAACCCGGACACATGGCACCTCAAGGACGGAACCCGCGTCTCGTTCGAGCGTGCCAAAACTGCGCTTCAGGCTTATGCCGCGCCGCTGCGGGCCATGGATGGGGGATTGACGATTTCCGGCGGGGAGCCGCTGGTCCAACTGCATTTCACCAAGCGGCTCTTCGCAGCCGCCAAGGGCATGGAGTTGCACACGGCGCTGGACACATCGGGCTTCCTCGGAGCGCGCGCCGACGACGAGTATCTGCGTTATGTCGATCTTGTACTGCTCGACATCAAATCCTGGGACCCGGAAACCTATCGCCGAGCCGTCGGTCAGGACATACGCCCGACCATTCAATTCGCGGAGCGCCTGGCAGCTCTCGGCAAACCGGTCTGGGTGCGGTTCGTGCTGGTCCCGGGCCTGACCGACGATCCCGCCAATGTCGAGGGCATCGCCCGTTTCGTCGCACCCATGCGCAACGTGGAGTGGGTGGAGGTCCTGCCGTTTCATCAGATGGGCACCTTCAAATGGAAGGCCATGGGCCTTAACTACGAGCTTTCCGACACCCAGTCTCCCTCTCCTGATCTGATGGCGCGGGTGATCGGACAGTTTCAGGATGCAGGCTGCCGCGCAAGATGAGGGGAAATCTATGCTCGAAATCGTTCGCACGTTGCTTGAGGCCTCGCCCTTGCTGGCGCTGTTCCTCGCCATCGCTGCTGGCTATGCGATTGGGCAGATTTCGTTCGCGGGCGTTTCGTTCGGCGCCGGCGCGGTCTTGTTCAGCGGCCTAATCATCGGTGCCATTGCTCCAAAGGCGGCGCCTCCCGGAATGGTTGGAACCATCGGCCTTGTGATGTTCGTGTACGGGGTCGGCATCCAATACGGGCCGCAATTCTTCGCCAGTCTCCGCGGTCCCGGGATCAAATACATTGCTCTCGCGGCTTTCGGCGTTCTCGCGTCTCTCGGAGTCGCGTGGTTGCTCGCGGACCCGCTCGGCATCTCGCTCGGGACTGCAGCCGGGCTCTTCGCGGGTTCCGGCACGAGCACCCCGACGCTGCAAGCGGCGCTGGCTGCGGCAGGCAACCAGGATCCAGCAATCGGCTATTCCGTCTCCTATCCATTCGGCGTGGTGGGGCCGATCGTCCTGATGACTCTCATGGCAGCGCTGGTCAAACCCAAGTTCGATCCACCTTCGCAGAATGTTCGGGTTGCGGAGTTCACCCTCGAATCCGAATGCGAGGATCGGACCATCGACGAGATCTCTGCATCCCTGCCCGCTGATGTGAAAATTGTCGCAGTTCGTCAGCAGCACGTGAACGCACCGCCCGTGACCGGGACACGATTGCATGAGGGTGACGGGCTGCTGTTGGTTGGCAGCCCGACCAGCATCGAGCAAGCCAAGACGATAGTGGGCCATGAGGAACCAGGTCGCCTGAGCCGAGACCGGGCGAACTATGATGTGGTGCGGGTTTACGTCTCCAAAGCAGCCTTCGTCGGAAAGTCCCTGCAGGACATTCCCCTCCCCGATTTTCCAGTCGTGATTTCGCACGTACGCCGGGGCGATGTCGATATCATGGCGTCGTCCGACCTGACGATCGAGCTGGGCGATCTCCTCGTGGCAGCCGTTCCCACCGATCGTAAAGCCGAAGTGCAGCGCCATTTCGGCGACAGCATCAAGGGCAATGCCGAATTGTCGTTCGTCTCGATCGGTGTGGGGATAGCGCTCGGGCTTCTCCTCGGCATGATCCCGTTACCTCTGCCCGGCGGCAGCACCTTCAGTCTGGGCGTGGCCGGCGGGCCGCTCGTCATGGCGCTGATCCTCGGCTGGCTGGGTCGGACGGGCCCGATCGGCTGGAGAATGCCGGTGGTCGCGAACCTGGTTCTGCGGAATTTAGGCCTGTCGATATTCATCGGGGCGGTCGCCCTCGGTGCCGGTGCTCCTTTCGTCCAAACCGTGGCATCGAATGGGGTCCAGATTCTTCTCGGCGGGGCAGCGGTGCTGATGACTTTGGTCCTGATTATCCTCATCGGAGGCTATCTGCTGCGCATCCCATTCGACGACCTGCTCGGCGTCTGTGCCGGTTCGACCGGGAATCCTGCGATCGTCGTCGCAGCAGGACGTTTAGCACCAACGGAGAGGACCGACATCGGCTATGCGATTTGCTTCCCAAGCATGACCGTCGTCAAAATCATTGCCGTTCAGCTCATGCTGGGCTGAGGATCGGCTTGCAACCTCGATGAAGTGAGGCCGCTAAGCAACACTAGGTAAATCCAATACCTTCCTCGACGTCCTCTTCTGAAAGATGCCTTGACGGTACCTCGCCTATCTGCACAGATTTTGACCAGTGCGGGTGAGGATCGGCGCGGGAGTTACACGATGACATCTGTTCGATTACTGTTGCTCGGATCCGTGGCGATTGTCAGCACTGGGGTTCAGGCCGCGGATCTGCCTGCGAAATCCGTAGCGCCCGTCGAGTATGTCCGTATCTGCTCCACCCATGGCAACGGCTTCTTCTACATTCCCGGCACCGAAACCTGCCTGCGCGTTGGCGGCCGTGTCCGCGCCGAGTACCTCTATGTCGAACCGATCGACCGTTCGCAGGACACGATAGGTTTCCGTGCCCGCGGCCGCATCAACATCGACGCACGGACCGCCACCGCCTACGGCATGCTGCGCACCTATATCCGCATGGAGATGACCCGTAACACGGGCGCCTACGGATTTAACCCCACGAGTCCTGAGATTAACCAGGCCTTCGTCCAGTTCGGCGGCCTGACCGCCGGTCGCGCGGTTTCGTTCTTCACGGACCCGGACCTGCCGGCCCCCAACTTCGGCGATCTGAAATTCGATGATCCTTCCAATGCCGAAGTGAACCTGTTCGCCTATACCTACTCGTTCGGCAACGGCTTCTCCGCCACCCTGTCGCTGGAAGATGGGACCCAGCGCAGCGTCAACAACGATCTCGCTTTTCCCTTGTTCGGCGTTGCATCGACGTCTCCGGTCTTTGCGCCGATCGCCTCCACCTATGCTGGGGAGCTCATGCCGGACGTGGTTGCGAACCTGCGCTACACCGGCACCTGGGGCGGAGCGCAGCTGTCCGCTGCCCTGCATCAAATTCGCGATGTATCGGCCGGCGTGACGACGGTGGGCGGTGTGACCGCCCCGGTGCTCAACCCGATCACCGGCCTGCCCAATCCGACCTTCGCGGACACGGATTACGGTTTTGCCGTTGCCGCTCTCGGCTATGCCAATGTGCCGGCTCTCGGAGTGGGCGATACCGTATGGATGATGGCAACCTATACGGATGGAGCAATCGGCTACCTCAATGGCGGACAGTCGGACGCGATCAGCGATGGCTTCATCGGTGCCGGGACATTGTCGATGCCTATCACGGATGCCTTCGTCGACCCGTTCACGGGCGAGTTCAAGGCCAACAAGGCCTATGCCATCGCCGGCGGCCTCAATCACAATTGGACGCCGACGATCCAGACGAACGTCTTCGGCTCCTGGATGCGTTTCGATGCTCCTGGAGTGGCGCAATACGTGGTGCCCACGACCGTGGCGACGATCGCTGCCGGAACGGCGGGAACGACCACGGGCCTCGTCGACTTCGACGAGACTCGCGTTGGCGCCAACGTGATCTGGACACCGGTGAAGGAGTTCCTCATCGGCGTCGAAGCGCTCTACATCAGGGTCGATCCCCGCGAGCGGGTTGCGGTCCCGATCACCACCGCCGCCGGCGATCCGACCGGCGCCTTCCGCTCGAGCGGATCGGAAGACACCTGGGAAGGCCGTCTGCGCGTCCAGCGCGATTTCTGAGCGGCTGCAGATCCAGGAAGCTCATTCAGCAATCCCGCTTCATGAGGCGGGTTTGAGCAATCTGATCGCGGATGAGCTTTCGCACATCTCTTCTATTGCGGTCACTGCCATGACCGATCCCAGCTGCTGCAAACCGGGAACGCACTCGTTCGCTGCTGGCTGTAAGGTCGAGCCTTAGAGCATCGGACGGTTAAACGGACGCATATCCGGCAGCCTTAAGGTAGTTCCAGCACTCTTGTGGTTCGAACAGGTTGCAGATCTCACCGAGCGCTCGCCAGAGCGCGTCGAACGTTCGGGCCTCGGCCTTGCGCAAGTGCGCTTTGATCTTGGCAAAGGCCTGTTCAATTGGATTAAGATCAGGCGAATAAGCAGGTAAAAACAGGAACCAGGCTCCGCGTTGCTTCAGACACTGAGCGGCCTTCTCGCTCTTGTGGACAGCCAGGTTGTCGAGAATCACCACATCGCCTTTGCGCAGCGTCGGCGCGAGCTGCGTCTCAATGTAAGCCTCGAACGCCAACCGGGTGATCGGGCCATCGATGATCCACGGCGCGCACAACTCGTTGCACCGTAGCCCAGCCAGAAAGGTATGGGTTTTCCAGTGTCCAAAGGGAGCTTTCATGCGTAGGCGCTGGCCCCTGCGGCTCCGCCCGCGCAGGCGCGTCATCTTGGTGTTGACATACGTCTCGTCCAGGAACACCAGCCGGTGCGTCTCCTGGCGCATGCGCGGCTGGCGCTGGGCATGCCAGACCCGGCGCTCATCCCGCACATCGGCGCGTGCGCACTCCGCCGCCATCAGGCATTTTTTTATATGAGAAGCCGTGCCGGCACAGGAAGCGCGAGAGCATCGCGGGAGCCGCAACGATCCCATGCTCAGTCAGCAGCCTTGCGGCCAGCTCGGGCATGGTGATGGCCGGCTCGGCCTCGACCGTCTGGATCAAGAAGCTCTCATAGGGCACCAGCTTGCCGCGTCCGGGCGGACGGCCTTGCCGGGCCGGTGCCGGCGAGCCGAACCGCCGCTTCCGCTGCACCAGCTTGATGGCGAAACTCTCGCTGACGTCAAAGTGCTGGGCTGCCGCCCGGCAGGAATGACCTGCATCGACAAAGTCGGCGACGCGCACCCGCAGATCCAGGGAATAGCAATGACCCATAATCCACCTCCCAGTCCAGGCAGTGAATCACAGCTCGGCCTCGCACAGAAGCCAGGAGTCTCATTTCCGGTCCGAGGCTCTAGTCTCGTTTTTCGGCAGTCCATCGTCCCGAGCAGGCCACCCGTCCCGCGATGACCCAATCGCCGGAACCCGACTGCTCCGACAAGCTGCCTGTCACATCCACTCTCGTCTTGTTGCGGACAACGCTCCCTTGAACGCGCCCGCTTGGATCGAGCCCGCCCGTGATGCCGGCCCGCCCTGAGGTACTGCTCCGAATGTTGCCGTCCTTGACGATCACCGCATAACGCCGGGCTCTCTTGCAGGCGCCCGTCTGCGGAACGGCCTGGATTGTCCAGTCGCCATCGAACCGCTGCTGCGCCGAGGCCGGGTCGCTGTTGAGAGTCAATGTCATAGCAAGTACGACGATAACCAGAAGCCGATCCATGGGAGGATCTCCCGATTTCCGGAGTTCGGCCGAACTCCCATGTAAGAAGAACCCCTGCCGTCCGCATCGGTTCGATGCCTCCGAGGTCCGGAGATGATGCCGGTGACGTGGAATCATCTCTCTTCTTCGGCTCGCCGACAACGCTCTCGCTATCGGCGGCCGCCGCCACGGCCTCCGCCGCGACCTCCACCAAAACCACCTCCTCCGAAGCCGCCCCGCGGTGCAAAGGATGGTGTCGAACGCGAGAATTGAGCAGAAGATGGCCGGGAGAATTGCTGGCTCGCGATCTGTCTCTGATGTCCAACATTTCGAGCCTGGACATCCCGCATCAGGTTCGATGGCAGCGGCTGGCTCAAATTCGGTCGCTGCGCCGCGGGACGTTGTGACGCCGTGGGACGAGGCTTCGCTGCCGGGCGCTGCTGCGCCGTCTGACGCTGCCCTGCCGCAGGCCGATCCTGTCCTGCCGCTCGAGATGAAGTGGATGGTCTCTGCTGAGGCGTCGGGCGCTGATCGATCCGCTCCTGCGCCCGCTCTCGGCTGCCCCCGTCGATGCGATCCCGGCGAGCCGATTCGCCGCCGGTGCCCAGCCGCTGGCCAAGGGCGGCGCCTGCGGCACCGGCGCCGGCGAGGCCTCGAAGAGCCTCGCCTCCCCCACGCTCCTGCAGCCTGTCACGGGCCTCAGGCGAGAGGCCCTCGCGCCCCTCGCCGCGTTGGAGAAGATCCTTTGGTTCCGGCCGTGATACGTCCTGCCACCCCCCGTCGAAGCGCTGCCATCCGTCGCCGGTGTTGCGGTAGACGTTGCCGTCGCGCCCGGCGTAGAGATCGCCGCGCCGCCCCTCGCGAATAAAGCCCTGCCCGTCGGAGCTGTTCCAACGCACCGCCGAACCGCCAGCTGCGGTGTCTCGAGCCGTCACCCGTGCCCACTCCGACCCGCGTTTGACGCCGGCCGACTTCCAGGCGCCGTATACGTTGCGGCCACCGGCAATGTATCCGGCGCCGTCGGTGCGTGGGTTATAGGCTCCGACGAATCCGGCCGACCCGCGCAGGCCCCAGGCTGCGCCCGCGCGGCCATAGGTGCCCGTGCGCGGATTCCATGCCCGCACCCCGGCGATGCCGCGATAAGGACCGTAGCCATAGCCGTAGCGGCCATACATACCTCGGACCGGGTTGTAGTAAGCTCCGATGCCCCAGGTGACCGGCCGTGGATAGTAGATCGGGTAGGCATATCCCGGCCAATTGTACCAGTACGGCGGGTAGGACCAGCCAGTGCCGTAGACGTAAGTACCCCAGGACAGAAAGCCGGACAGATAGCCCATGGTGTAGCCGTACCAGACCGCATCGGGCTCAGTGTCATACACACGAACGTAGGTGACGTTGTAGACCGGCGACGACGGCGGTATCGCGTAGATCGCGTCGGGTACTTCGCGGGCGAGCTGCCATGGGCCGTCCGGGCTGTTCGCCACGAACCAGACGCCGTCCTGGAGAAGGAAGTAAAGTTCGCCGACGCGGATCACGCTGTCGGTCGTGTTCGTCGCGTAGGAGAGATCGGTCGTCTCGACCGGTGCAAATTGCGGCTCGCCTGCATAGGCGACGCTCGGCGTGATCGATCCCACTTCGACCCGGGCAGTGGTGGGAATGCTGGCCTTGAGACGTGCCTCCGCGCTTTCTGATGTGCCGGGTACGGACGACCGAACGGCGTAGTAAGGAGCATCTTCGGGGAGATTCCGGAAATCGGCGGGAAGATCGGGCGTGGCGAAGGTCCATGGTCCGTCCAGCTTCGGAGCGCGGAACCATCGGCCAGACAGGAGCACGTACCACTGCCTCCCGGCTTTATCGAAGAACACGTCGGACTCCGTATTCGAGGCCCACCGAAGCGATGTCTTGGAAATATCCTGAAGCGCGGGTTCACCTTCGAAAAGGATCATCTCGCCGGGGGTGTCCGTGACAATGATCCTGGGCACTTTGCCATCCTGGTACGGCTCCGGCGGCACAGCGGCACGGGCATTGGCCCAGCTGTCGTCAGGCAGGTCCCGCAGCAGCGGGGGAAGCTCGGTGACGGCGGTCCACGGACCGCCGATCGCGCCGGCAGTCAGCCAATGCGTGTCGTTCCGCAGATAAAGAGCACCGCCCTCGTCGATGCGAAAAAGATCCCAGTTCGTGTTGACTACGAAGGAAAGACCCGCCCTGCCCTTCACGGGTGCATAGGCGGCGCCTCCGTCGGTCTGGAGCAGAATTGCCGGTGTCGTCGAAACAATAATCTGCGGCGGGTCGGCCTTGAGTCCGACGACGTCCGTCATACGCTTCTGCTCGGCGAGGCTCGCCGTTACGCGGGCCTCCGTCACCGTGACCGGGCCGGTCGGCAGGAGCTTGCCGGTCTCCACCGCAAGTGCCGCCAAGTCCTCGCGGCCGAGGCCGGAGAAGTTCAACTCCGTGACCGTTATGTCCGCGATCTCGATCTCCCCGGCATCCTCGTCGAAGGACGTCTTACCCTTCAGGCCGATCACGCCGAAGACCGGGTTGGCATCCGGTGCCTTCACGAATTGGGCTGCCACCAGGGCCTCGATGGTTTTAAAGTCAGTCCACTCCGTGAATTGCGGCTGATAGAGGATCATGCGCCCCTTGCCGGTTTCGTAGGCGCGCGGCCATCCGTCAGGCTCCTGACTCTTCTGCAGATAACGGCCGCTCACGAAGCCGCTTTGGCTCTCGACCGTTATGGCACACCAGTTGCCCGACTCGTCACACTCGCCGATGTCGACATCCGCTCCTGTCGGGAGCGTCCGGATGGACGAGAAATTTGTCCCGGGTCCCGAGCGGAAGTTGACGCTGGTCGTCGTCACTCCTGGCTCGGCCAGCGCCGGCAGGGCTGCGATCATCGGAACGAACGCGATCGCGAGGACCTTGCGCATCTGGGTTCTCTCCTGCAATTCCTGGCAGCGGGAGGTTCCCGGCTCAGGCAAGTTTCTCTGATCGCTCGACCCGCCGGACGCCCCATCGGCGTGCGAAGGTCATTGTCCGATCACGGTGCCGCGGGCTCTGCCTCCCGAGGTGCGGCAGGAGCACCCGGTCCCGACCGCAGCAGGATTGACCAAGGCACATGTCCGGACGGAGGTTGCGCAATATCCGCCAATGGCTGACGCGACCGGCGTCTGGTATGTGGAGTATGGGTAGTTGTAGTACGGGTACGTGGCTGCCGCCCCGATGATGCTGCCCGTGACCAGCCCGGCACCCACACCATAGTACGGATAGCCTCCATAGTATCCGCCATAGTAGGGATTGCGACCGCCGTAATAAGGGTAACGCCCGTAGCGACCATAATAACGCCCGTCGTAACGGCCGTTGCCGATGCGGTTGTCGAAGCGGCCACCGGGGCCAATGCCGGCTACGCGGCCCGGGCGCGCAGCAATGGCCGCACCACGATAGCCCCGGTTGCCCATTCCGACCCCGGCTCCGCCTACGCCGCCGCGAGGAATATACATCCTGTTTCCACCGAAGCCGCTGCCTCCGAAGCTGCCCCCGCCCCGGAAGCCACCGCCGCCGAACCCACCCCCGCCCATACGGGCGCCGCCTCCACCGCGACCGCCGCGCTGAGCCTCGGCCATATCAGGGATCAGAAGAGCGCCTGCCAAAAGAGCACCCAGAGCCAAGAGAAGCTTGTTCATGCAATCCTCCCATCTCCGGCCTGGACCAAGGCATGGTCCCAGAGCAAGCCGTTATGAGCAGAGCATAGTGTGACCGCATTTGAAGAGACTGCTTGATCACTTGGGACAAGCGCTTGGCACTTTGTGACGGAAGGATCGCGCGCCAGCTCTCAGCGCCTCACGGTCCGATTCCGCATCGCGCTGATCGCGGCGAACAGCATCGCGCCGAAGGTAAGAACCGTCATCCTCCAGCGCGGCCGCCGCCGCTTACGGACTTGGTGCAGATGGTCATCAGCTTGGTCATTTCGGAATTGTAGTCACGGAAGGTCTCCTCGATCCAGCGTGACTGGATTGCCGTCGCGTCTGCAGGATTCTTGCAATCCAGCATTTCGCGGGCGGTCTCACCGTCCTTCTCAAGCCGCATCGACATGAAGCCCATCATCTCGCGCTGGCATTCGGCGCTTGCCGCAAACCATGTTTCCGCAGCCTTCGCCAGAGCCTGACTGGTGTCCCTCGGCAAGGCGAATTCACCGGCGCTGCGCATCGTATCCGACGTCGTCGACCTCTTTGATAGAGTGGTCATGGACTGTCCTCCTCGAACGATTCCATTGTCAGAACGTAAGGCTTGCTCTCATTTTTCTAGAGTTGGCGCATCATTCGGAGCGGAAAACCGGAACCACTTTTCGCTGACGCGGCCCTCTGGGTCCGCACGATGCGCTAGGCGGCTGAGAACTGCACCGCCACCATGCGATCTCCGTCGTCCCGCATGGTTCGCACGTGATCGGCAGGGGAGTATCTCCTCGTCGAGGAGATACTCACTGGCATCGATCTCAATGCCCGCCGAGCACGAGGGTCTGGATGGGGAATACCAGCGCCTGGATCCGCAGGATCATGGCATGCACGAGTCCGACCGCATCCACCGCATGGAGAACGAAGCCTTTGACGGTGCCGACATTGCCGGACTCAATCAGATCGTGGTTGCTGGTATAGGCATTGGCAATGCAGCTGCTGCCAGGCGTCACGCCGTCGAATCCGCCCTCGTAGAGAGGCTCGAGATAGACCAGCATCGTGCCAGGCCGCACGACCTGCTGCGCCTCGATCAGTTGCTCACCGCTGCGGAGCTGGCCCGCGGCGATGAAGTCCTGCACATCGGTCACCACCATCGGGATCACCGTCCAGGGCTTTGAGGCACAGGTGGCTTCGGCCACCATGCCGACCTTCATGATCTGCGCCTCGATCTGCCCGAAGCCGGCCTGCAGGCGTCCCCGCCCGGCACCCTCGGGAATCAAGACCCCGGCGGGACGCATGAACGGGTTGACGATGTCGCCCACCCGCAACGTGAACTGCTCCACCCGTCCGCTCACGCCGGCGCGAATGACGGTCTTTGCCAGATCCACCTCGGCCTGAGCCAGGGCGGCCTGGGCGCTCGCCTTCTGGGCCGGCAGGAGCGTGGAGATCTGTGCCTCGACTGTCTGCTTGGCGGCCGTAGCGCCATCGATCGTGCTCTGGCGCCCTTGCACGGCAACCTCGAGTTTTTCGATATCCCTGACGGCGACGGCGCCCGGGTTGCGACGGTAGATCTCCTGCTTGGTCGCCAGTTCGTCCACTGCCTGCTGATGGGCGCTCCTGGCCTCCTGGATCTTGGCCTCAGCGGCAAGGACATCGGTCCGCGCGACGATCAGAGCTGCATCGGTCTCGGCGATCTTGCGCTTGGCGGACTCCGCGGCCGCCTCCTGGGCCGAGCTGTCGAGCCGGAAGATCGGCGAGCCCTGTTTGACCTCGCCAGTGAGGCCGACATAGACCTCGGCGACGCGCCCGTTCGTCTCCGGCAGGATCGGAACGGTGCGGAAAAAGGCGGTCGCGTTGGTCGTCGAGGGATGATTGTAGAAGATCACGGTGATCAGCCCGATGGTGAGCATCAGGCAGGCGATGATGCCCCACCTCAATTCGAACCAGACTGAAAAGAGCGTGATTTCCTTACCGATGCGCTTGCCTTGAGCAAAACGGCGATAGAGATAATCAGGAAAGATCGTCAGCATGGAGCAGAAAAGAAGCTCAAGCATGGGTCCGCTCCTTCGGCATCCTGGGTAATGGGATGGTCTTCGGCACTTCGACTTCACCCTCGCCTGCGGCTTCGGCTGGCTCCGTATCGACACCGACCTCATCCGGGGCCCCGTAGGCGCCTTCGCCTGGCTTCAGACCGGCGATCTTCTCGAGCGATCCGGCTATCCTGCGGAGAGGATTCCCGAAGTCAGGAATATCGATGAGCGCCAGCAGCAGACCTGCGACCCAGAAGATGTGCATGTGGGTGAAAAGGGCGAGCAGGCCCAACACGGCGACGATTTCGAACTGAAGCTTATGGGATTTATGCGCCATGCGCTCGGGCAAGGTGTGCAGGCGCAGGAACAGCAGCCCCACGGCCAGCACGGCAATGACCAGAACCACGGCCATGACCACCATCAGGACATCCGTTTCGCCGGGGGCGGTAACGAAGGACGGCAGATGATGAGGGGCGGCGGAATGAAGTGACGGACTCATAGCGGCTCTCCCATCGACGATACGGAGACAACCTCAAGGGTCGTCCTCTGTGCGCTCGCCTCAACCAAATCGTGCAGGATCGCTCGGCTTCGGGGGGCGGCAAGTCCTTGTCCGAGCGTAGTCCTCTTCCCCAGATCTAGCAACGCCGCGCGAGCATTCGGAAAGCCGATGCAGCTTGTCGGTTCGCTCGGCTGCTCCCTGAGGATTCGGTCGGCGACGGATGGTAATTGATCATGGTTCAAATGGAGCGCTCCATGGGGCGACCTTCCCATGATCGAGCACTCACGCGCGGGACCATTTTCAGGCCATGATGCTGAGCCCGCCATCGACATAGGTTGTCGTCCCAGTGAGGCGCCGGGCGAACGGGGTCGTCAGAAAGGCGGCCGTGAGCCCCACGTCGTCGATGTCGACCAGTTCGCCGATGGGCGATCGCTCGATGGCCTCGGTGAGAAGGACATCGAAGTCCTTCAAGCCGGAAGCCGCCCGGGTTTTCAACGGACCGGGCGACACGGCGTGCACTCTTATGTGTTTGTCGCCCAGTTCATAGGCGAGGTAACGAACGGCGCTTTCCAATGCCGCTTTCACCGGACCCATGAGGTTGTAGTTCGGGACGACCTTGTTGGCGCCGTGATAGCTCATGGCGAGCAGGGTCCCGCCCTCGGTCATCAAGGGTTCGGCGAGGCGCGCCATGCGGATGAACGAGTGGCAGGAGATATCCATCGCCACCTTGAACCCCTCGCTCGAACTGTCGAGGAGACGCCCCTGCAGGTCCTCCTTCGGCGCGAACGCGATGGAATGGAGCGCGATGTCGAGGCTGCCCCAGGTCTCGCGGATCTGCTGAAAGACCGCTTCAAGCTCGCCGTTCCGGCCGACATCGCAGGGGGCGAAGATCGATGCCCCGAGCTCCTTGGCAAGCGGTTCGACATGGGGCCGGGCCTTCTCGTTCAGGTAGGTCACGGCAAGGTCCGCCCCGAGCTGACGGAAGACCCGGGCGCAGCCATAGGCGATCGAGTGCTCATTGGCGATGCCGATGACGAGGGCCCGCTTGCCGTGCAGAATCTTCGATTGGATGGCTGCTTTGGGGAGTTCTGAGGGCTGATCGTTCATGAACTTGCCCTCGTGCGTCGGGTGTCACCGGATCGACGGGCGGTGCCCGGCCTCGCCATCGCCTTGGGCCGGCCCGTGGGGTTCTCGGGCCGCGTCGCCGTGATTGGCCTGCTCTTCGAGTTGTCATCGGTCCCGTCCCCGGAGAGGAGGCGCCGGATCTCGCCCAGCAGCGTGACCTGCTTGGCATTGGCCTCGATCTGGCCCTCCAGGCGGTCGAGCAGCTCGAGCAGCCTGCGCCGGTCCTCGGATGTCCGCAGCAGCTTCGGCAGCGCCATGAGCGCCTTCACCGGCTCGAAATCGACGATGTAGGACTGCTCTCGGATGATCCCGCGGGCAGCCTCCGCCGTCATATCGACAAGGCCGATATCCTTGCCGACAAGCTCGCGTGCCCGTTTCATGGCCGAGAGTCGCCGCCGCCCGGTACCGGCCTTCATCAGCAGGAGCGCTGTACGAACGATGGCTTGCGTCGGGTCGCCGTCCTCGATATGCGACAGCGCTTCCTTGACCAGAGGAGCATTCCGCGCGTCCACTGGTTCCGCCGCGACGGTGTCCTTGTCCTGCGCGACCATGCCGATGCTGGCCGGGCCGTAGGTGCGGAAGAAGGTGTTCTCCGCTGTCGCATCGCGCAGGTCGCGATAGAGATCCAACGACGCGGAGGTCATGGCGGCCGTCCAGTGCTCCATCGCCGCCATCGGACCATCGTTGTCGCGCGGCGTGCGGTTCGCCCGCACCATATCGGCCATGCCCTTGAGCGGCCACAGGAAGGGGTTGAGATCCGACACCGCCCAGCGCTGCGCCCTCTGTGGATGCATCGCACGCCTCACGGCCGAACCGGCGGGTGTCACCATCGCCGCGAGGGCGGGATGGACGAAAGTTTCGTAGGCGGAGGCGAGAGTCTCGGAGGTCGCTTCGACCGCCCGGAACGGCATCTCGTCCTTGCGGCCGTACTTCTGCAGAACCTGAAGGTCCTCGACCCGGCGCTCGGTCAGCATGACGTCGTAGCGCACACCCTCATTCGTCTTCTGCTCCTCGACCTGCATGCCGTAGAGACCTGGCGGCAGATGCTCGATGTACTCGATCAGGTCGACGATCTGGGTATGCTCGCGCTTGGCGACAGCACCCGAGACGAAGATGCCGAGATGGCCGACGCTTTGGTGCATCAGGCCGACGATGACCTGTCCGTTCGCCTTGAGGGCTTCGGTGGTCGGATAGATATCGGCCACCCAGTTGAAGGCCTGCTGCGGCGGCGTGATGTTGTCGCCGAGAGACGCGAACACGATGATCGGCGTTTGGATTGCCCGCAGGTCGAAGGCGCGCCCCTCGGACCATTCAGCGTCGCCGTCCGCGAGGTTGTTGCCGACGAACAGGTTCTCGACGATCCATTTGATCTCCTGCCGGCCCATCAGGAAGAAGCCGCCCCACCAGCGCTCGAATTCGAGGAAGCGCTCCGGCTCGGTGTCGATCTTCGAGAAGAGGTTGTAGTACTTGTCGAAGTAGGTGTTGGCGGGATTGAGAGACTCGAAGTTTTCGACCAGGTGGGCGCCGTCGAACGTGCCGGCGCCGAGATCGCTGGCCAGGAGCGCGGGCCAGACGCCGCCGAGCGTGCCGCCCGCATAACGCATCGGATTCTCGCTATCGTTGCCGGCCCAGTAGGACATCGGCGCCCCATTGATCACGATGGGACCGACGAGGTCCGGTTCGAGCGCGCCGACGAGCATGGAGGCCCAACCGCCCTGGCAGTTGCCGACCACGACCGGCTTGCGCGTCTTCGGATGGCGCTCGCCGACAATGCGGAGGAATTCCGCCTCGGCGCGCGAGACATCCGCGAGGGTCTGCCCAGGCACCGGTTCGGGAAAAAAGATCACGAAGTAGACTGGGTGCCCTGCCTTGAGCGCCACCCCGACCTGCGAGTCCTGCTTGAACCCGCCGATGCCGGGCCCATGGCCGGCCCGCGGATCGATGATGACGAAGGGCCGGCGCTCCGGGTCCGTCTCGACGCCATCCGGCGGCGTGATCTGGACGAGGGCATAGTTCGCGGGCTTCTCGAACGTGCGGGCATCGGCAATCATTTCCCACTCGAAATCCAGGAGCGGCGGCTTTCCGGCCTTCTCATGTTCGAGCCAGTTGTTGCCGCGCTGGCGCAGGGTGTCCCAGAACAGGATGGAGCGTTGCGTGAAGTCGAGCCAGTAGTTGCCGGCGTCCCGCCACAGGTCCAGCGGCGAAGCCGAGCGGATCGGCCTGTCGGCCAACAATTCACCCGCGGCCTTCGCCGCATCGAGGTAACGCTGCCCCGCGTTTGTGCACCGCTCCCGATAGACCTCGGCCAACTTTGCTTGCGCACGAGTGACCTGCACGAGTCTCGCTTGAGCCCCATCTTGGCTTCGCTCAGTTCCAGACCCGATCTTTTGCATTATGTCATCCACCCACGGTAGCCTTCCAGAAGCGATCACTTTTTTTGTTCGCCCCATCTGAGGAAGAAGCCGATGTCGCCCGGCAATCCGCCAGGCCATTCGATGATCATCGCATTCAGTCTGAAGCCTGCGGCTCTCAGCTGATCGCGCCACAATTCATAGGCCTGACGCGGGCGACCCGTGAGGGTTTCGGGCCAAGTTGGATCCGCGTTGTTGAGCGCGCGGCCCTTGTCGGTGCAAAGTGTATTGGGGAACCGCATGACCATCAATTCGGTCTGTCCGCGTGCTGCCGCCGCTCTCAGCTTGGCCTGCAGCGGTTCGAGGATCTCCTTCAATCGTTCGGGAGTGAGATCGAGCGGCTCGGCGAGCCGCTTGATCAATTCCTCGCGGGCCTTCCCGGCGCGGTCCATGCCATCGACCGACGTGGTGGCCTTCGCCATCTGCATCTCGGTCATGTAGTTCCGAAGGTCCTCTGCCGACATGAATGTCTCGTCACCCAATTCCTGCCCGCCATTGCCGCCTTCAGGCTTGGTCTTCAGTGTTTCCATGACATAATCTCCCTGTTCAGGATGCAAGCCGAGCCTGGGTGTCGCCCAGAACGCTGCGCGTCTGCCGTGCGATCACCAGTTCCTCGTTTGTTGGAACGACCCACACCGACGAGCCGGATCCCGAGGAAATCCGCGGGCCGGCGGTGCCGTTGGCAGATTCATCGAGGGTAAGGCCGGCCCATGCGAGGCCGTCGACCACCTCGGCGCGTGTCGCCGCGTCGTTCTCTCCGATCCCGGCCGTGAAGACGAGACCGTCGATGCCGCCCAAGGCCGCGACCAGCGATCCGATTTCGCGCGTGATGCGATAGATGAACAGCTCGATGGCGCGCTTGGCATCCGGGTTCGTTGCCGCATTGGTCCTCAAGACCCGCATGTCATTCGACAGGCCGGAGACGCCAAGAAGCCCGGACTTGGTGTAGAGCATGCGTTCGGCTGCCTCCGGACTGAGCTTCATCTCCCGCAACATGAAGAAGATGACGCCGGCGTCGACGGCGCCGCAGCGCGTTCCCATCGGGAGGCCGTCGAGAGCGGAGAAGCCCATGGTTGTCGCAATGCTCCTGCCGTTTCGAAGAGCGCACAGGCTCGCGCCGTTTCCGAGATGCGCGACGATCACCCGGCCCTCGGCGAGACGGGGATCGTAGTCTTTCAGGATGGACGCGATGTAGTCGTAGGACAGCCCGTGGAAGCCGTAACGCCGAACGCCGCGATCGCGCATTTCGCGCGGCAGGGCGAACAAAGTCGCGATGTCCGATTGGGTTTGATGGAAGGCAGTATCGAAACAGGCAACCTGCGGCATCCCCGGAAGGCGGCGTCGCACAATCCGGATCGGCTCCAGGTTATGGGGCTGATGCAAAGGCGCGAGCGGCACCAGCGCCTCAAGCGCCTGGAGGACGGTTTCGTCGACCAGCACCGGGCCGGAATAGGTCGCGCCACCGTGGACGACCCTGTGTCCGATGGCGACGAGCTTGCGCCCTTCCTGATGCTCGCGCAACCACGCGATGAGATGCATCAGCGATTCCTCATGCCCGATCTCCTCGCCCTGGCCCCAGGAGCTCTCGTCCAGAATGCTTCCGCTCGCATCCTTGACGGTGAAACGCGCATCGCCGCCCAGACCCTCGTATAGACCTCTCCAGACAAGCTGAGGTTCCTCCCCATCCGGCATGTCGAAGACCTGGAACTTGAGGCTCGATGACCCCGCGTTGAGGACGATCAGGACCGGTGTCATGGATCAGACCTCCGGAATGGAAAGCTGCGAGCGTTGCGCTTCGGCGACGAGTGAGGCTACGGCGCAGGAGGCCAGCCGGGTGATCGTCGAATCGGCCCGGCTCGTGAGGATGATCGGGACGCGGGCGCCGAGCACGATGCCGGCGGCATCCGCATCGGCGAGGAAGGTCAGGCTCTTGGCGAGCATGTTGCCGGCCTCCAGGTCCGGGACCACAAGCACGTTGGCCTTCCCGGCAACCGGCGACTGGATTTTCTTGATCGTCGCCGCACCGAGGTCGATGGCGTTGTCGAGCGCGAGGGGGCCGTCGAGGATACCGCCCGTGATCTGCCCGCGGTCCGCCATCTTGCACAATGCCGCAGCCTCGATGGTCGAGGGCACCTTCGGGTTCACGGTCTCCATCGCCGATAGAATCGCCACCAGCACCGGATCGACCCGCAGAGCCCGGGCAAGGTCGATGGCGTTCTGGACGATATGGACCTTGTCCTCCAGCGTCGGCGCAATATTCACCGCAGCATCGGTGATGATGAGCGCAGTCTCATGGCCGGGAACGTCCATGACGAAGCAGTGGCTGATCCGCCGGGCGGTCCGCAGGCCGCCCTCACGGCGAACCACGGCGCCCATGAGCTCGTCCGTATGCAGGCTGCCCTTCATCAAGGCTTCCGCCTCGCCGGCCTTCACGAGGTCGACGGCCGCTGCCGCAGCAGCATGGCTGTGCGGCACATCCACGATGCGCAACCCAGAGATATCCTTGCCGAGCGCCTCTCCCACCGCCTCAATCTTGGCCTTGGGCCCGCAGAGGATCGGCTCGATCAGGCCGAGCGCGACCGCCTCGAGCACGGCGCCCAAGGATGCCGGATCGCAGGGGTGGGCAACCGCGACCTTCAACTTCGGAACAGATTGCGCGGTCGCCACGAGTCGGTCGTACTTGTCGTGCTGCCGCTGACCATGCTGAGACACACCCTGGGCTGAAACCGCAATCGTCATGATTGCCTCCACGTTCTGCTGCCGATGGGCGTTGCGATTGACCGCCGGGTTCTCGCCGGGTGTGACAAAGGGGCGTGCCGGAACAATGCCTGGGCTTATGTCCGCGACGCCCGTCTTGCAGAGGCAAGTATGGCTCGTCCTCAACCCGCTGCTTGACCGGTTGGGCCATTAATTTGACAGTTTAGGACTGCCCGGCGGGAAATGAGCGCGAGCATTGCTCGACCTTGGATGCGCGAGATCCATGGCGTTATCCCTGCAAGAGCAGGCTTCCCCCGGTCGGCACGCCCGAACGGATAGTTGTTCCGCGAGGCATTCTCAATGCATGGTGCGATCATCCGCGTCTGGACGGCTTACTCAGGGCTGCCTTTCGGATGCTGCCAGGAGAGCTTGCCTGCGTGATCGGAGCGGTTGTCAGGATCCAGAGGCAAAGCGGGGCCGCGTGGCGAGCGGAGCCGCCGCGATTTCCGAACACGGCTATGACTTGTGCGCCACGCCGAAGGGCTCTGCCCGGACCAGCGCCGGAATGCTCGTGTGAAGGCGCTCAGCTCTGAGTATTGCAGGGCTGCAGCGACCTGACCGAGAGCCATATCGGTGTTTTCGAGGAGCTCGCACGCAATCTCGAAGCGAATTCCATCGGCCACCTGCCGGAATGCGCGGCCCTCCATACGAAGATGACGATGCAAGGTGCGGCGATGCATCGAGAAAAGGCCGGCGACCGTGGTGGCCGAGCAGGCGCCCCGGAGCAGTTCGGTACGAAGAACCCGACGCAGATCCTCGGTGATTGAACCAAAGCCTTGGCTCGAATTCGGTTCGTCTGGTCCGCGGGCGGATGGCATCTCCATCGCTCCTTACCCCCCATTTTGGCAGCCCTGCTGCTACCGAACCGTCTACGTCGCAGCGATCCCTCACCACATGTGCTCGATCGGCCTTGCCTTGCTCGTGACACTTAGGAACCGAAGATAAGCAGTCTCCATCGCAATCTGCGACGATGTCGGGCTTTCACGAAGCAACTCACGAAGCATTCTTTGAGTCGCTCTGGTTGAGCAGTTCGCCAAGCACGTCCTTCGCGAACGCTGGCGAACAACCCCCGGCAACATCCAAAATCTCCGCGCCCGCAATCGGGAGAGCAGCTTGAGCGCGGGCTTGTTTTATGGGCAGCGGGTTACGATCTGCCCGTACGAATTCACCACCTGCCGGCAGCCTGGGGTCGCATAGTAGTAAGTGCCTGCCGCAGCGGCTCCGGCTGCCGCCCCGTAGGCGACGCCCCTGCGGGTTGTCCGCCGCGCGACACCGGCATAGCTCATGGGTGTTGCCGGCCGTCCGATCCTGGCCTCCGCCTGGCTGATCAACGAGCCCGACGGAACCGGTGCATCACCGCTCCAGAACAGGGCGAAACCGCCGGCCAAAAGCGCGAGCGCGGCACGGGACATCACCTTGAAGTCTGAACTGATCATTTCGCGCCTCCGGGAACGACACCCGCTGGAATTTCGTCGATGTCATCGAGCACGGTGATCGAGACTCCGGTGGAGCCGGCGGGCGGTTTGAACGCAAACGCGTCCGGCGCCGGCGCGACGCCGGTTTTCCAGTCCCGGAGCCGCAGCGTGTACTGGGGCGCGGCCCCAACCGCCTTGCTTGTGATGACATATTTACGCGGCACCGGCTTCTCGCCGACTTCGACCCAGATCTGCCAGTCGGTCTCGAGATTACGGAAGGCCAGATGCTCGCATTCGACACCCTCGACGACGCCGCGGCCGATATGCTTGGCCTCGAGCACCCCCGCCATGAGTTCCTCATAGGATTTCGACAGCAAGAGATCGGCTCCGGGAAGTTCAAGCGAAGCGTCGCTCCGGAGCCTGTCGACAACCTCGTCGAAGGCGCCGCCCCCGGGAACTTGCGCGAAGCGATTGCCGCCGCGGTCATGGATGGTCACGCTGGAGCCATCCGATACGAGTTCGATATCGGCATAGCCACCGGCGCGACTGATGCGGAACTTGTTCGGGCGGCTCATGGTGACATCGCCCGAGGCGCTGAACTGAATTTTCTCGACGGCCGGCGTCACCACCTCGATATCGGTATCGTATTTCAGAGACAGATTCTCCTGGCGACTGACATAATCCGTCATGGCTTTCAGAATGGCTTTCGCCTCGCCCTCCTCCGCCCGCGCGGCACTCATGGGCACGCCGACGATGGCCACGACAGCTGCGAGCCGGAACAGGATTCTCGCAAGCGGAGTTCCGCGACCCAAATAGATCCCTCGGTTCATCGTGCGATCCTCCCTGGATTTATTCCAGGCGCGAGCCGGCGAAAGCTCCCGTGCTTCGTACGCACGGAATCATAGGCCAGCCATAGGATTACTGTAGGCCGATGTTCACATCGTGCTTGACCGGTGGGGACAATCTCTTGACAGTTTAAGCCGCGGCGGAGCTCAGCCAGGATGGCCTTCAGCCCGCCATGTTGTCGGCGTTTGGCCCGACCAGCGCCGGAAGGCGCGGGTGAAGGCGCTCGCTTCGGAATAGCCGAGGGCCGCCGCAATTTGGGTGAGCGGCACTTGGGTATCCTGCAGCAACTGACGCGCGATCTCGAAGCGGATCTCGTTCGTGATCGCCCTGTAGCCCATGCCGCCGCCTTTCAAGCGGCGGCTCAGGGTGCGCCGGTGCATCGTGAGCAAATGGGCGATGTCATCGGCCGAGCAGTGATTGCTCGTCAGCCGCATACGCAGCAACCGCCTAATGTCGTCCGAGAATTCGGAACCTTGCGCGCCCTTCAGTTGCCGGATCCTCTCCTCCAGCATGGCCCGCAACAGAGGATCGGCCCCGGCGATGCGCAGACCCAAATCGCGGGCTGGGAAGACGATGATGGCGCTTTCCTGGTTGAACCTCACCGGAGCTCTGAAATGGCGCCGAAACGGTTCCTGATCCGCAGGAGTAATACGAGGCAACAATATCTCCATCGGGTTCCAGTGAGAGCCGCAGAGGGCTCTTATGGCATTCACTGCGACGGCGAGGGACCCGTCCGAGATCTGATCCGCGCTCTCCGCCTCGGGCTGGTAGACCGAGAATGTGAAATAGGCCGCATCGCCACTGATCGCGAGCGACGGGACGGCGCCCCGATTCTGGATGCTCAGGTTCGACACGAGAGCACGCATGGCGTCGCCCAGGGTCTCGGAATGCTGCATCAGGCGCCCCACCATGCCGAGGGACAGGATCGTGGCGCGCTGACCGACCAGAAGCCCGAAATGCGGGCAATTCGTGCGAGCCACGCTCAAGGTAAGCAGCCGGCCCAAGGCCATATGGGGGATGACGTTCGTGCCGTCCTCGAAGAGATGGGGATCGAGCCCCGCCTCCCGGATGACCGGATCGGGCTCGACGCCGAAATCTCGCAGGGTCGGCGCGATTTCCTTGGAAACCCCCAGATGAATATAGCCGGGAGGGAGAGTCCGCCCGCGGCCCGCCAGGAGGATTGGCTGCCCCGATGTGGAATTCTCCTCGCTGCTTCCTGTAGCCGGAGACACGATGTCATTGATCATCATGACTGCCTCGCAGAGTTCTAAAGATCGCTATCCCGAAGCCGCACAGTCGGCGCAATCAAACACCAAATTCGAGACGGATGCTTTGATCTTCATCAAGCTAAGATAGGTTAGCGCCCGATTGCGGCAACTAGAAGAATTTTCCTGCGCACCCGGCATCTCATCGTCCCATCGGGTCAATGCTCTGTCCCAAAGCGTCAAGCGGATCGAGCCGCTTTGCGTAATGATGATCCAATATAGCAAAGGCGGGAGCTGCCCAGTGCGCCCATGTCTCGCTGATGGAGGGATGCCGGTCCGAACCGGGATGGATCAGGAGGATCGTGAATGAGCCTCGACCAAGTGATCGGTCCGCTCGTCTCCGTGACGCTGATCGAACTCATGCTGGTCACCGGCCTCGGTGCCCAGCTCGCGGACGTGATCAAGGTGGCGCATGACACGCGCTTAGTCCTTCGCGCCAGCTTGGCCAATTACGTGGCCGTCCCCGCGGCAGCGATGTTCCTGCTGCTTCTCGTGGACGCTGACCCGCTGGCCGCCACCGGAATCCTGATCCTCGCCGTTTGCCCGGGCGCCCCCTATGCCCCTCCCCTGACCACCCTCGCCGGCGGCAAGTCCGCAATGTCGGTGGGTCTGATGATGATCATGGCGAGCTCTTCGGTGCTGATGGCACCATTGCTTCTGTTCCTCCTTCTCCCCCCGATCACGGGCGGCGCGGATATCCGGGTGGACCCGCTCGGGATGATTGGAGCCATCCTTGCCACCCAGTTCCTGCCCTTGTGCTGCGGGCTCGCCGTGAATCATTGGCGGCCGGATCTGGCGGCTAGGCTGCTGGGACCTGCTATTGCAGTGAGCAAGATTCTGAATGCGGCGACGCTGGCGGCGATCCTGGTGACGCAATTCCCAGAGCTGCTCCGGATCCGGTTCAGCGGGTTTGCAAGCATGATGATCCTGCTGGGCATCAGTCTTGGAATTGGATGGTTTGCCGGCGGACAGCGGGATGAAGACCGCAAAGCGATGGTGCTTACGACATCGATCCGCAACGTCGGCCTTGGCCTCGTCATTGCAGCCGGCACCGTCGTCGGCACATCGGCTCTCACGGCGGTTCTGGCCTACGGCCTCGTCCAATTGCTCGGATCTTTCCTGCTGGCCCTCTGGTGGCGGCGAAACCTGTCGCCAGTGGACGTGCGGTGGGGAGGTAACGCGAGGACATGACGAGGCCTTCGAAACGATTGCGGAGGACCAGATCGAAAGGAGCCTGAGATGAGCCAGAAAGATGCCGTGAAAAGGAAAGGACCCGCACTCGAGGAGGCGGACGATATCCCCTCGCCCATGAAGCGGAAGGAATTCGAGAGCGAGCTGAGGAAGCTCCAGGTGAAACTCGTCCGCCTGCAAACCTGGGTCAAAGCGACGGGAGCCCGTGTCATCGTGATCTTCGAGGGCCGCGACACCGCCGGCAAGGGCGGCGTGATCAGCCGGATCACGCAACGGGTAAGTCCCAGAGTGTTTCGGCACATCGCTTTGCCCGCACCGACAGAGCGGGAAAAGAGCCAGCTCTACATCCAGCGATACATGGCACATTTCCCGGCCGCCGGCGAGATCGTGCTGTTCGACCGGTCCTGGTACAACCGGGCCGGCGTGGAACGGGTGATGGGATTCTGCAGCAAGGACGAGTACGAGCGCTTCATGCGTCTCGTACCGTCGATCGAGAGAGAGATCGTCGACAACGGCATTATCCTGCTCAAGTACTTTCTCGATGTCAGCCAGGACGAGCAGCGGCGCCGCTTCGCCGACCGGATCGACGATCCGGTCAAGCACTGGAAGCTCAGCCCGATGGACACCGAGTCGGTGCGTCTCTGGTGGGACTACACGGTCGCATACCAGGACATGTTGCGCGGCACGGACACGCCTGTCAGCCCTTGGTACATCGTACCTTCCGACGACAAGCGCCGGGCGCGCCTCAACCTGATCGCGCACATGCTCAGTAAGATTCCGTACGAGAAGGTCAAGGTCGACCTGCCGCGGGTGCCGAAGGCCGAACCGAAGCCCAAGCGGGTCGAAGAGGGTTTGCCCGCAAACAACGTTGTGCCGGCCCAGTATTGAACGACCGGCGGTCCAATCGGGAGATCTGCGGACGCCACGCGACTGCGCCCGCAGATGGACGGAATGCTCGGGAGGCCGGTGATGACCCTGACCGCACGCGGGAATGACCGCGGGCCGAGTGATCGGGCCGGGTGGTTGCGCTGGATGCCCGGGCTGCGCACCCTCCTCCGGTACGAAGCAGGATGGCTTCGGCACGATCTCGTAGCTGGACTGGTGCTGGCGACGATGCTCGTCCCGGTAGGCATCGCCTACGCCGTGGCATCCGGGCTGCCGGGAATCTACGGCCTCTACGCCACGATCGTCCCGCTTCTGGTCTATGCGGTGTTCGGACCCAGCCGCATCTTCGTTCTCGGCCCGGATTCCGCCCTTGCGGCCGTCATCCTCGGCGTCGTGGTTCCCCTGTCCGGCGGGGACCCGCAGCGTGCCGTACCCCTGGCCGGCATGATGGCTCTCGTGTCGGGCACGGTCTGCATCCTGGCCGGCCTCGCACGCCTTGGCTTCGTGACCGAGCTTCTGTCCAAGCCGATCCGCTACGGCTACATGAACGGAATCGCGTTGACGGTCCTGATCAGTCAGCTCCCCAAGCTTTTCGGCTTTTCGGTTGAGACCACGGGACCGCTGCGGGATCTGTGGGCCATCGGCGAAGCGATTCTGGGCGGCAAGACGAATTGGGTGGCCTTAGCGGTCGGGGCGGGTACGCTGGCGGTAATCCTCCTGCTGAGAGGCAGCAAGCGCGTACCGGGCATCCTGGTCGCGGTGATCGGCGCGGCCGTTCTCGTCGGCACGCTTGACCTCGCGGGGCGCTATGGCGTGGCGATCCTGGGCTCCCTTCCCCAGGGCCTGCCCGGATTCGCAATTCCCTGGATCGCGGCCAGCGACATCATTCCCGTGCTGCTCGGAGGCTGCGCCGTCGCTCTGGTGTCATTCGCCGACACCAGCGTGCTCTCCCGTGCCTATGCCGCACGGACCGGCACCAAGGTCGATCCCAACCAGGAGATGGTGGGGCTGGGAGCGGCCAATCTGGCGACCGGCTTTTTCCAGGGTTTCCCGATCAGCAGCAGCAGTTCACGCACCCCGGTCGCCGAGGCTGCCGGGTCACGCACGCAGCTGACGGGCATCGTCGGCGCCCTCGCCATCGCTGTGTTGCTTTTGGTCGCTCCCAACCTTCTGCGGAACCTGCCAACTCCAGCCCTGGCCGCCGTCGTCATCGCCTCTGCGATCGGATTGTTCGAGGTGGCCGATCTCAAGCGGATCTACCGCATCCAGCGCTGGGAATTCTGGCTGTCGATCGCCTGTTTCGCAGGCGTGGCCGTGCTCGGCGCCATTCCGGGGATCGGCCTGGCGATCGTGATCGCCGTCATCGAGTTCCTGTGGGACGGCTGGCGCCCGTACTCCGCAATCCTCGGCCGTCCGGCCGGCGTCGAGGGCTACCATGACATCACACGATACCCGCAGGCCAATCGGATTCCCGGTCTGGTCCTGTTCCGTTGGGATGCGCCCCTTTTCTTCGCCAATGCCGAGTTGTTCCGGGAACGCGTTCTCGCCGCCGCGGCGGAATCGCCGACCCCGGTCCGGTGCGTGGTGGTCGCAGCGGCTCCGGTCACCAGCGTCGACGTGACCGCGGCCGATGCCCTGACCGAGCTGGACCAGGCCTTGCACGCCATGGGCATCGAGTTTTGCTTCGCCGAGCTCAAGGATCCGGTCAAGGACAAGCTGAAGCGGTTCGGCCTGTTCGCCCAGTTCGGCGAGACACGGTTCTTCCCGACGATAGATGCGGCCGTATCCCATTACCTGGCCACCCATGAAGTCAGCCGCGAAACTCAAATCGGAACGACATGATCCGGCATTCGGCCCGTGCGCCCGGTTACCTGCGGATCGTCGAGAAGCGATGGCCGGCATAGGCCGCCGTGTAAGGCACCTGAAGGTATTCGAACGTCTTCTGGACGGCCCAGGCCGGGAGCGTGTCCTTGTATTTCCGGAAGTTCGGAACGGACCCCGGTCCAAAGAGGACTTCGTTGAGGTTCAGGCCGACCCCGACATAGAACGTCCGCTCGATCGGATAGCCGAGTCTGCGCTCGTCCGGCTCAAAGCCGCGCGCATCGAAGCCGGCGTGCAGTTCGGCGTAACGCAGAGGTGTGTTCTTGAGCGTCTCGAACCCGCTGCCTTTCAAGGCCATGATGTAGCGCTGGCGTTGGTAGGGCGGAAGGATGCCGGATTCCTCCGACGCTGTGATGCCGGGCCGCTCAAAGCTCGCCGGCGTGTACATCAGCCGCCAGTCAAGCTTCTCCCGCAAGCCAGGGATCGAATTCCGCAGGATGGCGAAGGCTGCACCGACACCGTTCGCGACAATGTCCTCGCGCGAGAAGCGATGCTTGCCCGTAAACCCGTCCACGGCCTCGCCCAGCCCCATGATGCCGAAGGCGACGAGCGCGCCCGTGATCGGGGCACCTGCCGGATTGGATGCGTTGGCCCGGATCCGGTCCGTCAGGATGTCGGCGATGACATAGGTCGAGAAGGAGTGGCCGATCTTGTCCATCCCGCCATGCGGCGTGTTCTTCGCGAACCATCCCTCCTCGATGAACTGGAATTCGGAGCCGCCCCAATCCCAGTCCCGGAGCCCGATCGCGACGAGGCCGGCGCCGACGGCGGCGAGTTCCCATCGCACGGAGGAGAGATGATCGCCCAGTTGGCTCAGCGAATAAAACGTCGGAGGGGCCGCGGCCAGATCCTCGTCGCGCGTGCTGGCAGGTGGCGGAGGAGCAGTCCGCGGCACACTCGATCTGCCCTTTTGCGCCTTCCTGGCGCGGGATGCCTCCAACGTCTCGGTCGCCTGCGCAAGAGCCGATGTCGGACCCAGCGCGCCAAACGGGTCGGCCATGGCCGACAGACAGGCGATGAAGGCAAACGACCGCACGGTTCGGTTCACGTCGGGTTTGAGCGGCACCCGGCTCATCCGCCGCGCGGGCATGCCATGCATCAGTCTGTCCCCCTGATGTCCGCGTTATTTGGCTTAGAAGATTGGAGCAAGAAATTTGCTATCGCAACCGCTATGAATACTTTCCGAAATCGCATCTATATTACACGTGAATATATTTGGACCATGATTACGGTAAATCGGGTGGATTCGCTGGAGCGGCAGACGCAATCATGATGCCGGCTCGTCACCGCGATGTCGGCCTTTGACCGGGTGTTGCCGCAGCCATTCCAGCAGCAGCACATAACTGACGGCGAGAATTACAGGCCCGACAAAGAGGCCGACAAGTCCATCGACAATCATGCCGCCGATGACACCCATCAGAATGACGGGCATGGGCACTTCCACCCCGCGGCCGAGCATCAATGGCCTCAGGATATTGTCGCTGAGACCAACGATAACGTTCCAGATCAGAAAGATGACTGCGGCCTGCGTTGATTCAGTGGCGAAGACGTAGCCGACGACAGGCAGCGTCAGCAAAATCAACGGCACCTGCATGATTCCCAGCAGAAGTGCGATAAGCGTCAGAGGGCCGGCGGCCTGAAGGCCGATGGCAAAGAAGCCGGCTCCTAAAAGCGTCGATTGGATCAGCGCCACGCCAATCACCCCCAGTGCCACGCCGCGGATCGTGGCCGTCGTCAGCGTGAGCAGCTGCGCCCCGCGCTCCTTGCTTCCGGTGACGCGTTCCAGCAAGCGTCGCGCGAAGTCGGTGGCGCTTCGGCCATAAACGACGAGCACGGTGGCGATCGCGAATGAAAGAACGAACGATAGTTCGGCGAGGGCCAAGCCGCCGGCGAACGACGCGACCCATGCCAGGGGGCCGCTCATCAGGTGTCCGTATTTCGTGAGGGCCGCGGGAAGGTTGGTGGCGACGAGAGTCCAGATCTCGGTCAGCTTCTTGCCGACCAGCGGCGTGCCATCGAGCCACAGCGGCGGCGGCGGCAATGTCAAATCCTGGCTCTGCACGCTCGATATCAAGGAATAGAGCGAAGTCGCGAGCGACGTCACCACGACAACCATCGGCCCCAATATCACCGCGACGCCGATCAGCCCTATCAGCAATGCCGCCCCCCGATCCCCAAGCCAGGTGGCCAGACGAAGGTGCAGCGGATACAGCATCACTCCGAGGATCGCAGACCAAATCAGGATAAAAGCAAAAGGCAGCACGATCCTGGCGCAGGCGTAAACCAGGATGGCCACCAAGCCGATGCGAAGCGCGGTGTCGATCATGGTCGAGGGCTCGCGCGCGTCGCCGATGGTTGGCGCGTTCAGGTCCACCGATTTTGGCCCTCGCGCCGTTCCACGATATCTTGCACCCGATATGCGCATAGCGGACTCAAACAATCTGAGACGAGTTTGCGGACGATCGGGGAGGCCCGGTCGTCGCGAGACACGTCAGAACAGAGCATCTCAACGCCTGCCCGCGCGGTTGACCGGACCGCCGCGGTTCATCGGTGTTCCCGCCCGTACTCCGACACCTGGTGCTCCGACGCCCGGGGTCGCCACGGCAGCACGCGCGACCGGCCGCGGCCGCAGCACGACACCAGGTCTGACGGCGCAGCCGACAGGATAATTGACATATTGGCAGTAAACCACGGCGCGGGCCTCTTCGGTGCTTGCGGCAACGAACCCGGCCATGAGTGCCGACAACGCGATCAGGAGTTTCATATCCGCCTCCATAGACTGCTCTTCCGTTCAAGAGCGAGAAGACTGCGCAGGCTTTGGCCCCTTGAGGGCCTTGGACCAAAGCCTACTCAGGCAAGCGTCTGCCCTCTTTGATCAATTGACCCTGCGGACCGCGACATTTCCGGCGCATGCAACAGGTATCCGGGTGCCCAACTGCCGATCATACATCGTGCGGCATGGAACCCCGTTGATCATCCGAATCTCTTCAGGACGGGCGTAGGGGAAAAGAGATCCGGGCGTGCCGGAAATGGGAACTCCGGTCGCAGCACTACCGGTTGTGGTCACATCGACCCGGCGGACAGCGACGTCGCCGGCGCATGCGATGGGAACGCGAGTTTTGAACTGCCGATCATACATCGTGCGGCAAGGAACACCGTTGATGACCTGGATTTCGTTAGGAGTTGCATAGGGGAAGGGAGATCCAGGCGTGCCCTGGACAGGAGCGGTTTGCGCTTGCGCACCTCCAAGTCCACTGAGAGCGATGAAGCCTGCACTCGCAACAATGCTTAGCATCCTCATAGATTCCTCCTTACAGCTAACGAATTCCGCGCTCTCGTGATTGACTGCGTCTACACGAGGCGAGACATGATTACCTTCAGTGCAGCAAGATCGGAAGATGCCACGACAGCATCCGATTTTCCCTCGGTAGCCTCACGATCAAGCTTTGGTCAATCTAACCCGGCACAAAGCTCCTGCTTGATCGTACGGGACAAAGTCGTGACAATTTGGGCCAACCCACGCTAATGGTCAGGCTGTTCTGAATTTGGCGCAAGCCGACACCCAACGGCTGACCCTCACGTCGAGCCGTTTCGCTGAATGCCGTATGGAACGCTCTTTACGGAGAGCCTTCTCGCTCAGTTACGGCGCTCCTCACGCCGCTCCGTGCGTCCGGTGCGCCGATCCTGACGCCGGACGTGCCGACCTGTACGCCGTTCTCCGCGCCGCTCCATGCCGGAGGTCTGAGCCTCAGCATTTGACGCAGTCAATACCGCAGCAGGCGCTGCGAGGCCGAGGGCGGCCGCCCACCCCACGAGAGTAAGAACACTTCGACGGGAGATTACTTTTGAGTTGACGATTTCGCTCATGTCAGAACTCCTCGAGAGAGTGATGAGCCGTCCTTGCGTGTGCATCAAATCGCACCAGGCCAACAAGTTATACCACGACGGTCCACCTGCGACCATGGCCCGAGGAGCCCAGAGGGTTGCTCAGCAACCTCTACATGAAAACCCTCGGGGGCTTCCTCGTGGAGAACGAAATGCCAAAAATGGCATCATTCCTTAACGCCGGCCGAGGACTTGAAAGGTCACAGCTTGATTTCGTTCGCGAGGGGTCGGCCCGCCGCGAAGTCCGAGATGCTGGCAAGGGTCGTCTCAAGGATCGTGCTCAGTGCTTCGCGCGTGAGGAACGCCTGATGTCCGGTGACAATCGCATTCGGGAACGACACGAGGCGCTGAATCACATCATCCGGGATAACGGTGCTCGACAGGTCCCTGAAGAAGAGGCCAGCTTCCTGCTCATAGACATCGATGGCGATGCCGCCAAGCTGACCGGACTTGAGCGCCTCGATCGCCGCCTCTGTGTCGACAAGGCCGCCGCGGCTCGTGTTGATCAGCAGCGCGCCCCTCTTCATGCGGGCGAGCGCTTGTGCGTTGACGATATGGTAGGTGTCGGGCGTCAGCGGACAATGGAGGGAGACGACGTCTGCATCCTCAATCCCGCTCGCATCCACATATCGGCCGCCGATCGCTTCGAACTCCGGTGAACGATGGACATCAAAGCCGATCAGATTGCATCCGAAGCCGGCCATGATCCGGGCGAAGATCCTGCCGATCTTGCCAGTACCGATCACCGCCACGGTCCGATTGACGAGGTCGAAGCCCATCAGGCCATCGAGTGAGAAATTGCCCTCCCGGGTCCGATTGTAGGCTCGCGGGATCTTGCGGTTGAGCGCGAGAAGCAGACCGACCGCAAACTCGGCTATCGAATTTGGGGAATAATCGGTAACGCGAACGACCTTGATGCCGAGTTGTCCCGCCGCCTGCAGGTCGATCTGATTGAAGCCGGTGGAGCGCGTCGCAACGAGTTTCGTCCCACCCGCGGCGAGGTGTTTCAGCACACCGGCATCGACGATGTCGTTGACGAAGACACTGACAGCCGGAAATCCAGCCGCAAGGGAGACCGTCTCCGGTCCAAGCAGCGTATCGAAGAAGACGAGATCATGCCCATGATGAAGGTTCGCTTCATCCAGCAGCACGCGTTCGTAACGCTGGACACTGAACATCGCGATCCGCATGTGCCTACTCCCTGACCGGCCATCCCTCAAGGCGGCCCTCTTCTCGTCTTTGCCCCTATCATCGAACCTGAGGTTCATACTGTCGGCAAGATACCGGCGATGGGCAAGGGATGTCGAGCCACGCGGCGAGCCGGCCTCGGAGCTTGAGGATGATGAAGGCCAAGGATGACAGCCCGCCCTCCGTTGCAACCTCTCGCAACTCACCTCAACGGTTGATCTGCGTACGGCGGGGAGGAAACGCAAACCAGGTAGCGGCGCTCGGCTCCATCGGGCTGAACTCTCAACAGCGTGCCCTCTGAAGATGGCCCCAGACCTTCCGCGACACGCGGCGCTCCCGTGGTGGGATCAGCGATCAACGGGTGATCTCGGAAAGCTGGTGAAATCCCTCCGCGAAAAGCCGATTGTCCCGAAGAGTTAAGCGGCTGTCTCGATCGGTCAAGCGCTCCCTCTCCGGAGGAGGCATGATTCACGCTTAGAGGGCACCAGAGGCCTTCGCCAGCGCGCCCCGTTCGGATCTCTCGGACGGGACTCTTTCACGGAGAAGGGTCATGCTCGGGCTGCTCATGATGAGCGTGCCGCTCGGTTTCGCCGTCGGCCTGTCCGCAGTGGCGCTCGTCCGGGCAGAACCCGACGGGTCGGCCGGCGAAAACGAGGAGGATACCTCGGGACAAAGGCGGCGGGATCGTCGATGACGGTCAGCCTGCCACACTCACTGGCCTGGCGCTTCGGTCAGGTTACGGCCGACGGACATCTGGGCAAGAAGTTCGGGTGACCCATCAGCAGATCAAGGAGGTTCCATGAAGTTGATCATCGTCGCACTTGCGGCCAGCGCTGTCCTGACGGGCTGCGTCTCCGGGTCGGAGTCCCAGGCCCACCCGCCGAACTACGTCTCGTCTCAAGCCTATCAGGCACCCGCGATCCGCAACGACACTTTCGGAGGAGCGGCGATGACCATGCGCGGGCTTCCGCGTTAGCGCATCGTGCGGACCCAGAGGGCCACGGCACTCCTGCGCCGCAGGTCCGGGCGAAGTCCCATGCATGCCCGACGCGGACAATCTTTTCACCGTTTAGGCTGCCTGAACGTCACTCATGATGGCCTTCGGTCCGCCAGGCGGTCGGCGTCTGGCCCGACCAGCGCCGGAAGGCGCGGGTGAAGGCGCTCGCTTCGGAATAGCCGAGGGCGGCTGCGATCTGAGCAAACGGGACCTGGGTGTCCGTCAGCAGTTGCCGCGCAATCTCGAACCGGATCTCGTTCGTGATCGCCCTGTAGCCTATGCCGCTGCCTTTCAGGCGGCGGCTCAGCGTGCGCCGGTGCATCGTGAGCAAATGGGCGATGTCATCGGCCGAGCAATGATTGCTCGTCAGCCGCGTGCGCAGCAACCGCCGAATGTCGTCCGAGAATTCGGAACCTTGCGCGCTCTTCAGCTGCTGAATCCGCTCCTGCAGCAGCGCACGCATCATGGGATCGGCCCGGGCAACCCGGATGTCCAGGTCGCGGGCCGGCAGGACGATGGCGGCAATCTCCTGGTTGAACCGCACCGGGGCACGGAAGTGGCGCCGGTAAGGCTCGGCATCCGGAGGAGCGACCCGGAGCAACAAAACCTCGGTCGGGTTCCAGCTCGATCCACACAAAGTCCGCAGGATGTTGACTGTCACGCCCAGGGCCGCATCGAGGATTTGCGTCCCGCTCCCACTATCCGCCTGGTAGGCCGCAAACGTGAGCAAGGCTGTGCCGTCACGGCTCGTCAGCGCAGGGACGACCGCCCGATCCTGAGTACTCAGGTTCGAGACGAGCGCACGCAAGGCATCGCCGACGGTGTGCGAGTGCTGCATCAGGCGCCCGACAAGGCCCAGCGACAGGATGCTCGCCCGCTGGCCGACCAGGAGCCCGAAATGCACGCAGGCCGTGCGGGTCACGCATAGGGTGTATAGCCGGCCCAGAGCGGCGAATGGGATCACGCTCATCGCATCGTCGAACAGGCGTGGATCGAGTCCGGCCTCCCGGATGACCGGCTCGGGATCGACGCCGAATCCGCGGAGCGTCGGCACGATTTCCTTGGCGACACCGAGGTGAATGTAGCCCGGCGGCACCGTTCGCCCGATTGCTGCCGGGACAGTCTGGGGCAACTGGCTTGGTGACCGGCTGTCGCCTGCCGTCAGACATTCGGTGCCATCAACTTGCCTCACGAGAACCTCATGCAGTCGATCGGATACCTCTATGCAATCAACCTGAGATGCTCCCCGCATCTTCAGTCACGCCTTCGCGCCTGGGACGATCGCTGCGTCACCTCCTATCCGGGCAGGATACCCGGAATCGGATCACGGCGCGGATTGGGAGGGACACGTTGTCCTCGTCCTCAAGTGTCAACCATAATATGAAGGCCGGCAAGCAGCGCAATCAGGTAGAATCCTAGATCAAGTCAGATAAAACCCTTAGCGACGACTGGGTGATATTTAAGCATGGCATATTCGAAACAAAAAACCCTGCCCTCTTGGAGGACAGGGTTAGTTCTCCTCGCCTTCGGAGGTCTCCGAAAACGGAAATAGTAGGACATGCAACTGTGATTGAGTCAAACCAATCCGCATATTCGTTACGTCATAGGCATGTATTCAGAACATAATTACCAAACGAATTGGCAAATTGTATTCTGGTGTTGCCTTTAAGCCATAGCCAGAACGCGCAACTGCTTCATACTTGACCGTGCGACTCCTCGCACAAGGGATGGAAGCCTATGAGAACACGGATTCTTGGCCTCTTGGCCGCAACGGCGCTGACAACCGCCGGACTGTCTGCCGCCACTGCAGCAGATCTTCCTCAGGCGCCGCCTCCGGCACCGATCATTGCGGCTCCGATCTTCACCTGGACCGGCTTCTATGTCGGCGGCAACCTCGGCTGGGGCTGGCGCGACAGCAACAACGACCCGGTGATCCTGACGGGGCCCGGCGTTCCGGGCGGCCTGGAGGGCGGCACGCTCCTCTTCGGCAACAGCAACGACGCCACCTTCACCGGCGGTGGCCAGATCGGCTACAACTACCAGATCGGCTCGTGGGTGATCGGTGCCGAGGCCGACATCCAGGGGATCAATAACGACAACAACTCCAATGTGGTGTTCATCCCCGGTCCGGGCTTTGCTGGCGGGGACTTTGTGCCCGGCGAGTTCGAGAACGGTGCGGATTGGTGGGGCTCGGTGCGCCTGCGCGCCGGTGTCGCCTTCGACCGCGTCCTGGTCTACGCCACCGGTGGTCTGGCCTACACGGAGGACAACACCGGCTGGGCGCTCGGCGGTGGTGTCGAGTGGGCCATGCCGGTGAACTGGTTCGGCTCCTCGGCGGTCACCCTCGGCCTCGAGGGTCTGTGGGTCAGCATCGATCAAGACGACGACAGCACTCGCCCCACCGGGACCTTTACTCCGGTTGGCGGAGCGCCGGTCAATGTGTTCCTGCCGCGGAGCAATGACGAGCAGGACTTCTTCGTCGCGCGCGCCAAGCTGAACTTCAAGTTCGGCACCTACTGAGCACCCACGACACAACACAAGGAAAAGGCCCGGAGAGATCCGGGCCTTTTTTATGCCCTGTCAGACAAAGGCGATGTCACGGATGGGGCGACCGTTCCAACGGGACCGACGCGAGCCGCCATCGACGCGCTGCTGATACACTCGGATAGCTCACAGGAGCGGCCCTTGATCAGGTCTCTCGGGCCGTCTCTCGAATGCGTGTCACCACAAGCCGCCTTTCAACTGCCCTGTCCACGCCTCCAGGCCCTGGATGCTGCCAGCATGCCGTTAGCGTGAGCCCGCCTTGGGAGAACAGCTATAGGCGACGGTGATCGAGTTCGCGAGAAGGACATTCTGGTGCGCCTGTGCCGCCGCTTCGCAAGCCTGCGGGGTTTCATACTCAGCGACAACGGTATGATTCTGTCCGGTCAACAGTGTCATCAACAATACTGTTACTGTCATACTCTATGCCCTCCCCGGCTGTCCAAAAAAGCTCTTCCCAGGAAGTCGATGCATGCGGATGGTTTCCCAGAGATCACCCGGAGTCAGGTGATCAGCGCGTGTCGTTTGCCCATGCAGCGCATCTTCCGAAGAAGCACAAGCGGGCCATTGTGATCCCGCCTGCCGAACATGCTTGATCGGTTGGGCCAAGGACTTGCCACTTTTGACAAAAGGTTTGTGCGCGGCTGTCTCAAAAGGAAAAGCCGCTGGCTCAGCCGGTCAAGCAGTTCCGGTCGGCGGGTCTATGATGAGAGGCGACCCAAGCCCGTCACCACGAGCCAATGGAGAATGCGCGATGCGTCGTCTACCGCTGAAACTGGCCGTGACAGGCGGCGTGGCTGCCTTTCTCGTCGCTCTTCCGGTGTCGCTCGATGTGAGCCGGTCGAATGCAACGGCTCCCGGTCACGAGAGCACCATCAGTGTCGGACTCAAATGCGACACCGCTCAGGCCGTCGTCGGCCGGCCGGGGACGCCAGGCAGCGTGGCAGGCGTGGCCCGGCGGTCGTCGCGCCGCGCGGTTCGGCGTCACTACTAAACCTCAGGAAGGGAGGCGGCGATGACCCGCTTCACCGCAAAGGGCCTCGGGCTTTGCGGGTGTCTGCTGATAATCCTTGGCGCCGTTCCGGTTAAGGCGGCTCCTTTCTTCGTCACGGTCTACGGCAGGACCTACAAGGTCGATCCGCGAATTCCATCCGATACGCTGGAGGGCCCGAAGCCGCAGGAGGCCTTGCAGGCCCTGCCCTCCGACATCGCCAGAGGTCCCGGCTTCAAGCCGTCGCACGAGCAGGTTCTGGACGAAGTTGAGGAAAGGACATGGATCGCGCGCATCCAGCTTGCCGACGAACTGGCGGAGAGTTCCTTCTCCCGCGAGGGACGGTATGCCGGAGCCGACTTGGCGGAGGCCGAGCCGGAGATCACGGGATCCCTCGCAAACGGAGCGGCACAGGCCCGTGAGCCGGAATTGCAGACGCTCTATGATCGTTACACGGCCTTGAATCTCCTCGTGCGGGAACTGCGGCGCTCGATGGACCTGCCGGTAAAGACCCCGGAGGCAGGGTTCTCCCGGCCGAAGCTGTCGCCCGAGATCGAGACCAGCTATCGGGATCTGAAGCTCGATCCCCTGGCAGCCTATTACAGTTTCAGGCGTGTCAAGGCAGCGTTCCGGTCAGGCGATATCCAACTCCTCGCCCGGGTCACCCACTACCCTTTGTCGATCACACGCAAGGCCAAGCGGATGATCCGCAACCGTGAGCAGCTTGTCGCGGCAAAGGAAACGGTCTTGAGCCCACGCCTTCGGGAGGTGGTCGCGGGTTCAAGCTTCGAGACGGTTTTCGTCCGGGACAGAGGGATGATGCTCGGTGACGGGGCGGTCTGGATCACCCCCGGCAAGACGGGCTTCGCCCTGGGCGCGATCACCCTCGATTGAACGCCGCGGCAGGTGCGGGAAGCGGCAGCTTGCGGTGATGTGTCATCGATCGAGATAGCGCCTCAAGGTATCGCGCTCGGTGCAACGGATGTGAAAGGGCATGATGGCATAGGCCATGGTCACGACAGACAGGCCGAAGGCGAGCGAGACGCCGAGCAGCCCGACGCCAGCGGCACCTTAAGTTCCTGCACGAGCAGAGCGCATCTGTCCGGGACGTGAGCGACATCAAACGTGTGCTCGCCGACCGGTCTGTGCCAATTTGCAAGATCCCGACGGTCCATCGCAGCGGCACAACCTTCGGCTTAGTGATTTCTGAGCTCAAGCCGCCACGTTCCGCTCACTTCCGTCTCGGTCTCCCGACGTCCAATCAGTGGGAGCAGCCACAGTGGAATTCGGCCCTCTGGGCAACTGTCCGGTGAACCGGCCTGACGGAAGGGCGGTTGCGGGTTTGGTCACCATTGTTGGATTTGCCGGATGGTAGTATTTTGAAGTGCCCCGATCCGGCTGTGACAGCGCGTAATGGCTCGCGGTTTCGTTGGTGCCGAGCGGTACGCCCATCGCCGCAGATCAGAGTGACCCCGCATCCTTACGGAGGGCCATCCAATGGCAACGGTCCCTGAGTGGCGTCTCGCCGGCGACTGGTTCGACATTTGCAGCTGCGATATCCCCTGCCCCTGTGAGTTCGCCCAAGCCCCGACGAACAACGCCTGCCAGGGCATGCTGGCGTGGCATGTTCGGCACGGTCATTTTGGCGAGGTCCAGCTGGATGATCTGAATCTGCTCGCCCTTGCTGCCTTTGAGGGCAACGTATGGGCTGGCGAAGCGGCGGTCGCGATGGGCCTCTTCATCGATGAAAGTGCCGACGGGCAGCAGCGCGACGCCCTGCAGAGGATATTCGCCGGTGAGGCCGGCGGGTGGCCCGCCCAGTTTGCCGCTCTGGTCGGAGAATTCCGGGGGATCGAATTCGTCCCCATCACCTTTGAAGTCGCGGACGACCTTGCATACTGGCGGGCCGAGATCCCAAACCGGGTCGTCGGGCGAGCGGAGGCCCTGACCGGGCCGACGACACCGCCGGGTCAGCGGGTCCAGATGCTCAATCCGCCGGGATCCGAGGTTGGCCCCGGACAAGTCGCCACCTGGGGCCGCTCCGTCGACGTGCGCACGGAGGGATTTGGCTTCCAATGGTCGGGCGAGAGCCGGTCGAGCAAGCACATCCCGTTTGACTGGGCCGGACCGGACCCTGTCTCACCTTGAGAGGTGTGCCGTTGCGTGAGTCGACTTCGAACAGAACCGGCCACCTTGCGAGGCCGCACCCGGCGTTTTCTCCGGCACGGGCGCGGCTGTCTCTCCTGCTGTCGCTTGGCGTCCTGACGGCAGGAGCCTGGGCGCTGACTCTGCACCAAGCCATCGTGGTGGCCGAGCCGATGGGGATCACGGCACCTGGCGGCTCGGCCATGGATGGCATGAGCATGGACAGCATGAGCGGGATGGCGATGACGGGCATGCCAGTAGTCGGCTGGTCGCTGCAGGAAGCGGTTGCGTTTGTGGCAATGTGGACCGTGATGATGGCGGCGATGATGCTGCCCGCCATGACGCCGATGGTCCTGACCTTCGCGGCCGCTCAGGCGCGACGAACACGGACGATGGCCATCCCGACCTGGATCTTCGTTGCCGGATACCTGCTGGTCTGGCTGGCTGCGGGCCTGCTCGTCTACATCCTTGTCCAAGCCGGCAGCTTGGTTGCCGCCCACCTGACCAGCGCCGAACGGGAGCGCTGGGCGCCTGTCGCCCTCGGGGCCGTTCTGGTCGGCGCCGGGCTGTATCAGTTCACGTCGCTCAAGCGCACGTGCCTTGCCCATTGTCGCTCCCCCTTGGCCTTTGTGGCTCTGCACTGGCGCGATGGTCGCACCGGCGCTCTCCGGATGGGTCTTCGCCACGGAGTGTATTGTCTCGGCTGTTGTTGGGCGCTGTTTGCCGTGCTGGTTGCAGCCGGCGTGATGAGCGTGGCCTGGATGCTGCTGCTGACGCTTGTGATCGCCATCGAGAAGCTGCTGCCGCTGGGCCAGCGGGCATCGGCGGGCATCGGCGTTGGTCTGATCGTCCTCGGGGTGGCTGTCGCCAGCGGTTCCGCTTTGATGCTCTGGCTTGCTGCGGGCGACGGCGGGCCAGGATAGGTGCCCCATGGAAGTGGTGGTTAACGAAAAGATCCTGGACGAGCGGCTCGCTGCCCTGGAGGGGGCCCGCGCCTGGAGCCCGCGCGTGATCTCCAAGCTGGAGAGCCACATCCGGACAGCCGACGACGTTGCACTGTTTCGCATCAACCCGATCCGGTTCGCCGCCGAGAAAAACATCGCCGAGGCCGAGACCATCGATCTGTTCCTGCACGGAGCGTTTCTGGGCCTGTTCGAGATGGATTGGCTTCTGCTCTGCTCGGCCTGTTCCTGCGTGGTCGAGAGCTTTGGCAGCCTCAAGGGGGTGCGCAATCAGTTCCACTGTGCCATGTGCCGGACCGATCTAGAGGCAGCGCTCGACGACTACATTGCGGTCGCCTTCACGGTCTCGCCGCAGATCAGGTCGATCACATTCCACAGGCCCACGACCCTTTCGGCTCAGGACTTTGCCTTCGCCTACAAGCTGACGGACGAGGGACTGCTGCCCGACGGAACACCATTTGTCCAGATGCTCAGGTCCTGGACCTCCACCGTCAGCTACCTGCCGACAGGAATGACCCAGCTCGAGGTCGACGCCAAAGAAGGACTCCTGCATGCCTGGGGACCCGACACGGATGCCGGTTTTGACTTCCGGGTTGAAGGCGAACCGGCCACATCACCCCAAACCGTCCGCATCCGCTACCTGGGTAACCGCTGCGAGCCAGCTGCGGGCACCGTGGCACCAGGCCGGATTGTGTTTGAGATCGAGAACGACACAGGTCAGCAAGGGTTTCTCGGCATCTCCGCCGTCCCTGCCAAGGACCTGCCGATCCTGGAAATCTCTGAACTCGACTTCGTGTCTTACCTGTCAGGCAGCCGCCTGCTTGCGACCCAGACCTTTCGGGACCTGTTCCGCTCGGAAACGATCCGGGCGGTCGAGGGGATCGGCGTCCGGGACATCACGTTGCTCTTCACCGACCTGAAAGGCTCGACCGACCTCTATGATCGGATCGGCGATCTCAACGCCCTGTCGCTAGTCCAGCAGCACTTCGAGCGATTGCGAGATGTCACCGTCCGGCATGGTGGTGCGATTATCAAGACTATCGGCGATGCTGTCATGGCGGCTTTCGTCGAGCCGGCGGATGCCGTCCGGGCTGCACTAGCGATGCTGCAAGACATGGAAGCGTTCAATAGCCGCTTGCCGAGCCGGGAGGTCATTCTCAAGGTCGGCATTCACAGGGGGGCGGCCATCGCGGTTACGCTGAACGAGCGCCTCGACTACTTCGGTCAAACGGTCAACATCGCAGCCCGCGTTCAGAGCCTATCGGACGCAAAGGAGATCTGTCTGACGAGCGACGTTCTGAGCGCATCGGGCGTCAAAGACATTTTGGCGCCCTTTGCCATGGAGCAAGAGATGGCCCAACTGAAGGGGGTACATCAGCAGATGCCAGTCTTCCGGATCCGTTCCACAAATTCTCCGGCTGTGTAAACGTCTGCTCTTCGCCGCTTCGCGGACATACGCTACTTCCGAGGAGTGCCGATTGCGGTCATTCCCTGATTTGAAAGTTGGCAGATCTGTCTGACGGCAGCAGTAACCTGGAGCACAATGGCAGGTTCACGGCCGAGGCAAAGGCTCATGCCGCCAATGCCGCAAAACTCGGCCCGCTCTTGCCAGAGTTTGCAGAGGGTCTGGCGCAAGTCATCATCGTCGGCAGGATTACGACAGGGGAAACGGCACGCGTGGAAGTGCTGCAGCATTGTGTGGCAATCGCCGAATCTGGCGTGCCGCAGGCGTAAAATGCCACCGGTCTGAGTTCTTAGTAGCATCACGCTTTGCACGTTGCTTCGCCATGTGAGACGACCATACCAGAGTGAATCTTGGCTGGGCGGGTCGATGCATGTACGCTTAACTGGGGCGAGCCCAACCATTCGGGCCTTGAACTGGACGCTGCCGAGCCAGCATATGCTGGCTAGCGACCCAATGCCCTCGTCTCACTCGTGACCCACCAAGCGCAAACCAAGGGAGATGCGATCATGCCAGTCATCCGCGTGAATGGGGATGATTTCTTCGTGAAACTTGATGGACCTGCGACCGCACCGGTTCTTCTTCTGTCAAATTCACTCAGCTCCGACCTCTCCATGTGGGACGATCAGGTCCCGGTCTGGGCCCAGCGATTTCGGGTGGTCCGCTATGATCAGCGCGGCCACGGCAGCACTGTCGTCTCGGCAGAACCGTATTCCATGGATCAGCTCGGCCGCGACGCCGTCGGCGTCATGGATGCGCTCGGGATCAAGACGGCGCACTGGTGCGGGCTGTCGCTCGGCGGCATGGTTGGAATGTGGATGCTGACGCATGCTCCAGAGCGCATCGACAAAGCGGTGCTCGCCAACACGGCCGCCTATATGGGACCGGTCGAACTTTGGAACGGGCGTATTGAAACAGCACGGCGAGGTGGAATGAGGGCGCTCGTCGAGCCGACTATCGAACGCTGGTTTCCTGAGCATTTCCGACAAGCTGCGCCTGCCACCATGGATCGAATGCGCGCTATGATCCTGCGGACCCCGATTGAGGGTTATACGGGATGTTGCGCAGCCATCCGCGACATGGATCAACGGACGGCAATCCGCAGCATCACCAACTCGGTTCTGGTTATCATCGGCTCGCGTGATCCAGCAACAAAACCGGCTGACGGTGAGTTGATCGTATCATCGATCGGGAATGCCAAGACGGTAATCTTCGATGCGGCTCACATCTCGAATATTGAGCAGCCAAAAGCCTTTGCCTCGACCGTAATTGAGTTCCTGGCTTGACAACTACGGCGCGACAGGGAGGGCATACGGTCCGATGCGTTACCGCGATCCGTGACGCAGCGGCCTAGCCGGTCCTGCTCTTCACCCATGTGTAGCTCGCCCCAGATAGAGCTCGGCTGCTCGGTCATCTGCCAGCAAACTCGCCGCCTTGCCGGCAAGGGCAACCTGTCCTCCATCCAAGATGCAGCCTCGGTCTGAAATCGCAAGCGACTGGCGGGCCCGCTGCTCGACCACGAGCACCGAAACCCCGAGGTTTGGCAGCCGGTGGATCAGCTCGAAGGCGTCCGCGACCTTCGCCGGCGCAAGAGCCGCCGTGGGTTCGTCGAGGATCATCAGGCGGGGGCGCGTCATCAGCGCGCGTGCAAACGCAAGCTGCTGACGTTCGCCGCCGGAGAGACTGCCCGCCCGCGTCCGCTTGCGCTCACGCAGGAGCGGAAACACCTCAAACAATTCAGCAATTCGCTTGCCTTGATCCTTTACCCCGACGACGACCTGCAGGTTCTCAAGGATGCTCAGGGATCCGAACACGTTGGCCACCTGGGGCACATAGCCAATGCCGCGGGCGATGCGAGCCTCGGTCGGAAGCGGCGCCAAGTCCGCGCCCTCAAAAACGATTCGACCCTGCACGCGGGGCAAAAGCCCGACAATAGCCTTTGCGAGCGTCGATTTTCCGGCGCCGTTCGTCCCGGCGACTGTCAGGATCTCTCCTTTTTGCAGCGAGAGCGAAATGCCGTTGAGGATATCCACTTCGGCATACCCGCCACGAACCTCATCGATTTCCAGCAGCGTCACGAGACACCTCCCAGATACGCTTCCCGGACGAGCGGATCGTCGAGCACCGCCTGCGGCGCACCCTGCGCAAGGACCTTGCCCCGATCCATGACCGCGAGCTCTGGCACGAGCCTGGTCAGCGCCTCCAGGTCGTGCTCGATGATGACAAAGCCAATTCCGCGCGTGTTGAGTTCGGCAATCCGCTCCATGATTTCGCCGATCAGCACCGGGTTCACACCGGCGAAGGGTTCGTCCAGCAGGATCAGGCGCGGCTCGACCATCAGCGCCCGGCCGAGTTCCAGCAGCTTCTTCTGACCTCCCGATAGCTTTCCGGAGGGCTGATCCGCCACCGCGCTCAGTTTAAGAAAGCGGATCGTCTCATTGACACGCTCAGCGATCGCCCCCTCCTCCTCACGCACCCGGCCCGGACGAAAGAAGAGGCCCAACAGGCTTTCCCCCGTCTGCTTCGGAGCAGCCGCCATCAGGTTCTCACGAACCGTCAGGTGCCGGAACTCGCGTGGCACCTGGAATGTCCGGACCATCCCGGCACGGGCCCGCGCTGGAGGCGACAGGCTGTCGAGGGACTGTCCGTCCAACCGGATCTGTCCCTCATCGGCGCGAGCGAAACCCGACACGACAGAGAACAGGGTCGATTTCCCAGCCCCGTTGGGACCAATGATGCCGAACAGACTGCCGGTCTCGATGGTCAGGCGGACGCCATCGAGGGCGCGGAAGCCTCCAAAGGCTTTGCTGATGTCATGGATCTCAAGGCTCATCGCTTCGTATAATCCCCCATGAGACCCTGCGGGCGATACATGATGAACAACACCAAAAGCAGACCGACCGCCCCGATGCGCACCGAGGCCATATCGACTTCGGAAACTCCGGGAACGATGTCGCGCAGGAAGCGCGATCCCTCCAGGAAAAGCATCAGGATGGCGGTGCCTACGATCGCACCGGAAACACGCCCGACGCCGCCCATGATGATCGCCATCCAGACGTAGAATGTCACAAGCGGGATGAACTGATCCGGGACGATGTAGGTGATGTAATGGGCGTAGAATGCGCCCGCGATCCCGGCAAGCGCGGCACCGACCACAAGCACCTGGATCTTGAACCGGGCCGGATCCTTTCCGAGTGCCTGCACGGCCTCCTCGTTGTCGCGAATGGCTTCGATGAGGCGCCCGAACGGAGAGCCCGCGATGCGACGGATTATCCACACGCCTACGAGGGTTACGGCCAAGACCGTGACCAAGACGGCCAATTGAGCAACGGATCCCCCCAGGCTGTCATAGAGCCGCGGGATGCCGGGGACGCCCTGGACACCGTTTGTCAGCCACCTCTCGCTCGTTATGACGATCCTGACCACTTCGGAGAACCCGAGCGTGACGATCGCGAAATAATCGTCCCGCAGCCGAAGCGACACGAGGCCGATCGGCCAGGCGGCGAGACCGGCCAGGGCGGCAGCGGCCGCAAAACTGAAAACCAACGGCACGCCTTTCAGGGCCAGCAGAGCACTGGTATATGCCCCGATCGCAAAGAAGCCGACGTGCCCGAAGTTGATCAAGCCTGTCAGGCCATACTGCAGCGTCAGGCCCAGGCTCAGGATCACATAGATGAGGGCAATGATGCCGATCGCGATGAAGTAGGCTTCCATCAGCGTGCTCCTTCCAGTCGGCCGAACAGGCCCCGCGGCCGTACGAGAAGCACGGCCAGCATGATGATGAAGGCCACGGCGATCTTGTAGGTGAAGCCGACGAGCGGGGTTGAAACCTCCTGCACCACGCCCAGGATCAGGCCGGCAACAACGGCGCCGACCGGGGACCCGATGCCGCCTAGGATGGCCGCCGTGAAGGCGGGGAGCAGCATCTCCCAGCCGAATTCCGGAGTGACGATCGTCTTGATTCCCAGCATCATGCCGGCGATACCCGCCACGCTCCCCGCGAGCAGCCAGAGCGCGATCATCACGCGATCCGGCCGAATGCCGGAGACTCGCGCAAGGTCGCGGTTGTCCGCGACGGCCCGCATCTGACGTCCAATGGGCGTCAGGTACAGGATTGCAAAGACGAGCGCGAGAGCCGCCAGAGCCACGAGAGCCAACTGCAGGTCAAGGGGCGTAATCCTGACGCCGCCGAATACATAGGGACGCGACAGCGGAACCTGAAAGACCTGTTGGCTGTGCCCGAAGGCAACGCCCAGGACCGCCCGGATGAAAAAGGCAATGCCGATCGACGCCACCAACAGCGCGACAACAGATCGCTCGGCCAGGCGACGGAACACTGCCAGGTAGGCCAAAAGGGAGACCACGCCGGTCGCGATGATGGCGGCCAAGCCCCCCATCGCGATTGATCCGGTCGCTTTATGGGCGGATAGCGCCGCGTAGGCACCGAAGGTCATGAAGTCGCCGGTGGCTGCATTCGGAAACCGGGCGATTCCGAACACGAGCGTGATCGACAGGGCCGCCAAGCCGATGACGAGGCCCTGGACCAGACCGTTCACAAGGAGCTGGGCATAGAACATGGACAACCTACAAACGGGGGCCTCTCTGCCGAGGGACCCATGGCAGCACCCGGCTCGGTGGACCGAGCCGGGCGTGGGAAGCGGCCGCTAGATCTTGACGACATAGCGGCGGTTGAGCTGACCGCCCTCGATGAAGAAGACGCCGAAGTCGGGCGTCACATCGCCGTACTGGTCGAAATCAAGCACCGAAGAGGCACCTTCGAAGTTGATCTTGCCCTTCTTCAGCGCCTCCTTGGCCTCCACATAGGTATAAACCTGCTGCCCCGCGGGATTGGAAACCTCACGGATCTTGGCGTTGATGGCGGCCGTGTCCGTGCTATTGGCCGCCTCGATCGCCAGCGCCAGGGCGTGCACCATGTCCCAGGTCATGGCCGCATACACGTTCGACTGCCCCGGCTGCCCCGTCGCCTTCCGGTAAGCCTCGTCATAGGCCTTGTAGGACGGAGCATTCTCGTTCGAGACCGAGTCGACCGAGATAATCCCCTCGACGACGTCGGGGCCGACCGCCTTCACGAGGTCGGGGCTGGCGGCCCAACCCGGCATGACCCACTTGACCGGCTCGCCGCTCTGATACCACTCGCGCATGATGATTGTGGTGTCGGCCAGGTACGAGCCCGTGACGATCACATCAGGGTTCGCGGCCAGGACTTTTTGCAGCTCTGAGCGATAGGTCGGCTGGTTTGGCTCGTACACGACGCTTTCGACGACCTTGTGGCCCTTGGCCTCCCAGGCTTTGCGGAAGCCTTCCGTGTTGCCGATTCCGGAAGCATTGTTGAAGGCCATGGTGGCGGGCCGCTTGAACCCTTCCTTTTCGCAGATCTCAGCAAATGCGCGACCGAAGCGGTCGTTGGTTGCTTGGAACCGATAGGACAGTCCCTTGGAATTTGCGGGAGGCACGGAGAGTGCCGGCGCGCCGGACGTGTTCATGAGGATGATGTTGGCGTCATTGGTCAACGGGACCACCGCGAGCGAAACTCCGGACGACCAGGTTCCGAGAACCGCCTGAACCTTGTTGACGTCGATGAGCTTCTTCGCCGCCAGCACTGCAGCCTGAGGGCTCGTCTGGGTATCTTCGGAAACGATCTCGATCTTGCGCCCGGCGGCGCCGCCGGCGGCGTTCACCGCCTCGGCTGCCGCGATGATCATCTTCTGCATACCGGAACCAAACGGGCTGCCGGATCCTGTGACCGGGCAGAGCGCTCCGATCCGGAATGTGCCCTGGCCCTGCGCACGAAGGATGGACGGAGCACCAATCAGCGCCGTAGCGGCGCCGATCGTACCTATGAATTGCCGGCGGGTGTGGGTCATGTGGGTTCCCTTTCTGGTGCTCTAGGTGTGGAGCTCGTTCTTGTTGGAGTGACTGCGTTTCGATGTGGCCGGCATCCGGGAGCATTGGTCGGAGAGCCGGGACGGAGCCGCAGGTGCATCCGATACCGGCAGCGATGTCCCGATACGTGTCTGGAACGAACGTTCCCGTCTCCGTTCTCAAGGGTCAATCGCGTTGCCAGGTTTGGCATCAGCGGACTTGCTCCCGATGCGCATTTGCCAATTCGGCCATGCTAGTGAACTGAAAGTCGTAACTTGGCGTTTCGCCCGGATCCATAGTGGCTCCGAAGCCCGTCTCCTGCTTGCGCCGGAAAATCCAACATGATGCAAGCCCCATATCGTTGGCCGGCTTGTGATCGTGGAACAGACTTTCCGCCGTATGAAGGATGTCGGTCCTGGCAAGCCCAATGCCCTGAAGCTTTTCGAGCATGTACTCGAAATTCCGCAGGCTAGGTTTGTACGATCCGATGTCCTCCGCGGTGAAGATGGCATCGAATTCAACCTTAAGCCGCCGATTGCTGTGGCTGAATGTCTCGTTGTCGACATTCGACAGGATCGCAAGCTTGTAGTGCTTTTTGAGATACTGGAGCGCGTCGGAGGAGTCCGGGAAAGCCGGCCAGTTGCGAACGGAGCGACCATAGACCGCGCATTCCTCGTGGGAGGCAGGGACGCCCCATTCCTCGGCGAGGCGTTTGTAGACAACGCTCAAGAGATCCCGGTAGAGCATCGACGGCGTCTGCCGCTGCTGCGACGACTCATGGCGCGCATGAGCCTCCAGATTTTCGTTCCGCGTGAGAGGCCGATCCGTCATGCTGGTGAGGGGCTTCAGGGCTTCGACCATCCCGCTTTCCCAGTCGATCAGAGTTCCGTAACAGTCGAAGGTCAGAACCTTGAAATCGGTTAGACGCATCTCAGGTTTCTCCTATGTTGCGAGCATTCCGGAACGACGTCGCCGCACGAGGCGCATTGCCGAAGCGGCCGGGCGCAAGGCCCAAGGGCGATCCAAGGGCGGCGGTCCGGCCGGACGGGTCGTCCGGCCGGATCGGCAGGCTCCGTCGATCAAGCTGCCAGCTCATCCTTCACGAAGCGTCCTGCTCTCATGATCGCCGGCATACGCCGCCCTTGGCCAGTCAGAACCGACAGGTCCTTCAAGGGATCGCCGTCGACGACGATGAGATCCGCATGGGCGCCGGCCTCGACCACACCGAGCTTCCCCTCTTGCTTGACGACCTTGGCGGCATTGATCGTGGCGGAGCGGATGACCTCGATTGCAGGCAGCACCTCACCGCGCAGGATGAACTCATCGGATTGATGCTGGTGCATCTCCCCGAGAAGATCCGAGCCGTATGCCATCATGACGCCTGCATCGTGCAGCGTTTGAAGTGCAGCAAGACCCTGGCTGCGCACGTCCTCGATCTTGGCGACTGACTCAGGCGGCAGGCCGAAGGAAGCGCCTTCCTTGGCAAGATAATCAAACGTCACATTGGTCGGCACCACATAAGCGCCTTTTTCCTTCGCGAGCCGCGCCGTTTCAGCCGAGATCAGGTTGCCGTGCTCTATGGATTCGACCCCGAGCTCCACCGCCCTGCGGATGGCCTCGTCCGTGTAAAGGTGGGCGGCCACATAGGTTTGCGCGTTGCGCGCCTCCTCGACCGCAGCGCGGATCTCGTCCGCGGACAAGCCGAGGAATGCGATCGGATCCGTCGGCGACGACACACCGCCATTGGCCATGATCTTGATGAACTGGGCACCGGCCTTGATCTCCTCGCGGGCAGCCCGGCGAACATCGTCCACACCATCGACGACCCGACCGAGGCTACCGGCCTTGTCCGCATAGTAGTCGACGTTGCGGGCATGGTACCGGCCGCGGTAATCGGTGTGGCCGCCGGTTTGCGAGAGGGCCTTGCCGCAGATGACGAGGCGCGGAGCCTCGATAAGCCCCTCCTCGATCGCCATGACGAGACCATGATCGGCGCCGCCCAGGTCGCGGACGGTGGTGAAGCCGCGCATCAACATCTCGCGCATGATCTTGGCGGAACGCAGCGCCACGAGCGTGTTCGGCAACTCGGCGTTGGCGCCGAGATTGGCAACCGTGGCGATGACGTGAACGTGGCAATCGATCAGGCCTGGCATCAAGGTCTTGCCGGCGAGGTCGATCACGCGGGCGGACGAAGCCGTGATTGGGCCATCGGACACCTCACGGATCTCTCCGTTCTCCACGAGAACGTTGTGGTCGGCAAGAGCTTCGTTTCTGCGTCCGTCGAGGATGCTGGCGTTCTTGAACAGGATAGCGGACAACGCATGTCTCCTATGAGCAATGGTTTTTACTTGCGGGCTTTCATCAGGGCGGAAATGAGCAGCGGCGTGAAGGAGCGGACGACGGCGACCTGATCCTCGCTCGCATAGGCCCCCTCCTCGTCCAGGACGTTCAGGGTCCCGAGGATCTCCCCGCCCTCCTGCACGGACACGTTGATGACGCAGCCGAGCCCGAGGCTCTCGATCAGCTCATGGTCGGGGAAAGCCCAGCGGATCGCTTCTTTGTCGCGACCGAGGAAGGTCTGCTTGCGCGCCAGCACGAGATCGCCCCAGGGGGTAGGTCCCATGCGCTTGCGGCCTTGCACCGGGTAGGCTTCCGGCTGTGACGAGTAGACCCGCTCCACCTCCTCGCCGCCCTCGCAGCGCACGAGGATGGTAAAGAGACGATGGCCGATCAGGTCGCCGATGGCCTTCTCGACGGCACGGTACGCCGCCTCAGGCGAAGCGTCCTGCGCGATCGCGTCGGTGACCGAGAGATAGGCCTGAAGCAATTGGTTGTTCATGAGGCTGGAGCTTTCTGTGAACGTTCGGGAAGAAAGCCGTCGGGACGCAAGGTCAGCACGATGACCAATCCGATGCCGACGGCGATTTCGCGAAGGGCGGCGGCTTGCAGGGCCGTTACCCCTGGAGCGATCTCGGCAAGAAAACGTGTCGCCTCAAGAAAGGCGATGAGAAGATAGGCACCCAGCACCGCACCCGCCGGACGGGCGTTTCCACCGGCTGTGACCGCGAGGAAAATATAGATCGTGATCAGAGGCTGGAACTGATCCGGAGCGACATAGCTTGTGTAGTGGCCGTAGAGCGCACCTGCCAGACCCGCGATCGCAGCTGCGAGGGAGAAGGCTTGGGCCTTGAAGCGCACGATGCTTTTGCCTGCCACGGAGGCAACGGTCTGGTCCTCTCGGACAGCGCGCAACGCTCGTCCCCATGGAGACGCGAGAAGCCTGCGCTGAAGCACGTAGACCAGGACAACGGCCGCGACGGTGATCAACAGGGTCCCGAGATGGAACCAGATTCCCGTGTCACGGGCGATCATGACCGGAACGCCGGAGATGCCATCGGTGCCTCCGGTGAGCCAGACTTCGTTCGAGGCCACGATCCGCACGATTTCGGCAAAGCCGAGCGTCACGATCGCGAGGTAGTCGTCCCGCAGGCGAAGGGTCGAGAAGCACACCAGCAGGCCCGCGAAACCTCCGGCCAGCACGGCCGCGAAAACGCCGACCAGGATCGGCACTTGCTCCCATGTTGTGAGCATCGCCGAAGCATAGGCGCCGACCGCAAAGAACCCGGCAAGGCCGAGATTGACAAGCCCCGCCAGTCCCCAGGACAGCATGAGGCTCTGCGCCAACAGCGCATAGATCGAGCCGACGACCAGCATGAACAGGATATAGGTCAGCATGTTGTCAGCCCGCCTTGCTACCGAGGAGACCCGAAGGCCGTATCACGAGCACCACAAGGATGACGATGAAGCCGACGGCGAGGCGATACGCGGGAGCCAGCGCAAGCACCGTGAACTCTTCCACGATACCGATGACAAAGGCACCCGCCACAGCGCCGGGAATGCTCCCGAGCCCACCCAGAACCGCGGCGGCGAACACCGACAGGAGCACGCGTCCGCCCAGGAGAGGATCGATGGACGTATCCAGGCCGATGAGCGTGCCTCCGACGCCGCATAAGCCGCTGCCGACCGCGACAGTGACCAGCGCGATCAAGCGAGGGTTGATGCCTTTCAAGCGCGCCAGGTCGGCATTGTCGGCAACCGCCCGCATCGAGCGTCCGAGCGACGAGAACGACAGAAAGGCCCAGACCGCAACCATGATCGCAAGAGCGAAGATGAAGTTGGTGATCTGCTGCGGCCCGATCCGGATCGGGCCGAAGACAAGATCGCGAGCCAATGGAAGGTCGAACGCCCTCAAATCGTTGCCGAAGAAAAAGCGAACGACGTTCTCGATCACCATCGCCATGGCAAGCGATCCGATGGCCTTCATCAGCGCACCGCCCCGTCCAAGACGTTCCAGCGCTCCGTACTCAAGCGCCGCCCCGAAGATCGCCGCGCTCACGAAGGCAACGACGATCGCCGCGACGATCGGGAGCCCGAAGGTGACGTTCGCGATCCAGGCGACGTATGCGCCGGCCGTAGCCAGCGCACCGATTGCGAAATTCGGGAAACGCAACACCGCAAAAATGGCGCTGAAGCCAAGCGCCGGAATTGCCAGGAGCGCTCCGGCGATCAGGCCGTTGACAAGGGCTTGAAGGACCGCGTCGAACATCACGCAATCTTCAGCAGGGTGATCTTACCGCCCTTGACCTGCTCATAACGGAACTTGGCATCGGTGATGTCGCCGATGTCGGTGAAGTCGCAGGGGCCGGAAGCGCCGTCATAATCGACCTTCTTGCCGTCGGCGATCAGCTTGAGCCCATCGACTGCGGTTTCGACGCGCTCGCCGCCGCCCTGCGATACCTTGCGCACGTTGTCCTTGATAACGGTGCCGGTGTCGCCCTTGCCGACCGCCATGGCCATGGCGATCAGGTTGAGGTGATCATAGACTTGGCAGCTATACGTATCGGGCGAGTCGACTCCGAGGAGACGCGCCACATTCTTGTAGGCGTTGCTGCCTTCGGCAGGAGACGGAGACAGGGTGTAGATGCCCTCGCTCACATCCGCCGGAAGCGCATCCACAAGCTGCTTGTTCACGGAATAACCGAAGCCGAACAGGCTGCCGCGATAATTGGCGCGGTAGAGATCGCGGACGAGCACCGCGGTATCGTTGGTATAGCCGCCCATCACGATCGCATCAGGCTTGCCGCGCAGCACCTGATCGACCTCGGTGCGCAGGGTCGTCTTCTTGTCGTCGTAGATCAGCGAGGTGGTCTTTCCGCCAGCCGCCGTGACGGTCTTGGTCAGCGCTGCATATTGAGACTCGGTGAAGGGCGTCTGCGGCGAGACGAACGCCACGGTCTTGGCATTGGCGCCGAGGGCGAATTCTCCGAACTTGGTTCCTTGCAGGGTCGTGGTCGGCTGCGTTCGGATCAGGAAACCCTGGTGGGGGAGCAGAGTGATCGGCTCCGCACCGGAAACGGTTGAGAGGAACACGCCTGACTGCGAGCACACCGGCACAACTGCCGTGGTGACCGCGGAGGCCCAGGTGCCGATGATGGCTGACACCTTGTCGATATCGATGAGCTTGCGTGCGGCGCGCAGACCGGCCTCAGGGCTGGTCTGGTCGTCTTCCGAGATGATGAGCAGTTGACGTCCGAGAATGCCGCCTGCCTTGTTGATCTCGTCTGCGGCCTTCTTCACAGTATTCGCCATGGCCGGGCCGTAGGAGCCTCCCGAGCCAGTGAGCGGGGTCAGCGTTCCGAGCTTGATGGGACCCGTCTGTGCCCGCAAGATCGCCGGCATTGCCACTGTGCCGACAAAGGCGACGCCAGCGCCGAGAATATGTCTGCGCGTGATATCTGTCATGATACTGTCCTCTTCAGTGACGCGGGAGATCGGCCTGCTGGCCAACCCCAGTCGGTTTGGTGGCGCGTCCGCCCAGGAAAAGACGGCGGATATCGGGATCGTTGGCGACGGTTTCGGCCGGTCCATCGAGATGATTTCGCCCATCGACGAGCACATAGGCGCGGTCGGAGACCTCGAGAGACTCAAGCGCATTCTGCTCGACCATGAGGATCGCTATGCCTTCGTTGGCGATACTTCGGATGTATGCGAAGAGCTCGTGCGCTGCCTTCGGGCTGAGACCTGCCGTAGGCTCGTCGAGCAGAAGTGCGCGGGGCTTGCCCATGAGAGCCATCGCTATGGCGAGGATCTGACGTTGTCCGCCTGACAGACTCTGGGCCGAAATACGGCGTTTGTCGAACAGCATCGGAAATCGTGCATAAGCCTCTTCCATCCGCCTTTTTGCCGCGCTGCGTTCGAACAGGCAGCTGACTTCGAGGTTCTCCGCGATCGTGAGCGAACCGAAGACATTGCGCTCCTGCGGCACGAAGCCGAGGCCCGCCTTTGCGATGGCCTGCGGCGACTGACCCGTGATGTCCTCGCCGTCGATCAAAACCCGCCCCTGCGACGGGGACAGCAGTCCGGAGATCAGCTTCAGCGCGGTCGACTTGCCGGCGCCATTTGGCCCGATGATGGTGACGACCTCGTCCGTATCCGCGCTCAGGGCCACGCCCTTCACGATGTGTTCGGCCGAGGCATAGCCGCCGACGATGCCTTCGACATCCAATAACCTCATCTGCGCCCTCCAAGGTACGCATCCTGAACTTCGCGGTTTTCCCGCACGTCGTCGAAGGTTCCTTCAGCAAGTGTCCGGCCCTGCGCCATCACGATCACACGCTTGCAGATGCGCTCGATCAGCGCCATGTCGTGCTCGATGAGCAGCACCGTCATGCCCTCGGACACGAGCGCGAGCAGGTGGTCGCCGATTTCCTCAGCGAGCGTGGGGTTCACGCCGGCCGCCGGCTCGTCGAACAGAATCATGCGAGGCTCGGCCATTAGGGCTCGCCCAATCTCCAGGAGCTTCTTCTGCCCCCCGGAGAGAGCCGTCACCTTGTTGTCGATAACGTGGGACAGCCGCAGGCGCGCAGCGATGGACAAAGCCTTCTCCGCTAGTTCCGCCTCACGCTGTCGCGCGCTCGCCGATCCAGCCAAGGCTGTACCAATGCCTTCGCCAGGCTGTTGCGCGCCATAGACCATCAGGTGCTCGAATACCGAGAGCTTGGGAAAGCCGCGCGCGATCTGAAACGTCCGAACAAGCCCGAGCCGGGTGATCTTGTGAGGGCTTAAGCGCTCAATGGAATGGTCCATGAATCTGATGGATCCGGAATTTGCTCTGTAAAGGCCGGAGATGACGTTGAACATCGTCGTCTTTCCGGCACCGTTGGGCCCGATCAGTCCGGTCACGATCCCCGGCTCGACGTGGAACGATGCCCCGTCCAAGGCCTTCAGTCCTCCGAAGGCGAGACGGACCCTCTCTACGGCCAAGGGATGTGTGAATGTATCATGGGTCGCTAGCATGGGTGCCTTTGCGTGTGCGTGCACGTTTACCGCCCTTTCATCGCTCCCTGATGCCGTGGCTTCGCCGAGGAGATCTTAAGCGCAGCCAGACTCTGCTTCGGTTCGCCCGCACCTGCGGGGTATTCATCATTCTTCAGCATGAATTCACGGCGCATCCGCTCCTTCCAGAAATCGAGCAGCGCATCGAAGTAAGCCGGATCGTCTCTAGTGGCGGATTGAGCGATCATCCCGCGGATCATGCACATCGTCGCGTTCATCAGGACGAGCGCATGCTCGACCTCAACGCCAACCTGCCCTGCGAGTTCGGCCCAAACGGAGTTGAGGCCTGCATGAAATTCCTTGACGACCGGAATGATAGCCGCACGGAACTCTTTGTTGTGCCTTGCCTCAGGCAAATACTCCATTGTGACGTAGAACAGGCGGTGGTTCATCATCCGCCACAGGTAGTCGACAATCTTGTCGGACGTTCCTCCGGATTGACGTATCCCATCGGCCATCTCGTGAAGGCCGGCCGTCGCGTTGCGCAGTTGATGGGAGACTGCCGCCGCGATGATCTCCTCTTTCGAGTTGAAGTGATGAGTCAGTGCACCTCGCGACACTCCGGCAGCCTCTGCGATGTCAGAAGTCGACATGCGGTAAAGTCCACGGTCATGCAGCAGATCGATAGTCGCGTTGAGCAGCTTGAGCGTCGTGTCGGCGCTGCGCTCCTGCTGTGTTTTCCTACGACCGCGGGGCTTCATTCCGTTTCTCCCGTGGCGTTGAAACTGGCAGACTGATTACAAACAAACAAGCCTGTTTGTTTGTCAGTTGTGCGGAACTTTCGTATTATCTGCCTTAGTAATGAGCATGCTGTCCCCCGTTCTGCACGGCCGAGACTGCTTTAGTAGCCGTTTCGCAACACTATGTTGCGAAGTAACAACTTCCCAGCACCGAGCATATGGTGCGTTCCGTCGATTTGTGGATCGTCAAAACGAAATCCCATCCAGTTCAGAACCGCACTCCAGATTGGTATAGGTCCAGTTTGGGGCAGCCTCTCGCGTTCCGGTCACCCAACAAACGTCGGCTCATGGGCGCCGAAGCGGACCAAGGTCTTACGTCGCAGGAATGCCAGAAGCGGCCTTTCCCACTGAATTTAACACAGTTGCGATGGGCGCCTTCCGGCAGGCTCTTATGCCACTCATCCGGTCACGCCGCAAAGGCCCGTACTCCGGCGATTGGCTCAATCGAAGTGGACAGATATCCCACAAATCATGCCACAGCCATTGGCCCGGCAACCCTTTGGGACTGTAGCCTGACGCCTGTCCGGTTCTGTCAAGCCATTGGCCCCTCCAGTTAAGTGCGCTTCCGTGAATTGATGTAAATTTTGTACTCATAAGTCGTGCGCTCTGAACCAAGGACGATCTCCCTTGCCTTGCTCGCCGGGAGCTAGATCTGCCGCCTCTCGCCGGAGGATCGCGGACATCAAGAAAGCTACATTGTTTGCCGTTTACCTCGCCAACGCCAGCCTCCTCGTGATCTCCGTGGCCTAATCCCAGCAGACGATCGCCCCCGGCGCCCCGGATGCCACGGCCACCATCGATGGACCGCAACTCCCCGCCCCAGACCCGGCGTTCGGTGGCCTGGGACGACGGCTTGATGGCACCCCGCGTCTTGCCACCGAAAGGCGCGCCCAACGTCCTGCTGATCATCACCGACGACGCCGGTTTCGGCGTACCCAGCACGTTCGGTCTAACCCACTATTATGGGATCCTCAGCCACTTGGCGGTGACTTGAAGAGTCTTTCAAAGGATGACGCAGGAGGTTTGTCTTAATCAAGCAAGTCATTGGCCTGTGACAGCAAGGCGGGCGGATGCTTTCCTCGCTAATAGCCGTCCTGTCGGTCCGTAGGGGCAATATCGGTGCCGAACCCGCCCGCCTGAAGGCAGCCCTCAAAGAGCGCCAGCGGGCGGATACCCGTTTCGATGACCCATTCACTTGCCTTGACCGGTTCATAACGCCGATGCCGCGCTTCTATTTCGACCTCCTCCTGGGTTCAGATTTCAACCGCGACGAGGTTGGTTATGAGATCGACAGCCTCCGCGCCGCCGAGATCGAGGCCGTGCGCACTGCGGCGGATCTGATGCGGGACCGATTGCTCAAGATGCAAAGTGCCACCCCCGACGGTGTTCGGATTGAGGTGACGGACGAGCATCGGCAGCCGGTCCTCACCGTGACGGTCTCAATCGAGGTCGAACGGGCGGGGCCGATGCCTCCGACATGTCAAGGTCGAGCATGTCTCTCGATCGCCGTTCCAAAAGCTGTCGAGTATCGCCGTCAGGCACAGGCGATCCGGACCATCGTCGAGAAGATCGCGATCGACGAAGCACGCGAACAGCTCCTTGAAACCGCCGAGCACCTTGAGGAACTCGCGAACGAAGCGGAGTGCAAGGCTTACGCCGACGGCTCCAAGCTGCAGCCTCGATCAGACGCGTGATTCGACAAGCGCCTTTCGAGAAGGCGCATGGTTAGTTGGCGGGATTGCACTCAAGGCTTGTGACCACGCTTTGACATTCAACGGAGATAGCGTCGGCAGATGCTCGAAGCCTCGGACACTCTCACTGGAGCCATCGCAGAGCTTGCTGCCGGCAATGTGGGCACGGTCTCCGTTCTGGGACAGATCATCGACGATCCGTTCGCCGGCCTCATGATCCTCTTGGACCTTGAGAGGATTGGCCTGCGGGGCGAGCAAATCTGGCTGCTGTATCGGGATGTGCATGGCATGGACCTGGACGGATTCATCCAGCATGTGAAGGTTCAGGCCGGCAATCTCAGCCGCCGCAGGGCATGATCCTGATCCTCGATTTCCCCACGGCGGAATTCGCAGAAATGCACTCAGGGAGCCGGATGGGATATCGGAGACGGCGGTCCGAAACTGCAAGGCGTGCCCGGTGGGCTTTCGCAAGACAGCGCGTTGCTCGGGCGACACCACTCCAGTCTTACGAAGTCTTCATGTCTGCGTCAGGACGCCGTAACGGCGGCTCTGGCATCCAGGTCTCATGACGAACCCGAGGGGTTCAAGGAGGAAGACCAGATGCCAAACGTGAATTCCAGTCGCGCCCACAAGCGCACCGCCAAGTGGCTCGGCGCCGCCGCCGTGGCTGCCCTCATTGCCGGCGGCGCGGTCCAGACCGGGCTCATCGCTCCGAACGAGGCTCATGCGGAACTGCGGTCCATGGCGCAGCCCGTGCAGGGCGCCCCATCGTTCGCCGACGTGATCGAGCGGGTGAAGCCCGCGGTGGTGTCCGTCAAGGTGAAGGTCCAGAACGTGGCCAGCCGCGACGGCGATCAAGACGGCCCGGGGCTCTCGACCCCCGACCTGCCCAAGGGTCACCCGATGGAGCGCTTCTTCCGCGACGGCCAGCAGGGCCCGAGCCAGCAGCCGAAGCAGTTCGGCCAGTCCATGGGCTCCGGTTTCTTCATCTCGGCCGACGGCTACGTGGTGACGAACAACCACGTCATCGAGAATTGGTCGGCAGTCGAGGTCACCCTGGATGACGGCAAGTCCTACGACGCCAAGGTGATCGGCACAGATCCCAAGACCGATCTTGCTCTGCTGAAGGTCGAGGGCAACGACTTCCCCTATGTTCGCCTCGCGCCCCAGAAGGCACGGGTCGGTGATTGGGTGATGGCGATCGGCAATCCATTCGGCCTCGGCGGCACGGTGACGGCCGGCATCGTCTCGGCCCAGCACCGCGATATCGGCAGCGGCCCCTATGATGACTACATCCAGATCGACGCTCCCGTGAACAAGGGCAACTCGGGCGGTCCGACCTTCAATCTCGCGGGCGAAGTGGTCGGCGTGAACACGGCGATCTTCTCGCCGTCGGGCGGCAATGTCGGCATCGCCTTCGCCATCCCGGCCAGCACGGTCGACACGATCGTGACCTCGCTCAAGAACGGCGGCCAGGTGGCCCGCGGCTTCATCGGCGTGCAGATGCAGCCGATGACCAAGGAGCTCGCCGAGGCCATCGGCCTCAAAGAGCCCAAGGGCGTCCTCGTGGCCGAGGCCCAGAAGGACAGCCCTGCGGCCAAGGCGGGCGTCCGGATCGGCGACACCATCGTCGCCGTGGACGGGGAACGGATCGGCGATGCCAAGGACGTGGCGCGGAAGATCGCGAACGTGGCCCCGGGCAAGTCCGTGTCGCTCACGCTCTTCCGCCAGGGCCAGGAGCGGACGGTGACCGTCGAAATCGGAGCCCAGCCGAAGGCGTAACCCGTCGGCGATCGGTTGGATGTCAGCCTCTCATTCCCTTCCGAGGAGCTGGTGTGCTTGCCACCGACAGGCTGGTTAACCCCTAACAAGCCATCCTGTCGGTGGCCGCATCAGGCTGACCGAGGTGGGACGCATGTGATGCGCGCCCCGCCCGATTGCCACGGAAGGAAGCTAGCCACCGCCGGACTTCACACGAGGCGGGTTCCTCAGATCGAGGAACGGGACCGGATTGTCCGGACGCTGGAGATCGGGCCTGAGATCGTTCGAGGCTCCGCCCGGGTACCGCTTGATGCTCGGATACTCGATGATCGACTTGTCGAAATCGATCAGGACCGGGTAGATCAGGGCCAGCACCCAGCCGTTGTCCTGCCCGGCATATTTGCCCGGCGAGGACGTCGCCATCCGTGACGACATCGCGCCGTTGAACGTCATGTCGTACTTCTCGAACGGGTCCATGGTCAGATTGTAGACCGAGCCGATCGCGCCCAGGTTCTGCTCGGGCCCGAGCCAGGTGTCCTTGGCCGTCCACAGGTACTTCCATGCGATGTTGAGATCTGGATTGGCCGGATCGCCGGCCACGTCCGCGCGCGCTCCCATGAAGCTCTCGCCGTCGATGTAGATCCATGACCGGCGCGCCGAATGGGGGGCCTGCCCGAGGATGTAGGCGCTGTTGTCGATGCTGTCGAAGTAGATCGGCTTGCCGTCGTCGCCGGTCCAGGCTCCGTGCGGCGGAGGCGTGAGCCCGGTCATTGCCGCGAGCGTCGACCAGCAGTCGATGTGTGACATCATCTCGTGGTAGTTCGCGCCGGCCGGGATGTGGCCTGGCCACCACATCAGGCCCGGCGTGCGCCAGCCGCCCTCGAACGCGCTGCCTTTCTCGCCGCGGAACGGCGTGGTCCCGGCATCGGGATAGGCGTCCTGCCAGGCGCCATTGTCGGCGGTCAGCACGACGATCGTGTTCGGCGCCTCCGCCCGGATCGCGTCCATGATGCGGCCGATGTCGTCATCGAGTTCCATCACCGAGTCGGAATAGTCGCCCAGCCGCGACCGGCCGGCGAACTTCGCGGAGGCGTTCGTCGGGTTGTGCATCTTCATGAAGTTGACGTCCATGAAGAACGGCTTGTCGTCGTTGGCATGCGCCTTGATGTAGTCGACCGCATAGTCGGTCTGCCGGACGTCGAACTCGGCGAGGTAGTCATAGCTGATGGTCGCGACCTTGGTCGCCGGCTGGCCCGCCACGCCCTCCCATTCGAACATGTTCACCACGTCGAAGTAGCCCCGCGAGAATTCCGCGTTGTAGGAGGGGAACCACGGGTGGAACCACTTCGACGTATCGCTGTAGGTATAGACGCCGGGATAGTAGGCCGCGAACGCCTTCATCTCGTCGAAGCCGTGCTCGATCGGATACGATTCCGGCTTGTCGCCGAGATGCCACTTGCCCGAGAAGTAGGTCGAGTAGCCGTTCCGCTTGAAGAATTCGGCAATCGTCGGCGTCTCCTTGCGCAGCGCATTCTCGTCGCCGGGGGCGACCACGATCGAGAGCGCCGAGCGGATCGGGATGCGTCCCGTGATGAATGAAGCGCGTCCGGCCGTGCAGCTCGCCTGGCCGTACCAGTTCGTGAAGACTGCGCCTTCCCGCCCGATACGGTCGATGTTCGGGGTCGGATGGCCGAGAGCCGCGCCGCCTCCGGAATAGGCCCCGAAATCGTTCCAGCCGGTGTCGTCGGTCATCAGAATGACGACGTTCGGCCGCTTGCCGGGGGCCTGGTTGGGCGGGGCCTGGGCGGAGGCGGCAAGGGCCGAACCCGCGAGCAAGGCCGACGACAGGCAAAGCGTGAGCAACTTTTGTCTCATGGGGATCTCCATGGCAGCCATGCCCATGACCGCACCGGGAGCGGAGCCGAACCCGGCGGGCGACGGATGGCGCAGGTTTGACGACCAACGCGGCACGCAAGAAATCTTCGCGGCAAAACGACGGTCATCCTAGGCGTGTGGAGGAAGGCCTGCTTGACCGGGCCGGACACCGACTTGACACTTCCAGACAGCCCTCCCGGATGCCGCTGCCGCCGGATCGCATCCACCGACGCCGCGAGCGGGGTGCCGATCTCATCATGCCCGTGCTCGACATCATGCCCGTGCTCGAAGTGCGGCCGTCGGAGCCGGATGTCCGGATCTGTCACCGGAACGTCCTGATCGATCAAGCAGGCGGGAATCACCCGGCTATGATGGGACATCTCATGCCGGCGCAAGCCCGGTCGGCCCGCACGAAAACCGGACGGGACTCATTATGACGGACACTTTGGCTGTTGTCGGCCTCGGCCGACGGCGATGACCTCAAGACGCGATGTCGACGCCCAGCCGCGGACGGGCCACGCTTCGAGCCGCTTCAGCGTGGATTTGCGCCGGGTGCTCGAGACCGAACTGCTGAAGGGACCGTGCACCTCGATCGAGATCGCCCGCCTGTTCTCGATACACCACCGCACGCTGAGCCGGCACCTGGCCCGCGAGGGCGTCACATTCCAGCAGGTTGTCGACGAGATCCGGTTTACGATCGCCCGTGACCTGCTGACCAACACCGACATGGCCCTGGACCGGATCTCGGTCATGCTGAGGTACTCCGAGCCGAGCGCCTTCACGCGGGCCTTCCGGCGCTGGGCCGGGCAGCCCCCCTCGGCCTGGCGCGCGAGCCATGCCCGGAGCCGGAAACACCCCAGGAGGCGAATGGTCCCTCGCCCGCGCTGACCGGCGGCTCCCAAAGCGAAACCCGCAAAACCAAGAGGTAGTCATGGCCCATCACACTCCGTTCGCAATCCAGGTCAGGACCGTGTCCGTCCTGGAGGACCTGTGATGACCGGGCCCCATCGGGCAACTACCCAGGTCGCCTCGCGGATCCGCAAGGGCTTGCTCATCGCGGCCATCGTGCTCGGCGGTTATGTCCTGCTGGCCTATGTGGCGCTGCCATTGGCGTGGACCCATTACGAGCACCAGCGCGGGCTCGCAGGCCGGCTCCTGGTGACGCACACGAAGCAGGGTATTCCTGGTGGTCCACTCAACGTCGGCCTCGTCGGATCGCAGGAGGATGTCGTTCGCGCCATGCATGCCGCCGGCTGGTACCCGGCCGATCCGATCACGCTGCGAAGCAGTCTTGGTATCATCGGCAGCGTGCTTCTCCACCGCCCCGACACCGAGGCGCCGGTAAGCCCCCTCTTCTTTGAGGGGCGGCGCGAGGACTTGGCCTATGAAAAGCCCGTCGGATCGAGTGCCGACCAGCGCCATCACGTACGCTTCTGGAAGGTGCTGGAGAGTGGCGAGGAGGGGCGACCCGTCTGGCTCGGCTCGGTGACCTTCGACCGCGGCGTCGGCGTCAGCCGCTACACCGGCCAGGTTACCCATCATATTGCACCGGACATCGATGCCGAGCGGGACGGCCTGATCGATGATCTCGTTCGAGCCGGCATGGTCACGACGCGCTACCAGGTCTCCGGGATCGGCCCAACGCTGAACGGCCGCAACGGGGAAGGAGACCCCTACTACACCGACGGCGAGATCTGGATGGCTGTCCTTGTCGTGGCCGGAGAGAAACGGACGCAGCCGCCGGCCGAGTTGGCCATTCCGGCGCTCGTCACCGCAAAGGATAGGATCTGGAATGCGGTTGCGGGTACGCCGCGGAACTGATCGTTTACGTCGTCCCGCGGGGCTTGGCGCGTTGACCAATGTCATGGACAAAGACGCCTGGCCCGTTTGCTTGGGGAATGGAAACTCCATTGGAGTTGGATGAACCGCCGAGGACGCTGTGGGTGTTTTACCCAGCGTCCTCGGATTCATGAAAGACACAGGCGATCACGCTTTCAACCATCGTCACCGACGATGGATCGCAACGCTGCGCCTGCCACTGTCAGGAAATGATGCCAATCAGCGGGCGCACTCCACGGGAACCCTGACGTTGCTGCCCTCGACGAGAACGGTCCGGCAGGGCACGCCGTGTGCTCGCCGCACTCGGAATCCTGGCGACCGCCACGCCGGGCTCTCAGGATCCTAAGCCTCCCATCCGCGATGGTGAGATCGTGATCCCGTCGGAGCAGACCCTCGAGCGGGATGCGGTGACGCAACCGCGGAACGACTTCTTGACGAACGATGCGACCGCGACCCGACAGATGCAGCGGCAAAATCGTCGGATCGACCGGGAGGTCGACAAGGGCATCTGCTCGGACTGCTAGAGCATCGTCACGGAGGCGATCCCTGATCGGGCCATCCGTTCCACGATCAAGGTCGCGCCCGCTCCGGCGATCGAGGAGGCCAGTGGCCGGACTGAGCCGGCCCGTGCTCCGAGCGCCAGGCCGCCGGGGGCTGCCCCGACCAGCGGCGGAAGGCCCGCGTGAAGGCGCTCGCCTCGGAATAGCCGAGCGCCACGGCAACCTCGCTGAGCGGGATCCTGGTCTGGGTCAGCAACTGGCGTGCGATCTCGAACCGCGTCTCGTCGACAAGACTCCGGAAACCCGCTCCCTCGGCTTGCAGATGCCGGCTCAGGATGCGGCGGTGGAGGGCAAAACGTTCGGCGACCGTCGTGGCCGAGCACCGGTTCGTCAGGATCTCGGTCCGCAGCACGCGGCGCAGGGTCTCTTTCCAATCGTCTGCTCCAGCGGCTTCGAGTTCCCGGATATGGGCCTCGAACACCTGGCGGAAGACCGGATTCGCGTCCTGGATGCGGTGGTCGAGCCAGCGCGTCGGGAAGACCACGGCGGCGGTCTCCTGGTCGAAGCGCACCGGCGCCTGGAAGACGCGCCAATAGGCTCCCAGGTCCACCGACGGGTGACGGGGCAGCAGCACCTCGTCCGGCACCCAATCCGGTCCGCACAGTGTCCGCATGATATTCGCCGCCACCGCCATGGCGCAATCCGCGATCTGCTCGGGGCTCTCCACCCCCGGCTCATAGACGGCGTAGCCCAGGGTCACCACATCCCCATCGATCGCCAGCGTGGGAGCGCCGCCGCGGTCATGGAGATGCAGATGCCTGACAAGGGCCGACAGGGCGTCGCCGACGGTCGGCGAGTGTTGCAGGAGCCCTCCGATCGGACCGAGCGACGAGAGCGTCCCCCGCTGTCCGACGAGAAGGCCGAAGTGCGGACAACGCGTGTGTTCGACACACGCCGTGAGCACCCGGCCCAGGGCCGCATAAGGAATGACGTTGTTCTCGTCCTCGAAGAGTTCCGGATCGAGACCGGCCTGGCGGATCACCTCACCGGGGTCGGCCCCGAACGCACGCAGGAGAGGACCGACCTCGCTGGCAACGCCGATGCGGATCACGCCTTTCGCTCCCGCCTTCCGGGAGGTTGCATGCGCAGGCAGATCCGTGGCCGGGTGGCGCAGGCCTGCCGGATCCGGCAGTTGGTTCAACACAGGTTTGGACGGCAGGCTCATGGCAGCCTCCAGGGGTTGGCACGTCGGGAGGCCGAAGGCGGCGCTCCCGAGGGTTCAGGATCACGCCTCCACGAGCTTGTTGCGGATCGCGTAGCGGATGAGGGCTGCGGTGGTGTCGAGGTTGAGCTTGCGCAGGGCCAGGGCCCGATGGGTCTCGGCCGTCTTGGTGCTGATGCTGAGGATGTCGGCGATCTGCTTGTTGGTCTTGCCTTCGGCGATCAGTTGCACGACCGTCTTCTCGCGTGAGCTCAGCGCCGACTTGTCCGCAGATCCTTTCGCCAGATAGGTCTCGAGCAGGGTCTCGGAGACCTTGCCCGTGAAGAAGGGCTTGTGGGCCGCCAGGCTCTCCACCGCCGAGACAGGAACTGCTTGGCATCGGACTTGAGCAGGAAGCCACGGGCGCCGGCCTCGAGAACGTCGCGGATCAGGCTGTCGGTGTCGTGCATGGTGAAGATCAGGACTTCGATGCCGGGAACACGTCCGCGGATCTGGCGGGTGGCCTCGACGCCGTTCACCAGCGGCAAGGCATAGTCGAGGACCACGACGTCGGGGCGGGTGGCCAAGGGCCTTGTCAATGGCCTCCTTGCCGTCCCGGGCCTCGCCGACCACCTCCCAGCCCTCATGTCCCTCCAGGATGGCCCGGACGCCGGAGCGGACCACGTCGTGATCGTCGGCGATCAGGATGCGCGTCATGGCGCGTTTCCTTTGGGTGTAGCCGGGTTGCCGGGCGCGTTCTGGAAGGTCTTACAGCAAAGCAGGATACACGTCCCGGCGGCCTGCTTCACTGGTGTAGAATCCCGAAACTGACGGAGGCAAACCCTGAATCTTAAGGAGGCCGCCGCACCGTCCGCCTCGGCCGGGTCCGACAGCCACAGCATTCGCAGGCGGCGAGCAATGGGCTGCTGCTCGTCCTCCTGGAGACACAAATCAGGGTCTGCCGCCATCGATTTCAGGATCGACCCAATAGACCCTTGGCCGCGAACGGGACGACACTGCCCACATGCCAGGACGGGAGCAATGGTTCTTGCGATTGTCCTCATCGGTCAAGTGGATGTCCTGCACGGTCAAGCAAGCTCCGCCGACTCGTCTACGATGCGAGCACTCAGGTAAGGCCTTAGCCATGTCCGCCAGCACGTCACGCTGACAGCGCACACCCTTTCGAGGACGGATGTCATGACTGACGCGGACGTCGTCGATTCGCTAGACGGTATCATTGACAGGCCGCTGGAACACGGCGGCATGATCCGGATTTCCGGCGGCACGTTCCGCATGGGCTCGGACCGGCATTATCCGGAGGAGGCGCCGGTCCATCGCGTCAGCGTCGATGCGTTCTGGATCGACCGGACGCCGGTCACCAACCGCCAGTTCCGGCGCTTCGTCGAGGCCACCGGGCACGTCACGGTCGCGGAAATCGCGCCCGACCCGAAGGACTATCCCGGCGCCCTGCCGCACCTGCTCCATGCGGGCTCGCTCGTGTTCAGCCCGCCGGATTATCCGGTCGATCTGCATCACTTCAGCCAGTGGTGGGCATTCAAGCCCAGGGTGACCTGGCGGCGTCCCTACGGCCCGGGCTCGTCGATCAAGGGCCTCGACGACCATCCGGTCGTGCATGTCGCCTATGCCGATGCGGCGGCCTATGCCCGATGGGCCGGCAAGGATCTGCCGACCGAGGCCGAATGGGAATTCGCCGCCCGTGGCGGACTGGACCAGGCGGAGTTCGCCTGGGGCGATGACTTCGCGCCGGACGGCCACCAGATGGCCAACACCTGGCAGGGCGCCTTTCCATTCCAGAACATGCGTCTCGACGGTTACGAGCGCACCTCCCCGGTCACCGCCTTCCCACCGAACGGCTACGGCCTCTACGACATGATCGGCAATGTCTGGGAATGGACCAGCGACTTCTACACGCCGAGGCATCCGGCCGATGCACCGAAGGCGTGCTGCATTCCCGAGAACCCGCGCGGCGGGCGCGAGGACCAGAGCTACGCGCCCTGCGAGCCCGATACCCGGATTCCGCGCCGGGTGCTGAAGGGCGGCTCACACCTGTGTGCGCCCAATTACTGCCGCCGCTACCGTCCGGCGGCGCGTCACCCGCAGCCGGTCGACACCTCGACGAGCCATGTCGGCTTCCGCTGCATCATCAGAGAGAGGAAGAGCCCATGACCAGTGATCGTGCGTCCTCACAAACGCCCGGCGGACGCTTCCGCGTCCGGCACATGCGGGCCAAGGCTGCCCTGATCGGGGCCACGGCCCTGATGTCCGCCGCGATGGCCGCTCCGGCCGTCGCGCAGGCGCCGCAGCAGAAGCCCAACATCCTGTTCATCATGGGCGACGACATCGGCTGGATGCAGCCGAGCATCTACCACCAAGGCATCGCGGTCGGCGAGACGCCGAACATCGACCGCATCGGCCGGGAGGGTGCGAAGTTCATGACCTATTACGCCGAGCAGAGCTGCACGGCGGGTCGCAACGCTTTCTTCACCGGCATGCATCCGCTCAGGACCGGGATGATCCCGCCGCAACTGCCGGGCAGCCCGTCCTATCTGCGGCCCGGCACGCCGGCCATCGCCAAGTTCCTGCACGACCTCGGCTACAACACCGGCGAGTTCGGCAAGAACCACCTGGGCGACCACACCGATGCGCTGCCGACCGCGCACGGGTTCCAGGAGTTCTGGGGCTACCTCTACCACCTCGATGCCATGCAGGGGGTGAGCTTCCCCGACATCAACAAGACGCCGACCGAGCAGACGGTCGCGCCGGTCTGCCGGAACACGCCGATCCCCGGGCTGCCCCTGGATCCCGCGGCGGTCGATCCTTTGACCACCCCGTGCCTGACGCCGCCGCGGCCGGTGCTCTCGTGCAAGTCGTCCGATGGCACGAGCGCGAACCAGACCTGCCAGGATCAGGGGCCGCTGACGCTCGAGCGCTCGAAGGGCGTGGACGAGGAGATCTCGGCCAAGCTCATCGACTTCCTCGACCGCAACGACCCCGAAAAGACCAAAAAGCCGTTCTTCGCCTGGTACAACCCCGCGCGCATGCACGTCACGACCGTGCTGAACGACAAGTACATGGGGATGGTGGGTGAGCCCGGCGGCAAGGACTGGGGCGTCAACGAAGCCGGCATGAAGCAGATGGACGACAACATCGGCTACGTGTTGAAGAAGCTCGAGGAGATGGGCGAGCTCGACAACACGATCGTCGTGTTCACCACCGACAACGGCGCCGAGACGATCTCTTACCCCGATGGCGGCACCACCCCCTTCAAGGGCGGCAAGCTGTCCACCTGGGAGGGCGGCATGCGTGCGCCGCTGGTCGTGCGCTGGCCGGGGCACATCGAGCCGGGAACGATCAAGAACGACATATTCGCGTCCCTCGACTGGTTGCCGACGCTTGTCGATATCGCCGGCGGCGCCAAGGGCAACGACCTGAAGGCCCAGATCGAGCGGGGCGAGTATCCCGGGATCGTCAAGACGACGCTCGACGGCGTCAATCAGCGCGCCTACCTGGAAGGCCGATCAGACAAGTCGGCCCGCGACACCTTCTTCTATTACTCGGGCAAAGACCCGTCCGCGGTGCGCTACAAGAACTGGAAGATCTACTTCGCGATGGTGTCCGATGCGCCGGCCGGGTTCCTCGCCGGCGTCATCCCCTACCACTGGAGTCAGGTCGTCAACATCAAGCGCGATCCGTTCGAGACGTCGATCGGGGAGCAGTCGAAGACGCTCTTGGGCATGGGCGGCGCACTCGCAGGACCGGTCACGGCTTACCTCTATGACTGGAACCTCCTGCCGATCGGCCAGGCGCTCTGGCTGAGGGAACTCGAAACCTACAGGAAGTTCCCGCCGATGCAGGATCCGGCGAGCTACAACCTCGAGCAGGTGATGGAGCAGCTCAAGAAGCCGCAAGCGACCCCGGGCCAGTAACCGGAGCCGAAGCAAAAGCCCGCGATCGGCCGGCACCACTCAACCAGGTGCCTGCCGATCGCATGAGGCAAAGCATCGACCAGAAGCCCGGCACCTCGGTGCTCAGCTTCAAGGTAATCGTAAAGGTCCGAAGGGCCGCTCATCCGGCTCCGACGAGAGACGCCGGGGTCTTGCGACCTCGGCATCCGCAGGAAAGCGACCCGCGATCGAAGGGAACGACAATGCGCACGATGAGGAACCTAGGGCTCGGACTTCTGGTGTCGGCCGCGGCCGTGATGGCGACGCCGGCGGCCGCGCAGCCTCAGAAACCCAACATCGTCGTGATCATGGCCGACGACATCGGCTTCTGGAACATCAGCGCCTACAACCGCGGCATGATGGGCTATCGCACGCCGAACATCGACCGCATCGCCAACGAAGGCGCCGTCTTCACCGATTATTACGGCCAGCAATCCTGCACCGCCGGCCGTGCCGCGTTCATCACCGGGCAGAGTCCATTGCGAACGGGACTTCTGAAAGTGGGATTGCCGGCCGCGAAGGAAGGCTTGTCGGAGAAGGATCCGACGATCGCCGACCTGCTCAAGCCGCAAGGCTATGCGACGGGCCAGTTCGGCAAGAACCATCTCGGCGATCGCAACGAATTCCTGCCGACGGTGCACGGCTTCGACGAGTTCTTCGGCAACCTCTATCACCTGAATGCCGAGGATGAGCCCGAGCATCCGGACTATCCGAAAAACCCCGCCTTCCGGGCGCAGTTCGGACCGCGCGGCGTTCTGAAGTGCACTGCCACGGCCACCAACACCCCCGGCGACGATCCGCGCTTCGGCCCCTGGGGCAAACAGAAATGCGACGACACCGGGCCGCTCACCAAGAAGCGCATGGAAACCATCGACGAGGAATTCCTCGCGGCCTCGCTCGACTTCGTCGATCGCGCCAATCGCGATCAAAAGCCGTTCTTCCTGTGGTTCAATCCGAGCCGCATGCACATCTGGACGCGCCTCAAGCCGGAGTCGCAGGGCGTGACCGGGCTCGGGATCTATCCGGACGGCATGGTGGAACACGACGGACAGGTCGGTCAGCTCCTGAAGAAGCTCGACGATCTCGGCATCGCCAACAACACGATCGTGATCTACACCACCGATAACGGCGCCGAGACCTTCTCGTGGCCCGACGGCGGCACCACGCCGTTCCGGGGCGAGAAGAACACCAATTGGGAAGGCGGCTACCGCGTCCCGGCGATGATCCGGTGGCCCGGACAGGTGCCGGCGCGAACCGAGATCAACGACATCGTCTCCGCCGAGGACTGGGCGACGACGCTTGTGGCAGCGGCCGGCGAACCGGACATCAACAACAAGCTCCTGCAAGGTTATGAGGCCGCGGGCAAGACCTTCCGGGTTCACCTGGACGGCTATGACCAGCGCGACCTGCTCGGCCGAAAAGGCCCGAACAAGCGCCGCGAGTTTTTCTACTGGACCGACGACGGCAACCTTGCGGGCCTGCGCTACGAGCAGTGGAAGGCGGCGTTCCTGGAACAGAAGGCGGAGGGGTTCGACGTGTGGCAGCAGCCGATGGTGGAACTGCGCCTGCCGATGCTGTTCAACCTGCGCTCCGATCCGTTCGAGCGGGCCCAGCACGAGGCCGGCGATTACGTGAGATGGTTCATCGAGCATGCCTTCGTGCTCGTCCCGGCGCAGGCGCTCGTCGCGCAGCACTTGGCGAGCTTCCAGCAGTTCCCGCCGCGTCAGAAACCCGGCTCGTTCTCAGTCGAGCAGGCGATGGAGAAGCTCAGGAACCCGCCATCGAGCAACTAGCTCATGCGAACCGATGAATCGCATTTCGAGCCTATGGAGGACATCATGATCAGGATCCTGCTACCGGCCCTCGCTCTCACCCTGGCGACCGCGACGACAGCGACGGCGCAGGTCGGACCGCCGACGTCGCAACGCACCTGCGGGGCCAACCGCCAGCTCGTCCTGCGGGACGGCGCGGTCGTCCTCGACACCAGCCCGCAGACCTATGCCCGCTTCGTCAGGAGCGGCGCGGAATGCCTGGTCGGCCAGTTCCCCGAGCCGGCCTGGGTGCCGAGCTCCAACAACCCGCAATGCTTCATCGGCTACCGCTGCAAGGACAGCTCCGACGACTTCTGACGCCGGGTTGGCGGGGGCCGACACTCGCCTCTCGGGCTCCTCAACCAGGTCATGCATGCATCTGAAAGGGATTGAACATGGATCCGATCACACCGTCCGGCATCAACCGCCGCGTCATGCTCTCGACATTGGCCGTGCTTCCTGTCCTGCCCGGGCTGCTTCGTCCCGTCCCCGCGGCGGCGCAGGCGCCGGCCGCGGGCAGCCCATTGCCGTCGTGGAACGATGGGGCGGCGAAACAGGCCATCCTCGACTTCGTGCGGGTCACCACCGACCAGGCCAGCCCGAGCTACGTCCGTCCGGAGGAACGCATCGCAACCTTCGACCAGGACGGGACGCTGTGGGTCGAGCATCCGATGTACTCGCAGGTGGTCTACTGCCTGGATCGCGTCCCGGCGGTGGTGGCGAAGCGGCCGGAACTCAGGAATGCGGAGCCCTTCAAGACCGTTCTCTCCGGCAATCGGGAGGCGATGGCGAAGCTGTCGATGCATGACCTCGAGATCATTCTCGCCGCGACGCTGACCGGCATGTCGGTCGACGAGTTCAACGCCGAGGCGCTGCGCTGGCTCGAAACGGCCCGGCATCCGCGCTGGCAGCGTCCCTACACCGAGCTGGTCTATCAGCCGATGCTCGAGGTTCTGCGCCATCTGCGCGACAACGGCTACAAGACCTACATCGTGACCGGCGGCGGCCAGGACTTCGTGCGCATCTATTCGGAACGGGTCTACGGCATCCCGCCCGAGCAGGTGGTCGGCACCGCCGGCGCCACGAAGTACGGCTATGGCCAGGACGGCAAGCCGTTCCTGACCAAGGAGCCGAAGCTGCTGCTTAACGACAACAACGCCGGCAAGCCCGAAGGCATTCACCTGATGATCGGCCGCCGGCCCCATGCGGCCTTCGGCAACTCGAACGGCGACCGCGAGATGCTGGAATGGACCGATGCGGGTGCCGGCGCCCGGCTCAAGATGCTGGTTCTGCACGATGACGCCACCCGCGAATACGCCTACGGCCCGGCCGCGGGCCTGCCCGACACCAAGGTCGGCGCCCTCACCGCCGCACTCTATGGCGAGGCCAGGAAGGACGGATGGTCGGTGATCAGCATGAGGAACGATTGGAAGCGCATCTTCCCGTTCGAATAGGATCCCGCCAGCAGGGTGCGGGCAATCAATGAGGTCGACTGATGGCGTGGCATGGAATTCTCATCGGAGCATTGACCGTTGCGCTCCTCGTCTCCGGCAGTCGCGATGCGGCGGCCCAGGCGACGCCGCCGGAAACCCTGGCGGCGCAACTGCGATTGCAGGGTTATCGCTGCGATGAACCTGTGACGGCGCAACGGGATGCCCAGCTTTCGCAGCCGGATGAGATCGTGTGGAACCTGCGGTGCGGCAACGCCTCCTACCGGATGCGCCTCACGCCCGACATGGCAGCCCGGGTCGAGAAGCTCGATTGATCGGAGGCCAACGGGATTGTCCCGATCGGTCAAGCCGATGGCCTATCCGGTCAAGCAGGACTGGTTCGTCCGTGGCAGGCTCTGTCCGATCACCTTTGCGTACGACTTCAGTCCCCATCAGGGAGATGAACCATGCCCGTGAAACGCCGCGCCTCCAACCTTGTCCTTGTCGTCGGCCTATTGCTCGTGCCAGGCATCGCGCTGGCCCAGGACGCGACGCCCAAACCGCATGTGCCGCTCGAGAAAAGCATCGGCCAGACCACGCCGACGGGTCCGGTTCCCTCACTGGCGGTCCTCAACGCGGCGGGCGCGAAGCTGGAGGGCGGCAAGCTGATCTTGACCGGCGTGGCGCCGAACTCGATCGTGTTCGCTGACCGCCCGGTGCGGGCGGCCGGTCACGTGATGACCGAGCAGTTCATCATGCAGTGGGATGAAGGCAAGGACAGCTTCGCCAAGGATCCGCCCAACGCCACCGTGTCCGTTCTGGGCGGCGACGGCTCGAAGGTCAGCGATGCCGTCGTGACGCTGAAGACGCCGAAGCTCGAAGGCGGGAACCTGACCTTCGACGTCGTGGTGCTGGAGGGAGGTCTGGCCGGATCGAGCGGACCGGCTGCACTGTTCATCGACCGGTTCGGCGGCTTTGGCGGCGGTGGCTTCCACGCGGGCGGGTTCGGCGGCTTTCGCGCTGGCGGCTTTGGGGGCTTCCACGCGGGCGGGTTCCACGCCGGTGGCTTCGACGCCGTGCATGTCGGCGGCTACCGCGGCGGCGCCTGGGCTGGCGGCAACTATTGGCACGCCCCCGTCTATCGTGGTGCCTGGTATGGGGCGGGTGCCGGGGCAGCGGCTGGCCTTGCCGCCGGGGCTGCGTTGGGAGCAGCCGCGGCCGCCCCCTATTACTACGGATATGGCCGGTGCGGCTATTACCCGTATCCGCCGTGCTACTAGGCCGGCAAGGGCGTGGCGCCGCCGTGGAAAGCAGCCTCGCACGAAAGCAAGCGACCCAGCGCCTGACCGACCATGGGAGGACGGGCAGGCTCTCGTCGGGCGCGGATCGTCGGGCGCGGGGACGTCACCTCGTCGGCCTCACGCCCCCCTTGGTTGTCAGGAGAGGACCATGTCTCGTGACCCCAACCGGAGCGGACATTGATTTCGGACATCGCCGACTTCGTCCGACATTACGTTCTGAACCTCTCGGCACTCGGAAGGTTCGGATTGACGCTGGTCATGCTCGTCTTCATTCCGCGGCTGTGCCGCCGTGCGCATGTCCCCACCGCCGTGGGGTTGTTACTCAGCGGTGTCATCGTCGGGCCCCATGTCCTCGGCTTCTTCGGCACGGATCGTCCGATCGCGGACTTCCTGGCGGAACTGGGCAAGCTGCTGCTGATGTTCTTTGCCGGCCTGGAAATCGATCTCGCCCTGTTCCGCCGCGCCCGCAAACGCTCAGTCACCTTCGGTCTCATCACCACCACGCTGCCATTGCTGCTCGGCACCGCCGTCGGTCTCGCCTTCGGCTACGCGGCCATCCCGGCCATCGTGATCGGCTCCCTGCTGGCGTCGCATACCCTGCTCGGATTGACCGTGATCGATCGGCTCGGGATGCATCGCCTGGAACCGGTGACCGTCACGGTCGGTGCGACGGTGATCTCGGATACCCTGTCCCTCGTGGTCTTCGCCGTCTGCGTCTCGATCGACACGACCGGCTTTTCTCCAGCCGGGTTGACCCTGCTGTTGAGTGAGATTGTCGGCTTTGTCGTTCTCGTGCTGTTCGGCCTGAGCCGCCTCGGGGCCTACGTGCTGAGCCGGGTCGAGCAAGAGGAGGACGCCTTCTTCGTCATCATGCTCTGCTTCATGGTCGTGGCGGGCGTGCTCGCCGACGCGATCCAACTGCCGGGCATCGTCGGGGCCTTCCTGGCCGGGCTCGCGATCAACGCCTCGGCGCGCGACAAGCCCGCCAGCGCCAAGTTGCAGTTCCTCGGCAAATCGCTGTTCATTCCGATCTTCTTCATTGCCACCGGCTTTCTGATCGACCCGGTCGCCTTCGTTCTCGACATCGTCGACAACTTTCCGCTGGTCGCCAGCATTGTTGGCGCCCTTCTCATCGGCAAAGGGATTGCCGCATGGATCGCCGGCCGGGCGTTCGGCTATTCGCGGGACGAGCAATGGGTCGTCTGGTCCCTGACATTGCCGCAGGTCGCCGCCACCCTTGCCGCGGCACTCGTCGCCCACGACACGTTCGATACCGCAGGCCAGCGTCTGCTTGACGATCAGATCCTCAATGCGGTCCTCGTCCTGATGCTCACGACCTCGATCCTGGGTCCGGTCCTCACCGAGCGCTTCGCGCCCCGATTGGTCTCGGCACGATGACGACGCCATCGCCTGCGGCCGCGGGGCTTGTCGGCCGCATCCATCGGGGCGACGGGTCACGCCTCGTCTGAGACGGCACATGAGCGGCTCAACGACTCCTAAAGGCTCAAGAAGGCCTTCAAGTCTGTCAGGACGAACTGCATTCCCATCGATGCCACAATCAACCCCATGGATCGAGTGATCATGGCTTGCGTGCCGTGACCAAGACGCGACCCCATCCCAACAGCAAGAAGCAAAACCGCGAACGTGACCCCTGCACCCACCACTGCGGCGACAATTGCGGTCACTGGCAGGCCATCGGGCGTGTGAACCGCCGCCAACGTCACCACGGCGGTGATCGTCCCAGGACCAGCGGCGAACATGATCAGCGGGGCAAGTGAGTTCGATGCGGCAGCATCGTCATCCGTCGGCGTTGCCTGGCCGACGGTCTGACGGCCGCTGAGCATATCGAACCCCATATAGGCGATGATCATCCCACCGACGATCCGGAACACGTCCAATGAAATGCCGAAGACGCTCAATACCCTGAGCCCAATCAGCGCGGAGGCGATCAGGATGATGAGAATGCTGAGCGCCACCCTGACGGCCTTTCGGCGTCTTTGGGCCGGCGCGAGCTTTGGTGTCAGCGTCAAGAGGATTGAGCCGCACACCACTGGGTTGATGACGGCCAGAACAGTCACGATTGCTTGCACCATTTGGTGAAGGCTCAGATCGGAAGTCGTTTGCAGCTCCATCGGCATCCCAACTTGCAGGTCAATCTGCACTCCAAGTGAGGCGCCTCAGGTCCGCTTGGACATGGCGTCGGCACGAGGTCGAAATCGAAGCTGCCGCATCATGGCACCGTCAACTGTTGCTTGATCGCCCGCTCAATCCAGGCGTCCCGCGACATCCCGACGCCGGCCGCCGCCTGGTCCACCTGGCCCAGCAGCGTTGGCATCAAGGGCACGTCGACGAGAACATCCAACTCGCCCTGGTCTGACGATCCGTAGGCCAATCCCGTCACCTGCCGCGCGAACCGCCGAACACGGTCGGCCTTCTGCTTGTCCGAGAGGCTGCCGTCGTTTGCGACAAGCGGGCAATAGGCGCCAACCAGGTGGTCGACGATGAGAGCGGGCTTCATCCCGCTCTTGCGGAGATCAGCCACGAGCTCGCCAACACGGTTGCCTCCAGCGAGGTTATTTGCTCCCGAGTAAAGATCACTCAGGGGAGGAGCATTCCTTGGCGCATCGGATGTCACGGTGTCCGGGCAGGTGAAAGCTGCGGCGTCGGCCGGTCGAACGATCGAGCCTATGAGTCCGGCTCCACAGACCAGGATCAGAAGCAGGACAGGTCTAACGGCCATCGCATCCTCCTTCGGCACATCATCGCTATATAACTCAGCAAGCTATCGCACCAAGGAACCGGACGATAGGAATCGTGCTCGGAGATGGTCGATGGCCCATCCCATATCGTCCTCACACCAGACGGGATATCAGCGCATCGGAGCGCTGGGAACTGCCTACCAGAAGCCGGGACCCCACGGTCCGAAATCGAAGGCATTCTGGTTCATCATCGCGGTCATCTGTTGCTCATTGGCCAGTTGCTTGGCAAAGACGGCGGCGCGATAGTTCGACCACGCTAATTGATTGCCGAAATAGACGCACTGGCACCCGGCGGGATCGGCGTAGACGTAGACCACGGTCCCGCCCGAGGTCTGACGGACGAACTTGTTCGGTGGGAGCTTCTTCATGGCGGCAATCCGCGCGGGCGAGTTGGCCGGCTGAAGCGTGAATCCGGCGGCCGCCAGCAGGTTTTCCTTGCTCTGGACCGCCTGTTGCGGGGTCTGGCACGCGGCCAGGACCAGGCTGATTGCGCCAAGCGTCAGTATTGATGGGACTTGCATTGCTTCTCTCCTGGCGACCGGTGATCGCGACAGGGATGACCCCGCCGATGCCAACAGCCTCGCACGAAAGCAGGCGCCCAGCTTGACAGAACTGGACGCCGACTTGACCGACCGGGACAGGGAGGCCGGCAAGGTGGGCTCCAGAGGGTTCAAGACCGTGTATCCGCTCGAAGCGGGGCTCGGGATGTTGCAGGCCGCCCGGGCAGATCATTCGGATCTCCCCGGCCTGCGCCTGGGAAGGCAGGGCGGCACGACGGGTCGGCATCGCCAAGAGGTCGTCCATCCCGACGGCCAGGATGAGCGCGGTGCCATCGTGCTACGGATCAGGCTCTCCGCTACTCAGCCAGGCGAAGCGACAGCCCAGCGACCTCAGTCACAAAGCTGGGTTCGGCATGGCCGTCGACCGAAACGACCCGCAAATATGTGTCCCCATTCGGGCCGCCTCTGAGAAGAGTGCTCTCAATCTGGTTTGACGATGCCGCATTGGAATAGCTGACCGTCAACAATCCGCGCGTCGTTCCTCCGCCGACCGTGAGAACCTGCCACACCACTCTCGTTCGTTCGCTGACGCCGATCGGTGTCCCAATAGCTTCGATTTCCCCGAGATAGTTCGATGGCATGCCGCCCGCCGCAGACACGAACGAACAGGAAAGCTTCTCACGCTGAGCTGCGGCCGAGCCGACCACGCGTTGGGATTCGCATGAGAGATGGCCGACCGCAACAAGCGCCTGAGCAAGCGCAAGCTCAGCTATGGCAACGCCAGTAATAAGAATCGGCGCCGTTCGAACCGAGAGCCATCGGAATCGACGCCCGCCCGGTCCAGCGCGGCTTGGCCCAGGGGACATCCACGCCCCTCGTTCGGTTGGTTCCTACGCAGCTTGATCCTTAGCAGAAGGCCGTGTTCCTGACCAGCGCGATGAGCATCGCGCCGCCGGGGCATGGTACATGCTGCGTGGCATTCACCGTCCGGAGGCGCGGGGCATGCTGCATTGGGGCTCGGGCTGGCGGCAATGCAATCGAAACGCGGGAGTATCCCTGTCGTTGACAGCACCTATTTCGGGAACAGGAGCTGGACCTGAGCCCTGAGCTGCCACTCGGCGCCTTCTGTAGGTTTCGCGACATTGTAGTAGGCCGCGAGCTGCGCATTGATCGGCTGCTTGCCGATCTTGAATACGCGCCCGAAGCCGCCACCGATTGGCACGGTCCAGCGGTCACCGTCGTCGGCTTCCCAGTCGGCGGTGATGATTGGCGATGACGTCAAGTACCAGCCTCCGTGGAAGTTGTAATTCACGAAAGGCTGCAACAACATCTGGTTGACGGGGCCGCGGTTGCTCTTGCCCGCAAAGGACCAGACGTTGTTGACGAGCACTCCGAGCACCCAAGGGCCTTGGATTGTCAGGGCAACGAAGGTCGGACCGATCGAATACTTGCCCTGTGTGAGCGTCTTGTCGGTGCCGGTTGGGAACACGAAGGTCGGGCCGATGCCCCAGATGATGCCGTGCGTCGGCTGCTTGGGCGAGAAGAAGAAGCTCGGGTTGATGTCGCCGAGACCGAACTCCCGGTCGCCCGTCACCGTCAGCGGCGGTTGCGAGATCACCGGCGTGATCCAGCGCGTGATCAGGTTCCAGTCACGGTCCAGCGTGATCGGAATGACGGGCTGGATGTTGAGGATGTCCTGAAGCTGGTTGTGCGGGCCGACGTGGAAGTTGAAGTTGTTCTGGAAAGGCACGCTGATCATGTCGGCGATGGGGTTCTGCGCCGCCTTGGCGAGATCGCTCGTGCTTGCCTCGTGCTGCTCCTGGGCGAAGGCGAGAGAGCTTCCGAAGCCCAGTGACATGGCGAGTGCCAGCCCTAATCCCAATAGCGTGCAGGTCGTGCAGCGTGCAGGTCGTGCGTCGTTCAGTCATGAGGTGCACCGTGCGAACTCCTCAGCCCGCCGACGACAAGTCAAGCAGAGTTCCGGTCGGGGCGATAGACGACAGACCGCCTGCCCTGCGCAAAGTCGGGACCTGTTACTCACGGGTCACAGAATGGGACGAGGGGTTGCGGCAGGATGGTGGAGATGTAGAAGCGTTGCCCCGAAGGGCAGCAGCGTGTTGGCGAGCTATCTGTCGAGATCGCTGCAGGGCCGATCCCAAGGCAGAATACACCCTCTGGCTGTGGGGTTCGCTTGACGGCCGCTTGAACAGCAAGCCATCGGCTTTCTTTCCCACGCGCGACAGGACACCCGCTCGATGACAGTTTGGGCATTGGTGATAGCCCGGATTTGAGGTTGATGTTACTATCCAAGGCAGGTGCTGATGTTGCGAATAACTTTAGCCGCCCTGCTGATGATGACATCTGCGCCATTCCGCCCTGATCTGCGAGATAGGATGAAGGGGATGGACCATGAACTCGATTCAAAGCAGGCTCTCCGGATTGGCGATTGTGCTCGCAGCCACTGGTCTCGCTGGCGCGATCGAAGCCGCCGCCCAGACGACCCCAGCACCCCCCCCCGACGCTCGTCACGCCGGACAAAGTTGAGACGCGGATCGGTCCGCTTGAGTTCAAGGACGGTGCGCCCAGCCCGGAAACCGTCCAGAAGGTTTACGACACCCTGGACTTCACCCGCGCCCTCGATGCGTTCCTCAACAGCTACGGGGGCGCATCCGTGTATGCGTTCCGTCAGGGCCTTCTCAGCATCGGCGCGGAGGACAATACGGTCACCATCTACTCCGAACTGATGGATTCGAACTCGCTATTTCTCACGGCCAACGCCGACACCGTCTATTACTTCAGTATCGTGGATCTGACGAAGGGCCCCATGGTCATCGAACAGTCGCCGAAGGGGCTCGGCACCATCAACGACATGTGGTTTCAGTGGGTCATCGACATCGGGTCCTCCGGCCCTGACCGCGGCGAAGGGGGAAAATACCTGCTTATCCCGCCGGGCTATGACGGCCCGCTCCCGGACGGTGGCTTTTTCGTCGCGCGGTCGAAGACGACGCGGGTCATCTATGCCGCTCGCGCCTTCCTCACGGACAACGATCCGAAGCCGACCGTCGAGCTGATCAAGAAGACGCTCAAGATTTATCCCTACACGCCGGGAGGCTTCGGCACGGGCATCGCGACAGCCCTCGAAGGCAAGGTCAGGCTCGAAACCAACCCGCCCGTTCCCGCGACCAAGTTCGTGGAGGCGAGCGGGAAAGCCTTCAACACGATCCCTCCCAGCGACTTCTCGTTCTTCGAGATGATCAACGCCAACATCCAGCAAGAGCCGGCCGATTCCTACAATCCCGAACTTGCGGGACAACTGGCGGCCATCGGTATCGTGAAGGGCAAGCCCTTCAACCCGGACGCCCGGATGCGCAGGATCCTCACCGACGCGGCCGCGGTTGGAAACGCCGCCGGTCGCGTGCTGAACTGGCGTCCCGGCGAATCCCTCGGCTGGTCTTATTACCCCGGCTCATCCTGGACCAACATGCTGTGGCAGGGTGGGGCCAGTTTCGAGACGCCGCCGCCGATGATCACCAAGGAAGGCTTCTTCGAACCCCTGCCGCCGACCGGCGCACGGACCCTCGACTCGAAAACGGCGTTCTACTACGGCTACACGCTCGACTCGCCGGGCATGATCATGCGGCTTCCCAAGGCCGGCTCGCAATATCTCATCGGTTTTCTGGATGCGGACAAGAAGGACCTCGACGGGGCCAAGACCTACAAGGTCACGCTGCCGCCGAACATTCCCGCGGCAGCGTTCTGGTCGTTCACCGTCTACGACAACCAAACCCGCTCGATGCTCCAGACACCGCAGCGCTACCCGCGCGCCGGCAGCCAGAGCTATCCGTCGCCAGTTGCCTCGGCAGCCGCCGATGGCTCTACGACGGTCTATTTCGGCCCGACCCAGCCGCCAGGCGCCGCCCGGGGCAACTGGATCCAGACCATGCCCAGCAAGGGTTGGTTCACGATCCTGCGCCTCTACAGCCCGCTTGAACCTTTCTTCACCAAGGAATGGCGGCTGAGCGAGATCGAACTCGTGCCCTGACGTTGCCTGACGGCGGCGGCGATTGCCTGCAAAGCCCGGTGCCGCCTTTCCGCGCTTCAGAGAGCCGTTTTGAGCCTGACGGCGCCTCGACGACCAGCGAAACGGTCTCGTTGAGGTCCGCGAATGCGATCCCGATCAGCGGCAGACTCTATCGGCCGCGAGCACCCGAAGTCGCCCTTGTCCCGAAGCCGTGTCCAACAGGCCGAGACGGTGGCCCCTAACCTTGGCGATCTCGTCGCGTCGCTGGCCGGTCGGCAGGAGCACCTTGAAAGGCCGCTTCACAGCCTGGAGCTTGACCTCGCGTCCCCATAGGAAAAGCATGCGTGCAGTTATTTGACCAATTCGATCTCACCCGGCCGCCAGGTCTTGTCGAAGAAGGGTTCGAGTGGGCCGTAGAGACGGAGGATCACATTCCAACCTTTTCCGGGGACGGTCTGGACCCAGTTGCCTTCTTTTCCTGACGGCGCGGTGGGCCCGAAGTAGATGTCGGCCGAGGTGTCCGGATTGATGACGATCCCCTCCTTCTGACTGCCCATGCTTGGGAATTGCTGGTCAGTCTGCAGCATCGAACGCGTCTGGTTGTCATACACGACCAGCGACCAGAAGTCCCTGACGGGGATGTCGGGCGGCAGGTGCAGCTTGTAGGTCTTGCCGCCGTCGAGCTGATGACCGTCCGCATCCTTGAACGCCATCACATACTGCGACCCGGCCCCGACCATTTTCTTTGACATCGCCGGGGTGTTACCGGTGGCGTAGTAGTAAAAGTAGCTGCGAGCGTCGAGGAGACGCACGCCATCCCGCTCATATTGATAGGTCTCCCCTGGGATACTCATCATCGTGTTCCAGGCACTGTTCGGGTAGAGGTACGCGTCCTTCATTCGAAAATCGAAGGTGATGGCGCGTGCCGTGGCGTTGCCGACCGCCGCGGCCTCCGTGAGAATTTTCTTCATCCGCGCATCGGGCGCAAAAGGCTGGCCCTTCTCGATGCCGATCGCGGCGAACATTCCCAGCGTCTCCAAATCCATCGCGCTGCCCGGCTCTTCCTGCACCACCTGGTTCAACTCCTCGAAGAACGAGAAGTTGTTCGCGTGAATGCTGTTCATCTCCCGGCCCGAGCTATTGACAAAGTTCATCTTGGAGGCGCTTGCGTCTTTGCCGAGTGGGTAGATTCGGAAGATCTTCTTGATGCTTTCAGCCGCGGGCGTCGGTGAGCCATCGACGAGAAAGCCTCGCATGATAATCAGGTTGTTGAAGGTCGGGGAACGCGCCACGTGGTAGCCCTCGGGGACGTCTCCTTTGTAGCCGGGCGGCAGAATGAGGAACTTGCCGCCCTCGCCCTTGTCCGGACCCGCGTTGCCGAAATCGCTGACGTAACGGAACCAGAAATCATCAATAATCCCGAGTACGTTCGGGGGCGTTTCCAGAACCATGGGGCCGTCTTTCAAGTTCAGCCAGCTCCACGCATAGACGTTCTCAGTGTTGGCGGTGAGGAACAGCGACTTCGAATCCATCAGAGACTCGAAGAGGATGACCGTCTGGTTGTCCGGGCCAAACTTCCGAATCGCCGCGCGAATGGCGGCTGCCGAAGCGCCGGGGACGCCGGTCAGGAAGGCCTGCACCCCGCGCTGGAAGTCGAGGTTGTCATAGACCTTGTCCCGCGTGGCCTGATCCGGGAAACCGTCGGTGAACTTGAGCGTGCCGAGGCGCGTCTCGACGGTGTCGGGTGTGGTGATCTCCGGCGGGATGTCGGTCTTCATCTTCGGCGCGGTCTGCGCGTGAGCGGCTGTGGCGCCCAGCGCGCAAACGAGCGCCGCGGCGAGGATAGATTTCGTTTTCATGGTAAGTCCTTTCAGCGGTTGTTTGTTTGGTCACTCCGCCTTCTCCAGCGTCGGCGCGGTTCAGTTCACCAGCTCGATGTCCGGCAGCTTCCATGTCCCGTCGAACAGACCTGCCTTGGGGGTGTAGAAGCGGAACATCGGGTAGAAGCCTTTTCCGGGGACGGTCTCGATCCAGTTGCTCTCCAGACCTGCGGGAGCTTTGGGCCCTAAGTAGAGATCAATCGACCCATCGGTGTTGAACTTCATCTTGTCATAGGACGAGCGCGCCGCGTCATTGCTCGGGTTCTGGATCATCGAACGTGTTGCGGTGTCATAAGCCGTCACTGACCAAAAGGCCTCAGCCGGCACGTCCGCGGGCACGTGCAGCCGGTAGGATTTGCCACCGTCAAGACGATTACCGGCCTTGTCCTTGAAGGTCTGGACATACTGTGAGCCGGGGCCGGCTTTCGTCACGCCGATGGCGGGCGACGTGTAAATCGCGCCGTAGGTGTAATGCAGCCGCTCGTCCACCTGGCTGTAGCTTTCAGTTTCCTGGTCCGCCTCCACCAGAATCAGCCAGTGCCATTGAGCGCCGGCAAACGCGTGGGTGTTGCTGAAACGTTCGGGCCCGTCGAACAGCATCACGCGGCCCATCGCGTCCCCAATTCGTGCGGCCTCGTCAAGGATCGCCTTCTGCCGGGCGTCGGGCTGAAATGGCTTGCCTTTCTCGATGCCCAGCGGCTTGAGCATAGCCATGTAGAAGCGGTCGCGCTCCTGAACCGGGTTGTTGTTGATGAACGCCGAAAGAAGCTCCCAGTACGCCATCCCCATCGGCGGAGTCGTATCCGAGACCTTTCCCGACATGGAGACGAATTTGTTCGGCTTGGGACTACCGCTTTCGCTCAGCGGATAGACCTTGACCTGCTTGACGTTCTGGACGGCAGCTTCCTTGTCGCCCTTCTCGACGATGCCGCGGACCATGAGGTTGTAGTTGTTCATCGTTCCCTGGAGGACGTGATAGCCCTGTGGAGCGTCGCCCTTGTAGCCGGGGGGGGAGGAGGAGATATTTTCCACCCTTGTCCTCGTCCGGGCTGGGCAGGCCGACGTCGGCGATTGATCGCTGCCAGAAGTCATCGATCATTCCGACGATCGCTCCGGGCGGGATCTCAACCACCACCGGGCCATCTTTCCCAAGATCCATATTGGCAATCGCGTAGATGGTCGTGTCGTTCGCGGTGAGCCAGACGCCCTTGGTATCGAAGTAGTTGTCGGCGATGACCATGTCATTGAGATCAGCACCGAAGTCACGTTTTATCCCGATGCGAAGAGACTCGAACGACACCGCCGGATAGGCCCACAAATAGGCCTGCACGGCACGCTGATAGTCGATCTCGTCGAACACTTTGCGCGTCGTCTCTCCAGTGGGAAAGCCCAGCTCGAACTTGAGATCGCCGATGCGCGTCTTCACGCTGTCCGGCGTCGCGGTCTGCGCGTGAGCGGACGTGAATGCCAGCGCGCCAACGAGCGCGGCGGCGACGATAGCTTTTGTTTTCATGGCGTTTGCTTTCCATGGTTGGTCGTTGATTACCCTGCTCACTTCACCAATTCGATCTCCCCCGGCCGCCAGGTCTTGTCGAACCACGGTTCGAGCGGGCCGTAGAGGCGGAGGAGCGTGAACCAGCTCTTGTTCGGGACCGTCGCGATCCAGTTCGCTTCTTTTCCCTGCGGTGCGGTTGGGCCGAAGTAGATATCGACCGAGCCATCGGGGTTCGCCGCGAGCTCGTCCTTCTTGTTGTTCTTGCTGGGGAAGGGCTGGGATGTCTGGAGCTCGGAGCGCGTCTGCGGGTCGTAGAGCACCACCGACCAGAAATCCTTGGCAGGCACCTTACCCGGGATGTTCAGCTTGTAGTTTTTTGCGCCGTCCAGGTAATTGCCGTCCTTTTCCTGATTGGCGTAGGCATATTGCGAGCCTACACCGGGAGTCTTCGCCACCATCGCTGGAGTGTTCAGCGTCGCTTGGTAGAAGTAGTCCGTGCGAGCGTCCAGATTGCGCCCGCCCTTCCCACCCTCTATCAGCCACTGGTAGTCGCCTCCGATCAACAGTGTTTTCCATTGGCTGTTCTTGTAGAGGTACGCCTCCGGGTCGCGGGTCTGAAAGGCGATGGCCCGCGAGGTCGCGTTGGCCACGGCGGCAGCATCCTTCAGGATCGCCTTCATACGCGCATCGGGGGCGAACGGCTTGTCCTTGCGCAGACCGATGCTGGCCGCGAGGCCGCGCAGTTCCGGATCAAACAGGTCAACCGGCTCCTTCGCGAGCACGTGCGCGAGTTCCTCATAGAACGCGTCGGTATTCGCGTGGATCGTGTTGAAGGGCTTCGTGGAGCCATTGATGAACTGCATCGCTGGCGGGTTATCTGCCTTCGCGAGCGGATATATCTTCACGCCCTCCCTGAACAGCTTGCTGGCGGCATCCGGTTTGCCGTCCACCAGGAACCCCCGCAGGATCAACCACTGCACATGAGACGGCGATCGCGCCACGAAGTAGCCGGCGGGCACCTCACCCTTGTAGCCCGAAGGGAGGATCAGGTATTTGCCGCCTTTTCCTTTGTCCGGCCCCGGGGGGCCCATGTCCACCACGAAGCGGAAGAAGGCGTCGTTCACGGTGCCGGGTCCGCTGTCCGGCGGAATCTCCACAACGGTCGGTCCGTCTGTTTCGAGATCGAGCATTGCCGTGGCGTAAACGGTGTCGGTATTGCCCGTGAGGAACAGCGGGTTCGAGTCCATCAACTGGTCGAAGATGATCACGTGGCTCGAGGTCGTGGCTCCCAGTTCGACGGATCCCCGTCGGATTGCTTCCATGGAAGCGGCTGGCATGAGGGTGAGAAACACCTCGACGCCACGGAGGAAATCAAGGTGGTCGTAGACTTTCTGGCTCGTCTCTTTGGTCGGGAACCCATCGACGAACTTGAGCGTGCCGATCCGCGTGTCCACCGTGTCGGGCGTCATGATCTCTGGCGGTATCTTGGTGTTGTAGCCGGGGGTCTTTTCCTGCGCCCACGCGGAGTCGGAGGCGCAGGCGGAAGAGAGGACGAGCGCGGCGGCGATGATAGTTTTTGTCTTCATGGTTGTTTCCTCCCGTTTGGTTCTGCGGCGCTGATGCTCGTTTGGGCGTGGACCACTGTGAAACGTAAAACCGGGATCAGGACGACCCGCCGACAAACGCTCTTCGTGTTGCGGTTTCCGTGATCGTGTCCGGCTTGTCACCATGGACCCATCCGGCTCCAGCGATAGCGTCCTGGACAATGCAATAGGACGATGGAAGGTGCCGATCCGGGTGTGTGCAGCGCTGACGACGCCACTGCGAAACTTGGCCCTGATGTAGCTGATCCCGCAATCTTGCCGAAGGCTGAATGTCCGCTCTTGGCGCTCCTTGCGCGGGCGATGGGGCAGGAGCGCTGGACACATCAGAACAAGAGCTCTCAGCGTCTGCCCGCTCGATTGACTGGACCGCCACGGTTCATTGGTGTTCCCGGCCGCACTCCGACGCCTGGGGCACCGACGCCTGGGGTTGCCACGGCACGCGCGACCGGCCGCGGCCGCAGCACGACGCCGGGTCTTACGACGCAACCGACAGGATAATTGACGTACTGGCAGTAAACCACAGCGCGGGCCTCTTCGGTGCTTGCGGCTACGAACCCAGCCAAGAGTGCCGATAACGCGATCAGGAGCTTCATGTCCGCCTCCATCAACTATTCTTCGTTCAAGCGCTATGAGACCAGGCGGGTCGGTCTCCTGACTGCTTCAGGCCGACACCCGTTCCGGCAAGCGTCTGCCGAATGGCGCAGATGTAATTATCAGCAAGGCAGGCTGAGTTATTCGCAACATCAGCACCGGTCTGGATAGTAACATCAATCTCAAATCCGGACCTCGACTATTCGGGAGAAGCGGTCCACAACAGTGTTCGCCAAGTGGGCGTGATGACGCCAACTGGCTGTGGAGAGGATTCTCACATGCTCAAGATTCCATTACTGATTGCCGTTCCTGGAGTGATCCTGACCCTTGCGACGGCAACCGCCCAAACATTTCCTTCCAATCTTCCACTAGCTGTCACCTGCTACGATCCAAAGGCTCAGAGCTGGCGCATCGCTTATCTCAGAAGTGTCAACGCGAATGGCGATGCCGTCTACGAAGGGGTCGGAAGACTTACAGCGACGGTGAATGCCAAAGGTGTCGTGGTAGCTCCCACCAATCGGCCAGGCGTCGTCGACTGTTTCGGCAAAACCTTGGATGAGCTACGCGCGGATAATCGTGTCATGGATTTCCAGCGCGCGCGGTAGCGTCCATTTCCAAAAACACTCGACGTTACCACCGAGAGGATGCTGTTCGCTGCGCTGATCAAGCTCGATTTGTGAGTACGCGCCCTAGATCCGACGAGCACGAAGTTCCGATAATGCCCTTTACGGAGCCGGATAATGCGTCTTCTGAGCGTATTCGGAAGGTTTCCAATTGGCGCCTTGCGCCAGTCGAGGAGAGCGCCAGTCTAACCGGCTCACAAACGGCCGTCGGCGCCGACGGATATAATGGCGAGATCTTGCGCGGCGATCCGGCCAAAATCTCCGGCCTGGTTTCGCTTAGGTGAAGGCTGTCGCCCTGCGGAAGGCATACTCTCAGGATTGTGGATTGGTCCTTTTTGATCCCCCGGGATCAATCCGCCTCCAAAGACAAGCAAGTCAGCTCCTGAGAGAACTCCCCCGTCGATTGCCCCTCGACGGGGGAGTTTTCACGTCGGCCACTGGTCCAGGAGCGCCAATCCGGTCGATATGTGCCGCCGCGTTTAATCTAAGTGGTGGGGCGGTTGGGGCAGAGACGTAGGCTTGATTTGCCCGACTTCGGGCGTTTCCTCCTGAAACTCGGCTCCCTCCTGCTCCCTCGGCGGCGAGAGAGCTTTTCGTGGAGAGGGATGTCTCGAACAGGAACTGAAGCGCACTCCGCCGAGACGCAGATGGTCTGTGATTTCGCGCAACGGGAACTACGGAACCGTGGCAGACGCAAAATATGTTGTAAAAGCTAGAGGCAGCTCTGGGTCAGGCAGTGAAGTCCATTCACTTTTCAGAAGGTCTGGTTACGTGAGGATTGCTGCCCTCGGGCGAACGTCTCAGGTGTGCCAGGACCGGACCTTCCTGCTGAACTGATGGTGAGCGTTTTATTCGGCACGCACTTAGGTGTCCTTGGTCTAGCCCGACGTTGGATCGATCACGGGAACGAAGCGCGATATCCATGCCGCAATCATCGTTGCGGCATACTCGGCATCGACTGCCTTGGTCAGGAGGTGGTCGGCCGGGTCAAGCGACACAAAGCTCTTGGGATGGCGCGCGGCCTGGAAGATTGCGCCGGCGCTCTCGATGCTCACGACTTCGTCCCGGGGCGAATGCAGGATCAGCAACGGACGGTCGAGATGGCCGATCCGGTGCCTCTGATCCTGGTCGCGCAGGTTCTCGACGAAAGCCCGACTGATGACGAATGACTCCCGCCCAGTCTCACACGGGCCTCACCTTCGCGGAGGATCCGGTCGAGGCTGCCGTCCAGAAGACGGATCAAATGCTGCGTGTCGCAGGGGGCACCAATGGTGACTACAGCGGCAATGTCCGGCAACTGCCCGGCTGCTGCCAGAGCCGCGGCACCTCCGAGGCTGTGCCCGATCAGGATGCTGAGCGGATAGCCTTCCCGCTCCATCGCGCGGGCCGCTGCTGCCAGGTCGGCGACGTCGCCGCTGAAGGTGGCCTGCGAGAACTCGCCCTCACTCTGCCCAAGCCCGGTGAAGTCGAACCGGAGAACGCCGATCCCGCGGGCCGCGAGCGCCCGCGCGATCCGCACCGCCGCCACCGAGTTCTTGCCGCACGTGAAGCAATGGGCAAGGACCGCGTAGGCGGCTGCGGTTCCTTCCGGCAGGTCGAGCCGACCCGACATGCGCTGGCCCTGCGAGCCCGGAAAGTCGAAGATTTGCGTCCGTACGGACATCGCTATGGATAATGGACCGGCGGAGGCGGCGGCTCGGGCAGCGGTATGAACTCGGTCTCGTCGCCCGGCACGGTGTCGAACCGCGCCGCCTTCCAGTCGGCCTTGGCCTGCTCGATGCGGTCCTGCCGCGACGAGACGAAGTTCCACCAGATGAACCGCGGGCCGTCCATCGGCTCGCCGCCGAGCATCATGAAGCGGGCATCGCTGCGCGCCCGGATCGTGATGCGGTCGCCCGGCCTGAAGACCAGGAGTTGCCCTGGCGGGAATACGTCGCCGGAGATCTCAACCTCGCCCGAGACGGTGTAGATTGCCCGCTCGTCGTAGTCCGGGTCGAGCGGCACGGAGGATCCCGCCCGCAGCACCACGTCGGCATAGAATATCTGGCTCGATGTCGTCACCGGTGAGCTGGTGCCGAGGATGGAGCCTGCGATCAGCCGCACGGTCTTGCCGTCACCATCGAGCACCGGCATCTCGCTCGCCTCGTAGTGGACGAAGCCGGGCGTGGTCTCCTCGTCCTTGGCCGACAAGGCCACCCAGCTCTGTATGCCGAAGAGCTTCGAGCCCGTCGCGCGCACCTCCGGCGCCGTCCGCTCGGAATGGACGATGCCCCGGCCGGCGGTCATCCAGTTGAGCTCGCCCGGCCGGATGGGGAGCTCGGTCCCCAACGAGTCCCGGTGCATGATTTCGCCGTCGAACAGGTAGGTGACGGTCGAGAGGCCGATATGCGGATGGGGCCGCACGTCCATGCCGGACCCGAGCAGGAACTCGGACGGCCCCATCTGGTCGAAAAAGATGAAGGGACCAACCATCTGCCGCTGCGCCGAGGGCAGCGCCCGGCGCACCTCGAAACTGCCAAGGTCACGGGCGCGGGGCACGATCACGGTCTCGATGGCGTCGCAGGCGTGCTTGTCACCGGGTTTCGGATCTTCGGCGGGGTTCCAGCTCATCAGATGTCTCCTTGACCTGCACGGGTGGGTTGGGTGCGTCCGGCCTCCCGATGCCTCGGGAACCCCGTTGAAGGAATGCCCCTGGACATAGGACCGGGGCCTTGGCGGACCAGGGCGCCGGCCCATGCCAGGAGCGGCATCCCATCGACGCTCAAGGTCTGGTTCGACTACGTGCTCCGCGCCGGCCTGACCTTCCGCTACACCGAAGCGGGACCTGAAGGTCTCGTGACCGGCAAGCGCGCCATCGTGGTGGAAAGCCGCGGCGGCCTCTACAGTGAGGGCCCGGCCCAGGCGATGGACTCGCAGGAGCCCCACCTTCGCACGATGCTCGGCTTCATCGGCATCACCGACGTCTCGTTTGTGCGGGCGGAACGTCTGGCCTTTGGGCCGGAAATCCGGGATCAGGCCATTGACGGAGCAAAGGTCGAGCTCGGACGCCTAACCGGGACGGCTCTCGCCGTTGCCGCCTAACACAAAGGGCGCTCGGACCAATCGCTTGGAAATGGAAGAAGGGGTGTCTGAAGGCATCTGGAATCCCTTCTTCCAACCCTCCCGGCAGATGGGTTGTCCGCCCCAGCACGAGCCCGGATCCTGCGCCGGTTCTGGCTGATGACATTGGAATTTTGAGAGAACAGCCAGGGATCGCGACAATGACCAAGGCTCACTGGGAGCCACCATCGCCGCTGTGCTGGTGCTGACCGGGACCATCAGCGCGCTTTATCTGCCGCTTCTCCTCTGATGAAGGATCGGCTCGCCCGAACAGCCAGTTGAGGGCACACCGTCTGCCGGTTAGCCCGGGAGCCGAACGCGATGCATTGGCGTCAGGCCCCTTTAAATCCGACGCGGAACGCTGCGGCACTCGTCATATTTTCGCGCGAGCTTCGTCGATACGTACAAGTTCGCCCGTGTACCGGCGGCCGTTCTCGACATAGCGGGTTGCACTCGCTCGGAGCCGCTGAATGCTCTCGGCATCAAGGGAACGCACGGCCTTCGCCGGCGAGCCGACGATCAAGGACCCGTCCGGGAACTCCTTGCCCTGGGTCACAAGGGCGTTCGCTCCCACGATCGAGTCGGCGCCGATCCGGGCTCCATTGAGGATCGTCGCCCCCATTCCGATCAGCGTGTTCGAGCCTATGAAGCAGCCGTGCAGAATGGCATGGTGCCCAACCGTGACACCCTCGCCAATCGTGAGCGGATATCCCATGTCTGTGTGAAGCACCGCACCATCCTGAATGTTGGAGCGGGCACCGATCTCAATCCATTCATTGTCGCCGCGGAGCGCGGCCCCGAACCACACACTGACATCGGACCCGAGCCGGACGCGGCCGATCACGTTGGCATCCGGTGCGATCCAGATCTGCTGCGGGTGCGGAAACTCGGGAGCAATCCCGTCAAGGCTGTAGATCGGCATCACTCGGTTCCTTCGGAAGCATACCCTGGGTCCTGGCAGCACGCACGCTACCGGGATATTGGCTTGAGCTCTCATGCCACCTGCTCGACGGGCGATGTCCTGGGGCGCGATGCTATGGCTTCGACATCGCCCAGGGAGACTGCATCTTCGTCTCCGGCGTGGCCGCGTAGCACGGCATCCATGCGAGCCTGGTCGAGCTCTCCCTCCCATCGGGCCATCACGACCGTGGCAACACCGTTGCCGATCATGTTCACCAGCGCCCGGGCCTCGCTCATGAAGCGGTCAACGCCAAGGATCAGGGCCATTCCGGCCACCGGGATCGTGGGCACCACCGAGAGCGTTCCGACAAGGGCAATGAAGGAGGCGCCGGTGACGCCGCTCGCGCCTTTCGAGGTCAGCATGGCGACGGCAAAGATGGCGAGCTGCTGCGTCAGGCTCAGGTCGGTGTTGGTGGCCTGGGCCACGAACAGGGCCGCCATCGTCATGTAGATGCTGGTGCCATCGGTGTTGAAGACGTACCCGGTCGGCACGACAAGCCCGACGACCGGTTTCGAGCAGCCGAGGCGCTCCAGCTTCTCCATCAGGGACGGCAAGGCCGAGTCGGATGAGCTGGTGCCCAGCACGATCAGGATCTCTTCCTTGATGTAGGCCAGGAACCGGAAGATGTTGAAGCCGGCGGCCCATGCGATCCCGCCGAGCACCACCACCACGAAGATGACCGACGTCAGGTAGAACGTACCAATCAGCATGGCGAGCGGACCGAGCGAGCCGACGCCGTAGCGGCCGATGGTGAAGGCCATGGCCCCGAATGCCCCAATTGGGGCGAGCTTCATGATGATGTTGATCGCGCCGAAAACGAGGCCGCTCGCCGCATCGATCATGTCCTTGACAGGTCTCCCGCGATCACCGAGCCGCGCCAGCACGCATCCGAACAGGAGCGAGATCAGCACGACGGGCAGGATGTCGCCTTTTGCAAATGCATCGATGACCGTATTCGGGATCACGTTCAGCAGGAACTCGGTGACGGTCTGCTCCTGCGCCTTGCCGGCATAGGTCATGACGGCCTTGGCATCGAGGGTGGCGGGGTTGGCATTGAAGCCGGCACCAGGCCGACGCCGAGCGGCAGCGGCTGGTCGAGGGGATGCAGTCCGCCGGCTTCCCGCCTTGCGCCAAGCCTGAGCAGTTGCAGGCCATGGCGGCGCCAGTCCACCGCCTCCCGGAATGTCAGACGGTCTTTCCACAGTAGGCCGGGCGGCTTCTCTCACGTCCTGGCTCGTCTCCGCACTCTCATGCCGGCAGGCCGGCCGCGCGCAGGCCGTCGCGGAGGCGCTCCTCGTCCTTCACCCGTTTCAGGGACGTGACGTCAATGAACCAGTCGACATACTCCCGTGGCCCGGCCGGATCGCCGCGCCAGTACCTCCCGACCGCCCGCACAAACCAGCCCGCGCAACGGCGGGCCTCGTCCTCCCACCCCAGATGGCCGCACGCGGCGGTCCGCCAGCCCATGTCCCGCGGGTGTTCCTCGGGTGCCCCGGATGTCTTCCGCCGCAGCATGGCCTCCGCCTCTTCGTAGCGGCCGAGGAGGAACAGGATGCGGGCCACGTAGTCGTCGTACCAGCGTGGATAGCGCGGGTTCAGCCGCTTGGCCAGTTCGGCGGCGGGCAGGCCCATCTCGGGGTGCCCGAGGCAGGCCTGAATCCACGGCCAGGTGACCTGGATCGTGGGATCGTTCGGGTTCATCTCGCGGGCTAGGTTGAAGTGGCGCTCAGCGGCATCGAAGTCGCGCCAAGCCAGATGCATGCGGGCGATAGTGGCCTGCACGCGCGGATCGTTGGGGTCCAGGGCCAAGGCTTGCCGGGCCAGGTCAAGCGCGGCGATCAGGTCCGGGTTCCGATCGCGCGGGATGCCGACTCCTTCATCGATCGAGCGGTTGGAATGGTTGTAGGCGAGGCCTGTATAGGCCCGCGCGAAAGTCGGGTCGATTGCCCGCGCCTGCTCGAACAGCGCACGCGCCTGATCCTGCGCCCCAGGCGTGAACACGTCCGAGAGGCGGTGGCCGCGCAGGAACAGGATGTCCTCCGGCGGCCGCCGTCGTGCCGCCGCCTCGCTGTCCTCGAGAACCCGTTGCGCCACTGTCGCCACAATGCCCTTGGCGATCTCCTCCTGGATGTCGAAGATGTCCTCGACGCCTCGATCGTAACGCTCGGCCCACAGGTGTGCTCCCGTGGCGGCCCCAATAAGCTGGGCCGTGATCCGCAGCCGGTTGCCCGCCCGCCGGACGCTGCCCTCGACCACGTAGCCAGCGCCGAGCGTGTGGCCGATCTCGCGCACGTCCGTGTTCTTCCCGCGGAAGGCAAAGGAGGAGTTGCGGGCGATCACCATGAGTTCGCGGAAGCGGGAGAGCTCCGTGATAATGTCCTCGGTGATACCGTCGCTGAAGTAGGCCTGTTCCGGATCGCCGCTCATGTTGTCGAACGGCAGCACCGCCACCGCAGGCCTGTCCATGAGGGGGACGGTGGCTAGCGGGGCCAGGGAGCCACCGGGCATTATGCGGTACGCCCGCACGGGCCGCGCGATGTTCTTGAGGCGCAGTTCGCCCGCCGACTCGAACGGGACATCGATCTTGCCGGTGAGCTGATCATAAGCAGGTCCGGAGACCAGCACGCCGCCGGGCGGGCACGCCTGCTCCAGCCGCGCCGCCACGTTGACGCCGTCGCCCAGGAGATCGTCGCCCTCGACAACCACATCGCCGAGGTTGATGCCGATGCGCAGGACAATCCGGCGCTCGGGCGGGATTGCGTCCTGGCCTTCGGCCAACCGGGTCTGGATGGCCGCCGCGCAGGCCACCGCGCCGACAACGGAGCCGAACTCCGCGATGAGGCCGTCGCCCATCAGCTTGACGAGACGGCCCCGGTGCTCGGCCAGAAGGGGCTCCAGCACGGTCAGCCGGAGCCTCTTCAAGGCCGCGAGCGTGCCGGCCTCGTCAGCTTCGACGAGGCGCGAGTAGCCGACCACGTCGGCAGCCACGACGGTCGTCAGCCTTCGTTGGACTCCCAGATCGGTCATGGCGGATCCCTGCCATCCGGTCGAAGTCTGGTGGACCTTGATCTGACGATGATGCCATGGATACCGCCCAACCGCACGCCGGTTCTCCCGGGGCCGTAAGGGAGCGGCTTGGATCGGTTGGCGGCGCTTGTGACCCCGAGGCCGTCGGCGCGCGACATGGGATCGCGACGGGCGGCCCATCCGGCGAGGCGCTCAGGAACGGCCTGTTGGGTCAGACCTCTATCGCCCGATCGGGTGTCGGTCGCAGCGAAATGTCTCCTCCGGGTCAGGGGCCGAGATTCCTTGCATTTTCGGAACGTCCGGTACTCGCCGCCAGAGCTGACAATCGGGTTGCTTCAGAGGAGTGCCAGGAGCGGTCCTTTTGGTTGGCGCATGCTTGGGCCTACCTAACTGGTGGAGATGGCCGATGAGCGCGTAAGCCACCCTCAATCCGGCCGCCGTGAATATGCTGAGGCGGGTTGGAGTACCCCAGGATGCGATTTGTCCATTCCATCCCATAGAAATACCATCCTTCGCTGTTCGCCGAGGCTGCGTCAGGTCCGGAGCGAGAGCGTTCGTCGTGGTCGCGCAGTCGCGTGCCGTGGAAACGAACTCCGAACCCAGCGGACTCTCGCCGTCATCATTCTCGGAGGTGAGCATGCGTAGATGCCGTTCGGGACCCCGCGTCAGAAGTGCGTGCGTTCTGGCCTTTGCCAGCCTCGTTCTTGGCCTGATGTCTGTTGCACAGGTCGCAGCCCAGCAGCCTCGCCGCATCGGCAGGCTCTTGATGGCTGATCCTTGCCCACCCAACAACCTCTTCGAAGCCGAAGACGCTCTCACGACGGCTCTGGCTGAGCGGGGGTGGAAACAAGGACAGAACTTCGTATGGGATTGCGTCTCCGCAGGCGGGCGGCTCTGGGATCTTGACAAACTCGCCGCCGGTTTGGCTGATTGCTCAAGCCATGCCCTGAGAGATCATGAGATATGGGCCGGACAAGCGTCCGACATTCACGGGCGTGTTTCTTACGGTCCGATACGGTTTCCATGCCCGGAAGGGTGATTGCTGGCGGAATCATCCAAGGCCGTGGCACTCCTCCATCCGATTGATCCGGATCGAAACCGTCACCGTGAGGACCTGCTGCCGCTCCTCGTTCCTCACGGTGACCTGAATGTCCTCGGGTGTTGCCTCTTGCATCGCGAGCAGTCGGTCCCGCGCGAGTTCGCCTGCCGTGCGCATGGCCTCGATCTCGGCGGCCTGGAGGCTGTCGATGGAGTGCCCCTCCTCATCGCGATTGGCGTGCGATCCCAGGAGCAGGTCGAAGTAGAAGCGCGGCATGGGAGAGGTGACCTCACGGCATAAGGGCTGCTTTGCCCTGCTCGATGGTGCTGTTTCAGGGCAGCCTTGCCGACGGGGTTCGGTACCGGCACCTAAATGCCGCTCCAGACGGTCGATGGCTGCGCTGCTGCCGTCAGTGCAGGGTCCGCAACCGGTGCAGGGCCTGCTCGACGAATGCGACGGCGGCCGACATTTCGTCCTCGTCGAACTCGTGGCAACCAAGGCTGTCGAGGGTCGCCCCGGTCGCCGGTGAGCGAAGTTCGAGCCAGAACGTTGCCAGATCGGCAATGCCATCCAGGGACCTTTCCGTCAGGCGAATCTCGAGGCCATCAAGCCCGGCAAGCGTGACCGCGCGGGAGCCGTCCGTATCATTCGGCTCCAGAGCGAGCTGCACGTAGGCGCGAATGATCCTCTGCTCGATCCAGTCGGCGTCGGACAGCGGGCAAGGTGCGTTGGCCGCCATCGCTTGCGGCTGGGGCATTTTGTTCTCCATCGATTGCACACGACATCCGGCAATGCAGGCAGCCGCGCGCATCGGGGCCGGGTGATCCCGCAGCCCCTGCTCAAGGGCGCTGTCGATGCCATGCCTATACCTGCGATCCCGGGCGACGGTCTTGTGATGCTGGGCCATTGGCTTGTTGACATGGGCCACGGGCATGGTGCCGGATGGCGGCCTTGCGGGAGAACGGATGCGATGCACCGGTCACTTGGGACATCAGGCACAATGCCGCCCACGGCAGGCGGAGGGATCGCCCGCCTTGCGATGGCACGCGCCCGTGAGGCCAACATCGACCCTGCGCCGCTCCTGCACCAGGCGGCTCTCACGTTCGTTCAGATGGAGCATCGCGACACCCGTATCGGTGTCCGGAACCAGATCGCGCTGCTGGGGCTCGTGGCCGACGCCGTTGGCGATGACCTTCTCGGCTTCCACCTCGCCGGAGGGTTCGAGCTTCCGGAAATCGGGCTGCTCTACTACATTCTCGCCTCTTCCGCGACGCTGGGAGAGGCCCTGGCCCGGGCCGAACGGTACAGCACCGTCGCCAACGAGGGCATGAGGGTGCAGTGCCGGCAGGATCCCGATCTTTGCGTCCGGATCAGCTATGTCGGCGTACCGCGGCACACCGACCGCCATCAGATGGAGTTCCTGGTGACGGCGTTCGTGCGCGTGTGCCGTCACCTGACGGGCAAGAGCCTCCGGCCCGTCCGCGTCAGGTTCGTCCACCCGCGCCGAGGCTCATCCGACGAACCGGACGCCTTCTTCGGCTGCAAGGTCGCCTTCGGCGCGGAAAGTGACGAGATCGCCTTCGCCCGCGGGGCCTCGCAGCTCCCGCTCATCGGCGCCGACCCCCATCTCGGCGAGGTCCTGATCCGGAATTGCGAGGAAATCCTGACCCGTCGGGCCGCTCCGGCCAGCCCGATGCGGGTCCACGTGGAAAACGCCATCGCCCCGATCCTGCCGCACGGCCGGGCGCAGATTGCCGATATCGCCGCGACGCTGGGCATGAGCCAACGGACACTCGCCCGTCGGCTCGCCACCGAGGGCGCGACCTTTACCGGGACACTGGAGGAAATGCGGCGGGATCTCGCACTGGGCTATCTGGAGGATGCCAGTCTGTCGATCTCGCAGATCGCCTGGCTTCTCGGGTTTCAGGAGGTCAGCGCCTACACAACGGCCTTCAAGCGGTGGACGGGAACGACGCCGACGCAGGCGCGCATGCGGTCGGCCACGACTGCTGCCACGTGAGCATGCCTCAGGTCGGGAATGCCGCGCGGACCAGCAAAGAGCGTCCGGTTGGGGTCGAACACAGCCTCTAAGCGTAATCGTGTAAAGGTCTGCTCACCCCGCCCATGCGGGAATCCGGATAAGGTCCGCCCCGTGCCAAGAGCCGGTATTCGCGTGCCTTTGGATGCGTCTGCCGCATTACTCGGGCCACCCACGTCTCTTTCTACGTCCTTCTTCGCTGCGGATGGTCGTCATTGCCCGCCGCAGGATCTCAAAGATCACTGCGGTCGACCACCCGAACAGCAGGACGCCGTTCATCGCCGTCATGGGCCCAAGCAAATGCCAACGCTCGATGGGAGTCACGTCGCCATAGCCGAGCGTCGTGTAGTTCACGAAGGCGAAGTAAATGAGATCGGTGTCGTCAGGTGCAGCACCGACGATTGCGTAAGCCAAGGCCCAAACGAGCACCTCCGCAAGGTGCGCGGCCATCAGGAACGACACGGTCGCAATCATGACGGCGATCAATTGAAGCGATTGACGGAACGTCGCAATCGCAACCGCGGTGCGCGCCGCCCATAGTACGGCCGCCATCAACAACGCATGGATGGCAATGTTGCCAAGACTGACGGCAGCACCCACGAGAATTTGGCGCAACATGCAGACCGCTCCGGTGAGCCGATCAGGGGACCTGGGGTGGCAACAGATAAAGCGTCATCGCGAAGATCAGGTACACCAGCAGCACGAGCACGCCGACAAACCACGCCGAGCGCCCGCTGTTGGTCACCAGGGACACGGTCATCGTGGCGATGAGCATCATGACCACTGCACCCGGCCAGAATTGCAGGTTCATCGGTGCCGGGCCGATGAGGTAACTGAGCAACACCAGCACCGGGGCGACGAAGAGTGCGATCTGGGCCGAGCTTCCCAGCGCAATGCCCACGCTCAGGTCGAGCCGGTTCTTGCGCGCGCCGGCAAAGGCTGAGGCCATCTCCGCCGCAGCGCCCACCAACGCCACGACGACGAAACCCACGAATGCGGGGGTCATCCCGAACGCCACCGCCGCCTGCTGCACTGATTCGATGAACACCTCGCTCACCAGCGCGACCAGGATCGTGACGCCAGCCAGCGTGGCCAGAGCCAAGCCCATGGGCCACGGCGCCTCGCCGGTTTCGGCATGATCCGCGCCACCGAAGAATTCGCGATGTGTCTTGAGCGTGAACAGCAGGCCCAATCCGTAGGCGGCGATGAGCAGCACGGACAGGCTCACGCTCAACCTGTCGGTCACCGCCGATCCTGCGGTGGGATCGGCTCCAGAGACCGCCGAGGGCATCAGCAACGCGATCGTGGCCAGAAAGAGCAGGCCCGCTTGCAGACGGGCGTTGCCCCGGTTGTAGTCCTGCACGTGGTGCCTGAGTCCACCGAGCAGGAACGACGCGCCCAGCATGAACAACGAGTTGGTGACGATCGCCCCGGCGATGGAGGCCTTCACGAGCGCGTATTGCCCGGCGCGCAACGCGGCCAGCGCGATGATCAGTTCGGTCAGGTTACCGAGCGTGGCGTTGAGCAGGCCGCCGACCGCATCGCCCGTCTTGGCCGCCACGGATTCGGTGGCGTGGCTCAGCAGCACGGCCAGTGGCACGATCGCCAGGACGGACAGCACGAACAGCAGCGTGTGCGCTTCGGGCGTGAGCGTGTGAGCGGCGAACACCACGGGCACGAAGGCCAGCAGCCAGAGCAGCGGATTGTGACGGACTTCCTTAAGCAAGGGCTTCATGGGCCTTCGACCTCGTCAATGTTCCATAGCAAGAGCGCCTCCACTTGAGGGATCGCTCAGACCTGCGAGCCACTGCGGCTCGCATCAGTGTCCGCCGAGCACGAGGGTCTGGATGGGATAAATCAGCGCCTGGATCCGCAGGATCATGGCGTGCACGAGTCCGACCGCATCCACCGCGTGAAGAACCAGCCCCTTGGTGGTGCTGACCTGGCCGGAGTCGATCAGATCGTGGTTGCTGGTATAGGCGTTGGCGATGCAGGAGCTGCCCGGTGTGACGCCCCTGAGCCCGCCCTCGTAGAGAGGCTCGAGAAACACCAGGATGGTGCCCGGCTGTATCACCTGCTGGGCATCGATCAGTTGCTCGCCGCCGCGGAACTGGCCGGCGGCGATGTAGTCCTGCACGCTCGTCACCACCATCGGAATGATGGTCCAGGGTTTCGACACGCAGGTGACCTCGGCGATCATGCCGACCTTCATCACCTGGGCCTCGATCTGCCCGAAGCCCGCCTGGATGGCTTGCCGCCCGGCGCCCTCCGGGATCAGCACGCCGGCCGGACGCATGTTCGGGTTGACGATGTCGCCGACCCGCAGCGTGAACTGCTCCACGCGCCCGTTCACACCAGCGCGGACAACGGTCTTGCGCAGTTCCACCTCGGCTTGGGCGAGAGCGGCTTCGGCGCTGGCCTTCTGGGCCGGCAGCAGGGCGGAGATCTGCGCCTCGGCGCCGCTCTTCGCGGCGACAGCAGCGTCGATCGCGCCCTGGCGTCCCTGCACGGCAACCTCGAGCCTTTCGATGTCCCTGACGGCGACGGCGCCTGGATTGCGCCTATAGATCTCCTGCTTGGTCGCGAGTTCGTCCACTGCCTGCTGATGCGCGCTCCTGGCTTCCTGGATCTTGGCCTCGGCGGCAAGGACATCGGTCTTGGCTACCACCAGGGCTGCCTCGACCTCGGCGATCTTGCGCCGGGCGGCTTCCGCGGCCGCCTCCTGCTTCGAGCTGTCGAGCCTGAAGATCGGTGCCCCCTGCTTTACCTCGCCGGTCACGCCGTCAATATAGACCTCGGCGACACGTCCGTTCGCTTCCGGCAGGATCGGGACGGTCCGGTAGAACAACGTGGCGTTGCTCGTCGACGGATGGTTGTAGAAGACCGTTGTGATCAGCCCGACCGTGAGCATCAGGCAAGCCACGAGGCCCCAGCGCAGCTCGAACCAGACCGAGTAGAGCGTGATCTCCTTGCCGATGCGCTTGCCCTGGGCATAGCGGCGGAAGAGATAGTCCGGGAAAATCGTCAGCAGGGAGCAGAGAAGAAGCTCAAGCATGGATCATCTCCCCGGGCGGACCGGAACGACCTTCGGTGCGGGCGGCGGCAGCGGCTGGGGTTCTTCGGGATGGGCGAAAACGGCACCGGTCTCGTCCGGCACATCATCCGCGCCCTTGTCCGGCGGGATGCCGGCGATCCTCTCGGCCGATCCGGCAATACGGCGAAGTGGATTCCCGAAGTCGGGAATGTCGATCAGGGCGAGGATCAGGCCGGCAACCCAGAAGATGTGCTGGTGGGTGAACAGGGCCAGCAGGCCCAGCACGGCGACGATCTCGAATTGGAGTTTGTGCGACCTGTGCGCCATGCGCTCGGGCAGCGTGTGCAGCCGCAGGAACAGCAGGCCGACCGCCAGCACGGCGACGACCAGGACAACGGCCATCACGGTCATGAGGACGTCGGTCTCGCCGGGGCCGGTAATGAACGCCGGCAGATGATGCGGGGCAGCGGAGTGAAGCGTCACGGCCATGCCGGCTCTCCTGTCATTGCGCGTGGCGATCCAGCATCGCCGCCAGTTCGGAAGCGAGATCCCTGGCCAGGTCCCGGTACTCGGCGCTGCGGGCGGCGCTCACCGGCAACGACGAGTGCTGCCACCGAACGGCGGCTGCCTCGGCGTCGGCGAGATCGGCGCACAGCGACCGGAAGTCCTCGTCCGTTCTCGCGAGTTCCTCGATGGCGTGCCCCCGGTCCGGGAAGCGGGCGATGGCGACCAGTACGGCTTGATCCATGATTGAACCCGCGTGAGGGTGCTGCGACGCTGGTGCGCCGTCCCACAGAGGTCAGTATCGCCCCGTTGCGTGTCATAGGGGAGTAACATACTGTAGGTTACAGGGGATACAGGCACTCAAGGTGTCGTCCGACGCCTCCGAAAGGCCGGCCCATTGCACGACGGCAGCAACCATGGGGTTGACGGCCCATCGCAGGCGCAGTCGCTGCCTTCGGCAGACGATGTGCGCGCCCAGCTCGAACGCCTCCTCGCCAGCCGTGACTTCGATGCCCCCGCGCGTGCGCGCAAGTTCCTGCGCTACATCGTCGAGGAGACGCTGGCCGGGCGCGGGGACCGGATCAAGGCCTACTCGGTCGGGACCGAGGTGTTCGAGCGCGATGCGACCTTCGACGCCCAGAGCGATCCGGTGGTGCGGATCGAGGCGGGGCGGCTCCGCCGCGCCCTCGAGCATTACTATCTGGTCCCCGGACTGTCCGATCCCGTCATCATCGACGTGCCGAAGGGTGCCTACGTCCCCCACTTCACCCTGCGGGCTGTCCCGAGGGCGGAGGCCCTGGATCCGCCAAACCCTGCCACCCCGCGGCCCAAGGTGGCCGTCGTCCTGCCATCCCGACGTCCAAACTCGCTTTGGATCGACCTCGGCGCCGCGGCCCTGGCCACCGCAGTCACAGGTCTCGCCTGGTGGGGCACCTCGCATTGGATCCCACAGCCGCTAGTCCAGGCATCGGCCACGACCCCGAGCGGGCCGACCCTCGTCGTCATGCCCTTCGCCAACCTGGGCGAAGGCCCGGAGACGAAGATCTACGCCCAGGGCCTCACCGAGGAGGTCCTGAGCCAGCTCGCCCGCTTCAAGGAGCTTTCGGTGCTGGGACGGGAGACCTCGAGGAGCATTCCGCCGGGGGCTGACGTTGCCCGAATTCAGCGTGACCTCGGGGCGCGGTATGTGCTGGAGGGCAGCGTCCGGACCGCCGAGCACCAGTTGCGCGTGACGGGCCGCCTGCTCGATGCCGAGACCGGCGCCGTGCTGTGGTCGCAGGCCTATGACGACGATCTGCGCGTCCGCGGCTTCTTCGCGATCCAGGACGATGTGGCCCAGAAGGTCGCGACCGCGGTCGGCCAGCCCTATGGCATCATTGCCCGGTCTGACGAGAGGCGCACCCAGGCGGGAGCGCCGGAGGACCTGGAGGCCTATGCCTGCACGCTGCGGTTCTACGGCTATCGCGCCGCGCTGAGCCCAGACAGCCACGCCGCCATCCGGACGTGCCTTGAACGGGCGGTCGCCCGCTATCCAAGCTACGCCACCGCCTGGGCGATGCTCTCGATGCTCTACCTCGACGAGGATCGCTTCGGCTTCAACCCGCGCCCCGGTTCGCCGACGGCGACGCGGCGCTCCATCGAGGCCGCCCGCCTGGCCAATCGCCTGGACCCGGAGAACGTCCGCGGGTTGCAGGCGCTGATGATGGCACTCTTCTTCACGGAGCAGCCGGTGGAGGCGTTGCAGGTCGGCGAGCGGGCTGTGGCGCTCAACCCGAACGACACCGAACTGCTCGGAGAATTCGGAAGCCGGCTGGGCCAGGCCGGCGACCACAAGCGCGGCATGGCCCTCATCGAACAGGCCCTTGCCCGCAATCCGGGCCATTCGGATTATTACAACGGGGTGCTGGCGCAGCTTGCCTATCTGGACCGCGACTTCCGGAGGGCCGAGCTTCTGATGCGGCAGGTCAGTCAGGAGAAGTTCCCGCTCTACCATTTCGTGTCCACCATCATCTATGCCCAGCTCGGGATGAAGCGCGAGGCCGCCGAGGCGCGGGACCGTTTTCTCCAGGCGCGGCCCACCTTCTTCGACCAGTGGGATCGTGAAGTGGCCAAGCGCAATTACGGACCCGAGGACGGTGCCCTGTTGGCCGAAGGCGCGCGCAAGGCCGGCTTTCCGGTGCCGGACACGACCACCGCGGAAACGGCCCTGCGGTCGGCCATCCCCCAGCGCTGACTCCTGTAGTCGCCCTGTAACATACAGGAAGATACAGGCGGAGCGTGCCATCCCTTGCTAGCGTCAGGCCAGCGCTCAGGCCGCTCGCCGCGTCCAGTCATGGACGGATGTCTTCTCTGAAGGAGGTTCCGATGGGAGTTGTACGATTTGTCGGTGTCGCTGGGGTGGGCTTGGCCCTGGCCGCGTCCGTGGCGATATCGGGCGCGATCGCGGCGGAGGCAGGTCTGTCGGGCTACCAGGGGGCGTGGCTGATCCAGGGCTCTTCCTGCACGGAGACCTATTCATCCGCAGGGAAAGGAGTTTTGTTCAAGAAGCCGGTCGACATGTTTGCTCCTGCCTTCATCGTCTCCGGCAATCGCCTGAGGACGCCCATGGCATCGTGTCGCATCAAATCGGTCAGACCGGCCGGAGAGCGTCAGGTTCTCGACCTCAACTGCGCGAACGCCGTGGCGGGCGGTGAGCGGAGAGTTCTCCTGGCAACATTGCCGGACGGCTCTCTCCGACGCTACACCAATGACCAGGACAGCGTCGGAACCGCGTACCAGAAGTGCTCGCGATGAGACGGTCAGTGGGCCGACGCCCCATCCCCGCGGCATTGGTCGTCTCGACAAGGGTCTCGACATGGCGACCGCCGGGGGCCGAACGGTCGTCGATATGAAAGGCGAGGTCGGCCACGGGCGCGGGCTTCCAGCACATCAGGGCACAGGAGAGTCACCAATGGCTTCTCATTTTTCCGACCGCGGGCCGAAGGCCGTTCTCTTGGCCGCGATCATCGCCGCGACATCCTCTTACGCCGAGGCGCAGACACCGGCAGCGCCGCCCGCCGCGGCCCGGGTCTCGATCAGCCAGGTCCACCTTGCGCTGGTCGGGAGCGCCGCAGTTGGCGGTGGGACGCTCCACTTCAAGGGCCACAACTATCCTTTCACGATCAACGGTCTCGGTATCGGCGGGCTGGGTGTCTCGAAGCTTGAGGCCACAGGCGAGGTCTATCAACTCGCCCGGGTCTCGGATCTGGACGGCGTCTACGGACAGGTCCGTGTCGGCTGGGCCTTGGCCGAACAGGGCAACGGCAGGCTGTGGTTGGAGAACGATAAGGGTGTCGTTCTGCGGCTGCGCACGAAGCGCCAGGGCCTGATGCTGGCGGTCGGTGCGGATGCGGTCCGCATCCGGTTGCGCTGATCCGTGCCATCGTCGCGCCGGGACAGAGCACCTGCGCAGGATTGTAAACAGGCGCCCTGTGGAAGGAGGCGGTTTCGATGATGACGACGCACGCTGACCACAACGCACCGGCCCGGCTCCTGTGCAGCCTGGCGCTGCTGTTCTTCGTGTCCATGGGGGCTGCGTCCGCCGACGCCCAGACCACCCCGACGCAGAACCCGCCCCCGCCCCAGGTGCAGCAGCTCCTGAACCTCTTGCAGGATCCGGCCGTGCGCGGCTGGATCGACCAGCAGCAGCAGCTCGCGCCGACGCCGCCGCTTGCAGGGCCGCCGCCGACCGCTACCCAGACGACAGCCTCCGAGATGATGGCGGCCCGAACCGCGAGCCTGCGGGACCATCTTGCCTCCCTCGCGGCCGCCGCGCCGCGCCTGCCGGGCGAGTTCCGCAGCGCCGCGGATCGCCTGCTCGCCGAATTGCAAGGCCGCAGCCTCGTGGGCGTGCTGATCCTGGTCCTCGGCTTTGTCGCCTTGGGCGCCGGAACCGAATGGATCTTCAGGAGGGTCACCGCTCATCCCCAGCAGCGGATCGCCGCCATGCCCATGGAAACCGTGTCCGAGCGGATGCGCGCCATCGGCCTGCGTCTCGCCTTCGGCCTCAGCGAAGTGGTGATCTTCGGGCTCGGGAGCATCGGGGCCTTCCTCGCCTTCGACTGGCCGCCGCTCTTGCGGCAGGTCGTCCTCGCGTATCTGATCGCGGCCGTGGTTCTGCGCCTGGTCCTGGTTCTGGGCCGGTTTCTCCTGGCACCTGACGGCGGCGGACCGCAGGATGCGGACCGCTTCCGGGTCGTCCCGTTGTCCGCCGGCGCCGCCCGCTTCTGGTTTCGCCGCCTGGCGCTCTTTGTCGGGTGGTTCGCCTTTGGGCGGGCCACGCTCGATGTGCTCAGCGCCCTGGGGTTCTCACCCGAGGCGCGCGAGCTCGTGGCCTATACCCTCGGGCTCGGGCTCCTGGCCATCGCCCTGAATGTCGTTTGGACAAGGCCTCCCGCCTTGGATGCCCTGCCCGACGAGACGCAGCATCCGGCGCGTCACAGGTTTACACCCTGGCTTTTGTCCCTTTGTCTGGTTGCGCTCTGGGGTTTCTGGGTTGTCGGGTTCATGCGCCTGTTCTGGCTGTTGGCGGTCGCTCTCCTTCTGCCCCCGGCGATCAAGGTCGCCCAGATGGCGAGCCATCACGTCTCCCGTCCGCCTTCAGGCTCGGGGGCGCCGTCCACGCCAGGGCTGACGGCGGTCTTTCTCGATCGCGGCCTCAGGGCGCTCCTGATCGCCGGCGCCGCCTTTCTGCTGGCATACACCTTGCGGATCGATCTGGTCGAGATGACCGGCCGCGATACCCTTCTGACCCGCCTGCTGCGGGGCGCGCTGAGCAGCGTCGTGATCCTGCTGGTCGCCGACCTGATCTGGCAGGTGGTCAAGTCGCTCATCGACCGGCGGCTCAGCCAGACCGAGACCTTGTCCCCGCCCGGAACCGAGGCGGCTGTCAGGCAGGCGCGGCTGCGGACGCTTCTGCCGATCTTCCGCAATGTGATCTTCGTGGTGCTGGCGGTCGTCGCCGTGATGATGGCCCTCTCCGCGCTCGGTGTGGAGATCGGGCCGCTGATCGCGGGCGCCGGCATCGTAGGCGTCGCCGTCGGCTTCGGCTCGCAGACGCTGGTCAAGGACGTGTTCAGCGGCGTCTTCTATCTCCTCGACGACGCCTTCCGGGTCGGCGAGTACATCACGAGCGGCAGCTACAAGGGAACGGTGGAATCGTTCGGGTTCCGGTCGGTGAAGCTGCGGCATCACCGCGGGCCGCTCTTCACGGTGCCGTTCGGGGTGCTTGGGGCGGTCCAGAACATGAGCCGCGACTGGGTGATCGACAAGCTGACCATCGGCGTGTCCTACGACTCCGATTTCGACAAGGCGAAGAAGCTCATCAAGCAGATCGGCAAGGAATTGGCGCAGGATCCGGAATTCGCGCCCAACATCATCGAACCGCTCAAGATGCAGGGCGTCGATCAATTCGGCGATTACGGCATCCAGATCCGTCTCAAGATGATGACGAAGCCCGGCGAGCAGTTCGTCATCCGTCGCCGGGCCCTGTCCCTGATCAAGCAGGCCTTTGACGAGAACGGCATCCGGTTTGCCGTCCCCACCGTCCAGGTGGCAGGCCATGAGGAGGTCGGTCCGGTCGCGGCGTATCAGGCCATCAAACTCGTCAAGCCGCCTCCGCCCGCGCCCGAATGATGGGTGAGTCGAGTAGGCTGCCTCCAGCCGACCGAAACCTGACAACATGCACGTTCCCGCTGGCCGGGATAAAGGATCCGCGATGGTACGATCAGAAGCGCGACGGGCTGTCCGGCCTCAGGTCGCGCACCTTCCCTTGATCCTGGCCTTGGTGTCCGGTCTCAGCGCCTGCGCCAGTGTCCGGGGCGTGATGGTTCCGGTGAGCGGGACCGTTGCCGGCGCGAGCCGGGTCGACATGCTGGTCGCCACCACCCGCAAGCGTGTCGAGCCGGCGGAGATGTTCTCGGGCGACCGCGGACCATCGCCGGGCTTCGCCAACATCACGGTCTCGATCCCGCCGCCGAACGCTCGGCAGATCGGCGAGGTGCAATGGCCGCAGCAGGTACCGGGCAATCCGGCTACCGAGTTCGTGACATTGAAAGCCGACGTGATCGACCGCGCGCAGGCACTCGCCTGGTTCCACCGCACCCTGCGGACCACGCCTAAACGCCAGGTGCTGGTGTTCATCCACGGCTTCAACAACCGCTTCGACGATGCGGTCTTCCGCTTCGCGCAGATCGTGCACGACTCCAACGCCCCCGTGGTGCCGATCCTGTTCACCTGGCCCTCGCGCGGCAGCGTGCTGGCCTACGGCTACGACCGGGAGAGCACGGCCTATTCCCGCAATGCCTTGGAGAGCCTGCTGAAGGCGATCTCGCGTGATCCGGCGGTCGGCGAGATCTCGATCCTGGCGCATTCCATGGGCAATTCGCTTGCGCTCGAAACCCTGCGCCAGATGGCGATCCGCGACGGTCGGGTGACGCCGAAGATCCGCAACGTCCTGCTGGCGGCACCGGACGTCGATGTCGACCTCGCCCGGGAGGCCCTCGTCGATATGGGACCGAGGGCGAACCGTCCCGCCTTCACCCTGTTCGTGTCGCAGGACGACCGCGCGCTGGCCGTGTCGCGCAGGGTGTGGGGCAGCGAGGCTCGTCTGGGCGCCATCAATCCCGATCAGGAGCCGTACCGGACGCAGCTCGAGCAGGCGAACGTGACGGTCCTGGACCTGACCAAGCTCAAGGCGGGCGATGCCCTCAATCACGGCAAGTTCGCCGAGAGCCCCGAGGTCGTGCAACTCATCGGCAAGCGGCTCGCGGAAGGCCAGACGGTGACGGATTCCCGGGTCGGGCTGGGCGACCGGATCATTCAGGTGACCGCGGGTGCGGCCTCCGTCGTCGGAACGGCAGCAGGTCTGGCGATCTCAGCGCCCGTCGCGGTCATCGATCCCCGGACGCGAGAGTCTCTCGGCGGCCACGTGGAGGAACTGGGCCGATCCGCTTCCGATGTGGCAGCCCCCTGAAGGGGTGTCGGTCAGGGGAACCTTGGTCAGAGGAACAACACGTGGTGAGGCACCCATGAGGATGATCGACAACATCGTGCTTCCGTCGGCGGGGTCCGGGCGGACGCTTCCCCCCGGTCACATTCACCTGGGTGTCGCCAAGGAGATCCCGCCGACCCTGCGGGATTTCGGCATCGATCCCGATCCGGTCATCAGGGAAGCAGGGCTCGACCCAGGCCTTTTCGAGGATGGGGCGAACGTGATCCCGCATGGGGCCTTGGGCCGGCTGCTCGCCTTGAGCGTGGCCCGCACGAACTGTCCGCATTTCGGGCTTCTCGTCGGACAGCGGGCCACGATCCAGTCGCTCGGGATGGTCGGACGCCTGATGCAGCATTCCGACACCATCGGCGACGCCTTGCGCAGTCTCGTTTCGAACCTGAGCATCCAGGACCGGGGCATTGTCCCGTCGCTTGCTGTAGCAGGCGACACGGCCCTGCTTGGCTTCTCGGTCTACCAGCCCACGGTCGCGGGCGTCGAGCAGATCTCCGACGGCGCCATCGCCGTTGCCGTCAACGCCCTGCGCGCCCTGTGCGGATCCGAATGGAACCCGACCGAGGTGCTCCTGCCCCGGGCCGCCCCAGCAAATCGCGAGCCATACCGGCGCCATTACCGGACCCCGGTCAGGTTCAATCAGGAGACCGCCACGATTGTCCTCCCGGTCCGCGACCTGGACCTTCGGATCGCCGGAGCCGATCCCCTGCTGCGTGCCATGCTGGAGGAGCGGATCCAGCAACTGAAGGGCAGCCCGGGATCCGAATTCGCGGACGACATCCGGCGGCTGCTGCGCACGCGGTTGCCGAGCAACCGCTGTTCGGCGGACGACATCGCCGATCTGCTGGTGATGCACCGCCGCACCTTGAGCCGCCGCTTGCAGGGCAGCATGGGCTACAGGGCGATTGCGAACGAGACTCGGTTCGAGATTGCCCGTCAACTGCTGGAGGGTACGCACATGCCGCTCGTCGAGATCGCGTTGGCCCTCGGCTATTCCGAGGCCAGCGCCTTCACCCGGGCCTTCCGGCGCTGGTCGGGCCAAGCGCCGAGCGCGTGGCGCAGCGACGGCCGCCAGGGGTGACGCACCGGCGGCCCAAACGGGACGATGTCATGCCGTGGATCCTGCGCCTGATCGTCCGTATCGCGCTTGGGCTGGCTGTTGTGCTCGCATCGGTCTGGTGTGCCCTCGCTCTCTGGTATCGCCTTCCCGGGCCGGAGGGCCTGCGGGCCGCCATCGCCTTGCTGTTCCTCCTCCTCGGTGTGGCGACGATCGCCGCTTCGTTCAGCCGGTCCCGGCTTGCGGCTGTGGTCGCCTTCACGATGGCTGTCTGTTCGACGGCAGTCTGGTGGAGCACGATCCGTCCGCCGGACCATGCGGATTGGGCGCCGGACGTCGCCCGTCAGGTGACAGGATCCGTCGAAGGCAATCGCCTGACCCTCACGAACGTCCGGGATTTCGAGTGGCACAACGGACAGGACGCCGCGGAGCGATGGGTCACGCGGTCGTACGACCTGGACAAGCTGCGCACGCTCGACCTGTTCATGTCCTACTGGGCCGGGCCGGAGATGGCCCACGTGATCCTCAGCTTCGGCTTCGAGGGCGACGAATACCTCGCATGGTCGATCGAGGTCCGGCGCACCCGGGGCGGCGAATTCTCGCCCGTCGCCGATCTCTTCAAGAGCAATCCACTCATTCTCGTCGCCGCGGACGAGCGCGACGTGGTGCGCGTGCGATCGAACCTTCGCGGCGAGGACGTGCAGCTCTATCGTCTGAACGCATCCCCGGAGGCGGCCCGGCGTCTCCTGCTCGAATACGTATCGGATGCGAACGCGCTGGCGATCCGGCCGCGATTCTACAATTCGCTGACCACGAACTGCACCACGACGGCAGTCAAGATGATGCGGGCCGTCGGAGTAGCGATCCCCTTCGACTGGCGTCTCATCGTGAACGGCTACCTGCCGGACTACGCCTACGCGAGAGGAGCCCTCGATAGCCAGGTGTCCCTGCCGGCCCTGAAGGAAAGCGCCCATATCGATGCCCGCGCACGCCTGGCCGACGGATCGCCTCAGTTCTCGCAACTCATCCGGGTCGACGTGCCCTCGCCACGGGACATGGTCTCGGCGAATTCCAGGAAGCCGGAATGATGGCGCGAGTGCAGGAACTGCGGCTTCGACAGCTTGCGGTGCCTCTAGCGCCGGAACGCGGGGCGTCGACCTGCTCTTTCAGGGATCGCCGAAGCCTTCAGGTCGAACCCCGATTGCCATCGAATCCGGGTCCCCGAGATTTCAGGCCTTCGTGCGTGTCGTTCCCTCCCGCCGCCGGCCGCCGAAGGAGAGGCCTCAAGCATGCGGACGAAGATTCTCCTCCTCGCCTCGACCCTCGCCACGAGGGTGTCGGTAGAGATGGTCCGCGTCAGTCCATCCAGCCTTGGGGGAAAACTCCTCCACAAGGCTGTCTACCGGGCCTGAGGCTTTTCCAGATCGTCCAGGACATCCGTGGGCAGACCGAGTAATGGACCTGGCGACCGCGATAAGCGCGCGAAAACCCATTGCTCTTGGAAGTAACCTTTCGCAGACGCCGACGCTTATTTGCGGCGGCCCCTCAAGGCCGGCGGTGATTTATCCTCCATCAGTCAGTGCGGGTGCATCCTGCTCGAACGGATCCTTGGCCACCGGGGTCGCTGGCGTCGTAGGCTTGGTCCCTGGCATCATCTCGAAGTCCGGGGTGAACCGCACCAGCATCCCCTTGAGCTGATCGAGGGGTTTGCGGTCGCCCTCCAGCTTCGCCTTGCCGTTAGCGATTTGCTCGTCGAGTGTTTCCTTACCCGCCATCACGGCTTCGAGATCGGAACGGTTGATGGTCATGGTCAGGTCCGGGGACCTCGCCTGCTGTCCCTTGATCTTCGTTAGTGTCGAGTTGCTCATCTCCACAGCAAAACGCTCACCGTTGTCCGGCGTAATCAAGTTGATCACGAACTTCACACCTTCGGCCTTGCGGCTGTCCAGGCGGATGGCGAGGAAGTCGAGCCAAAGGTCCGTCGACATCGCGTGGATTGTGTCCGGGCCGCTGGTCTTGGGCGGCACACCTTCCGGCATCCCAGACCGCAGTTCCAGGGCCGCCGCGAGGAAGCTGTTGCGTACGCTCGCGCTCTCCTTCTGGTAACCGATCTGCTCGAAGACATCTGCCAGAAGGTCCTTAGCGACCTGATTACTCGGTTGGGCGTAGACGAGCTTGTTGAGGATCTCCATAGCGAGCAGATACTTGCCCTGATCGTACAGCTCTTTGCCCTTGACCATGATCGGTTCGGCCCCACCCATCATCTCGACATACAATGGAGCAGTGTCTCCAGGCGACATCGGGGTCAGGGTGGCAGGATTTCCATCCCAGTAACCCAAGTAGCGGTTGATCACCGCACGACTGTTGTGCTCCTCGGAGCCATGGTAGCTGTGAGCAGCCCACTGCTTCTTCAGGCTGTCGGGCAGCTTGTAGACATTCTGGACCTCATTGACCGTCACACCCTGATTTGCCAGACGTAGCACGTCGTTGTTGAGGTGGCCGTAGGCGTCACGCTGCGTCCGCATCACTTCCTGAACGCGCTCATTGCCCCAGCGCGGCCAAGAATGGGCGGCGAACATGACCTCGGCTTCCTGGCCGAACCGATACAGGGCGGCGTTGATCTGCTTGGACCACTCCAGCGGATCCCGGATCAGGGCGCCGCGTAGCGTGTAGATGTTGTGGATCGTGCCGGTGATGTTCTCACCGGCCCAGAACGCCTTAAACTGCGGGAAGTAGGTGTTCATCTCCGCCGGTGCCTCGGTGCCCGGTGTATTCTGAAATACCATAGTCACGCCATCGACAGTAAGCTCCTCGAAGTCCTTCTCGATCAGGCGACTAGGTTCGATCAAGCCCGTGTTGCCGGATGCGGTGTTCTTTCCGATCGACTGATCCACATGGCCGAAGGGACTGCGTGGGAGCAGGACACCGTACTGGAAGAACAAACGTCGGTTCATTGCATTGCCGGCGTACACGTTCTCACTCACTGCGTGTTTCATGAAGCCGGTCGGCGCAATGACCGGCACCTTGCCGCTCCTCACGTCGGCCTCATTCACAACGCCGCGCACACCACCGTAGTGATCCCCGTGGGAGTGAGAGTAGACAACAGCCACCACTGGGAGGGTGCCGAGTTTCTCGTTGATGAAATCCAAGGCCGCCTTAGCGGTCTCCTTGGCCGTCAGTGGATCGAACACGATCCAGCCCGTAGCGCCCCTGATGAAGCTGATGTTGAAGAGGTCAAAGCCCCGTACCTGGTAGATCTTGCCCGGGACGACCTCGTAAAGCCCGTAGGCCATGTTCAGGATTGCCTGTCGCTGCAATGAAGGGTGGACGCTATCGAGGTCTTTGCCCTGAAGCAGAAACTCGCAGCTGGCCATGTCCCAGGCGACGTTGCCTGCCTCAGCCATGATCTGCTTGTAGGGAGGCGCGGCAATGAAGCCGCGCTTGGCCTCGTCGAGGTCGCGCTTGTCCTCGAACGGCAGCGTAGCACGTAAGCCTTTTTGCAGTTCGATGGTGAACTGCGATGGCATCTTGCCTTTCGGATGGAAGTGCTTGCCTTCCATGGCCCCGGGATCCACGAGAACGCCGCCGCCGCCGGCTGCAAGCGCGGCACTGCTTGTTCCACCCAGTAGAAAGACGGTCACCGCGATCTTGGCGACCAATGTCCTGAGGATCATCTGCGTCGCTCCAGCTTTGGTAGCCCGCCAACCCGGGCCGGCATGGCCCATGTTCGGGCCCTCCTTCCCGAGCTTAACACGGTCTCGGGTGGTCCGTTGTAAATAATCAAGCTGGTATTGTTCGGCCCACGGTCTCATGGGGCCGCCCGCTTTACTCCCAGGCAGGACCCAGAACTCACGCAGGGGGATCGCCATAAGCATCTAAGTTGCAATGGCAGGAACGACAATCACGGAGCCACGATGACTCTCGCCGCGTGTCCGCAACTGGGGACGAAAGTAGCCCGCCCAATGACCATGTTATGGTCGCGTCGCGCCGCTGATCGACTGCGGCAGTAGTCGAGCTTGGTGGGTTCAGAGGATACAGGCCAACTGGCAAGGACAGGGCAAAGGGGCTTGAGGCGAGACAGGCGAAGGCCAATGGGTCTCTTCTCGCCCTGACAATCAGTGAACTTCGAAAGCGGGGATCACAAGCCTTTCGGGTATTGCGAAGGCGCTTAACGACCGGGGCATCGCCACCGACCGGGGCAGCCAGTGGCACCCGACGAGTGTCGCCCGGCTTCTCGACACTCTCCCCTTGTGAGGCAAGGTGCCCGTAGACCAGCACCGTCGGTCCTGGGCCACGACCCCGGACCGTTCCGTGAAAGGAGAGAGCACACGGTTGATTGGGCTCAATCCAGTACCTCTGGAAATTCGCGAAAAGTCCTGAAACTCCGTCCTGGCTTCAGGCTGTAATTTATGGCTTGAGGACGTCACGCAATCTTGCATCGTTGCTCACCCGCGCACTAAGGCGAGGTGCAAATTGGCGGCTCATGAATGTTTGCATTTCAGGAAGGAGACCGGCCGTTACCGCGTTCAACTTGGTGGCGAGACGAGACCCGACGGGCGTGCGATAGAAATCATACAAAGCAACGATCTCTTCTTCCGTGAATTGACGTTTGTAGTATTCTTTGACGAAGTCTAACATTGCAGGCTTGATCTGGACAAACTCATCGTCCATAAGTCCAGAGATGTAGTCGGCAATTTCTGGCGTTATTTTGCTTGATGAATTCTGGATCTTATCGAGCAGTCTCGGTTTCATGACATTATATCCAATGTCAAAACCATTTTTTACATCGGACACATCGAAGATATAGTTGAGTTTTTCGTCCAGCGAAGGGGTTGGCTGCGCTTGAGCGGCCAGGGGCAACACAAGGGCACTCCAAAGACTGAACCAGCGTGCGAGTTTAAGCATAGGCCCTCCGCCGGGTTCTTCCACTATCACAGGCGTGATAGTGAAACATCAGAATGTCACCTTGGAAGCATACCTGCAACCGTTCGCGTTGGGCAGAGGCCATGAGCCCAAACTGGCCAATCCGCGCTTCAAGCTGTCCGCTCCAGGCGCCTTGTCTCAGGCCCTCAAGGTCGTTGCTGCCGCCAAGGAAGCTTCGCATCCGGACACCGTGACAGAGCCGGGCCCACCTTTGAAGTTCGGTCAGAACCTGGCGCTGATGCCAACGATAGGACCGTGCACGAGCATGTCGAACTCGTAGCGCTGCCGGCCCTCGCCCTGGACATAGTCGACATAGAGCGCCCGATAGCCGATCACGCCCGAGAAGGTCACGCTCTGGTAGGTGCCAAAATCAAAGCTGTAGGCGCCGATGGCCTGCCAGGAGAAGTCGCTTCCGACCCCAAACCCTCCGATGTCACCCTGAAGAAATAACTCGTGGCCTGATGTCACTTGATAGCGCATCCGAGCCCCGATGATTGGGTCGAGCCAATCGACGGAGCCGGAGCGGGCAATGGCTCGTGCCCCGGCGATCACAAGATCGGCAGTCTCAAAAGTCCCAGCAACGTCCAGCGAAAGTTCCGCCCTCTGGTGCCAGTACCGCACACCGCCAAGGACATCGAAGGCAAGTGGCCCTGAGCGGGCCACCTCATAGGTGGCGCCACCCTCGACTATGGCCATCTCGATGTCCAGATTGAGGGCAGACCCAACGGTCCCGGTGATGCCCGGCGCAGGCGCACGGGTCCTGACTGCGCTCCGGTCTGCTCCGACCTTGCTCCAGACCACATCGCCATAAAGTGCGAACGGACCATTGCGGGCCTCGAAGTCGCCCATCAGGGCGACCAGCGTGTCGCTCTCCTCGACGATGTCGATGAAGCTGGCGTCGACCTTGACGGAGCGCCCGCGCACGGTCTGGGTGCCGTCCATCGCGGTGAGCCAGCCATAGGGCGTGAAACGGAACGTCCAGCCAAGCGGAGCGGGAGCCTCGATCGCCGGAGCGGGAGGAGGAGGCCCCAAGTCTGCGGCGAACGCAGGAGATGGGCCACCGGCGAGAAGGCTGAGCGACGCCAGGACGCCATACGGCCACCAGTGCGAAAGGTAACGCATCGTTCCCCCTTGGATTGCTGATCCCTTGCCTCTCCCAGCCATGGCATAGCAGCCGAGGCTGCGCCCGAGGTCAAGGTGATAATCAACCGCGGCGGGCCGAAGAAGGGTGACCGAAATCAAATCGGAATCGCGGCCAACTTCAGGTCGGATGCCCTGTGTCCATTGACATCTTGGTGTGAGACGATCGCCGCTCAGCGTTGGCGTCAGTTTCGGGGGTAATGAGGACATCCTCGGCCATGCCCGTCATGCTGGGATGCAGGATCATCTCCGTCCGGCCCGCCCTGATCTCGGGTCGCCCAGCGTTGGTGGCGTTCAGGCGGGCGAATGAGCTGTCGTCCATAGAGCGATGGTGTTGTCGAGTTCGCTCAGATCCTCGACGGCTTGGATCGATCAACCGATCTCCCGGTCGGTGTGCCCCTCGAGTCGTTCAATTGTGCCCGCCCCCCTCGTAAGAGGGGATTAGGGGAGCATGGGACTCACGCGAATGTCCCGGCCGAAATGTGTGAGAGGTCATGGACGGGAATGGCCAGGATCGGTTACGCCCGCTGGGGTGCATCGCCACATACAGTCTATCTCCCGTGCACAGGCTCCCGAGCACAGGCGTTCCATGGCCCAACGTTGAGCGTGTGGTCCGCTAAAACTCCGGTCTGCCGGATGACACACGAATTTTGGGGCATGCGGAGCACGTTTCAGCTAACATTGGCAGGTAGTTCCAGATCGCACGAGGCCGCCATAGGGAACCAGACCGGTGAAGCAGGCACTGGCGTCCGGGGAGATGAACATGGTCGAGAAAATCATAGTGGCAATATTCAAGGATCAAGGATCTGCTTCTACCGCAGCCACGGCAATCAAAGACCTGAAAGATACCGGGGCTTCAAAATTTAAGCTCAAAGGTGGCGTCATGGTCCAGAAGGACGATCAAGGGACCGTTTCACTCCTGAAGGAGCACGCCAATCCGCTTCATAGCACTAAAGTTGGCGCCTCGGTCGGGGCGCTCATCGGCCTGATTGCCGGACCACTGGGCGCGGCCTTGGGGGCTGCACTCGGAGCCGGTGCCGGAGTGATCGGCGATGCTGTTAAGTGGGGACTTAGCTCCAACTTCGTCAATTCGGTCACGTCCGATATGCATCCGGGAACGACAGCTCTGATCGTTGAAGCCGATGAAAGTAATCCGCAGGAAGTCAACGATATCGTGGCGCTTGGTGGAGGACGTCTTTACCGCCAGCCGCTCCATGGCGGAGGATGACAGTGCTATGACCGAAACTGGGTAACAAGCCGGAACTGAATGTGGCGTATCGAGGCGGGTGTTCCGCCTGTCGGAACCAAACCTCAGATGACGGCCTCGACGGAGCGGCATTCTATGGTGCGCTTGACGAGGTCCTAAGCGAAGAGGTCCTGCGCGGGCGCCGAGGCTGCCATGCCGATGAAAGCGAGTGCTGCGAGAATGGTCGGATCTGTCGCAATAATTTGTTTCAGAGTTTCAGCTATTGAGACCTCAGTCACAATATTGGAGGACGCGGTGTTCAAGGGCCGGCATTTTGATCGATCCGTGATCCTGCTCTGCGTCCGGTGGTATTTGGCTTACAATCTGAGCCTGCGGAACCTGGAAGAGATGATGGCCGAGCGGGGCATCTCCGTCGATCATGCGACCGTCCACAGGTGGGTTATTCGCTACTCGCCCGAACTGCTCAAGCGCTTCAACCTTCGCAAACGAAGCGTCAGCCGGAAATGGCACGTGGATGAAACTTACATCAAGGTGCGCGGGCGTTGGACGTATCTCTACCGGGCCATCGACAGTAATGGCGACACGGTCGAGTTCTGGTTCAGCGAGCGGGGTAACCTTACTGCGGCCAAACGGTTCCTGCGCAAGGCGCTCAAGCGCCACGGCCGGCCCGAGAGGATCGTCATCGATGGCAGCCAGACCAATCGGGAAGCCATCCTGGCGTGTGATGCTGAGAGCCGTCTGCAGGATCGTTCAAGACGCGGGCTCAAGCCGATCAGCATCCGGCAGAGTCAATACCTTAATAACCGGATTGAGCAGGATCACCGCGCCGTCAAACGCCGCGTGCGTCCAATGCTCGGCTTCAGGTCCGTTGCCAGCGCCCGCGTGATCTTACGTGGCATCGAGTTGATCCATATGATGCGCAAACAGCAGGCGAAATATGCCTGCAATCAGCAGCTGTCGCTAGCCGAGCAATTCGAGCGGCTCGCTGCATGAGCGCGTAACGAAGACCTGCCATTCTCTCGTCCCTACTCCGGATTTGCGACGGAACCAGATAGCCCAGAAGGTTTATCGTATCGCCGACGCCACGACCAATCATCCACGTCCATTGATCCCCGACCACCTCGTGGGGCTGGCCAGTGATGCCTGACCTCTGCACGGTCAGGTCGGGAGATCGCTTGCCCAGTCGGGGAGGACCAAAGGGAACCCTTTCTTCTGAGCCGCTTCACCACAGGAATGACTGTGATCGCTTTCGCACAAGCCTTGTGTGGCTTCGGTCACGGAAGGACGGGCTGTTTCGAGCGATCCTGGTGACATCGCAGGAGGTCACGATGACACGATCCTCAAAACGCCAGGCCAGACGCTGGATCATCCAAGAGCTGACCCGCTGCATGGAGCAGCGCAGCCAACCTCTCCCCTCATCCAAGCCGATTGAGGAGTGATCATGTTGTACGCGCGGGCCCAGGAGACAGCCGACATCATGGACAGCCAAATCAGGGCCAGGGCGAAGGCTCTCTGCGTCGACGATGGCTTCGATCCGGATCTGAGTGTGACGCACGCCTACGGCGACGACTTCACCGCCCACGAGTGGGATTCCTGGTGGACGTCCAACCCGGAAGTCCCCTTCCAAGAGGTGGTCAGCCCGATGTGGAGGCTGTACTGCGCCCACGCGTTCATTGAGCTGTCGCACCTACAGAAGGTGGTTGAGACCAGCGACAACGTCGTCTTCCTCTGGAGAAGCAAGGTTTAAGGTGGCGTATGATCCGACGTCGTGGTGACCTTCAGGAAGGGGTCACAAGCCGATCATGGATTAACATTAACCCCAGACCACCTCGTGGGGCCCTAGCCAGTCAGCATACTTCAGTCTCACAGGAGCAGGAGAGCCCTTCTCTCGCCCGCCAGCGCTCCCCATCCGGCGACACGAGACCCTCCGCCTGCAACTTGAGCAGGTGCGCAACCACGTTTCGTTCGGCCGCCTGCCGTAGCCAGGGATGTGTCTTTGAGTAGAGCCGATCCACCAGATCCCATGTCGTGTAGGAGCCATCGCTAAGCGTCCGGAGGATGGCCTCCTCGCGCCTCAAGCGATGGTCAAGCAGGTCCGCAACATAGGGTTTGGGGTTCGGCAGCGGCGGACCATGACCCGGCAGATACAGGCGGTCGTCGCGGCTGAGCATTAGCCGCAGGCTAGCGACGTAAGCGGACATATCGCCGCCTGGCGGGGAGACAATGCTGCTCGACCAGGACATGACATGATCGGCGCTAAAGACGATGCCGTCAGACCGGGCGAAGCAGAGATGATTGCTGGCATGGCCCGGCGTGTGGATTGCCGTCATTTCTGCGACCTCATCGCCATTCCGCAGCATAAAATCGGGCAGGAAGGCGGGATCGGCGCTGACATGGAAAGCGTAGGTGGTGGCGCCAGTGCGGGCCTTGAGGGCGGCGGTCGCACCGAGATGATCCGAATGGGTATGACTCAGCAGGATCGCAGAAACCTTCTCTTGGGTCGCTGTCAGGATGTCCTTGAGGTGACCGTCATCATCCGGGCCGGGATCGAGCACAACAAAGCCGTCGCCGGCTTCAATGAGGTAGGTGTTGGTGCCGTGGTAGGTCATCAGGCTCGGATTGTTGGCGACAATTCGGGAGATGCCCGGCACGACCGGCAACGCCACGCCGCGCTTAGGCTCTGGTTCGGTGAGAAACGCCATCTGACTCACACTCGGCAAGAGTTGGGCGTAATGCCATCTCCGCCGACGCCGTTCCTACTGATGAAGATACGCTGACCCTTATGCCGAATGTTCATAGCTTACCTCGATCTCACATGTTCACGTAGTTCGGCCCGCCGCCGCCCTCGGGGGTGACCCAGTTGATGTTCTGGTTCGGGTCCTTGATGTCACAGGTCTTGCAGTGGACGCAGTTCTGGGCATTGATCTGGTAGCGCACGCCCGCCTCGCCTTCCACCCACTCGTAGACGCCCGCCGGGCAGTAGCGTTGCGACGGGCCGCCATAGACATCGTGCTCGGAGGCCTTCTGCAGCCCTAAATCCTTCACCTTCAGATGGACTGGCTGGTCCTCCTCGTGATTGGTGTTGGACAGAAACACCGAGGACAGCTTGTCGAAGGTGAGCACCCCATCCGGCTTGTCGTACTTGATCGGCTTCACGGACGAGAGCGGCAGCAGGCACTCGTGATCGGGCTTGCCGTGCTTCATGGTGCCGAAGGGTGACCAGCCGTTCGACTGTCTCAAGCATGGTAAGGTTTCCTTCTTGAACTGGCTTGCCCAAGAACAATCCACCGGGCCTGTCTTCGTGAAGCGAACCGGTTCATGCGCAGTTGCGTCAGGTCAGATGCCTTGAAAAGTGGGCGACCGCTTCTCGAGAAAGGCGGCAACACCCTCCGCGAAGTCTTGTGTCCTGGTCATGGCGACGAACGCTGCCCGCTCCGCTTCGAGCTGTGCGGCCAAAGATCTGGAGGCTGCGCTCTCTAAGAGCTTCCTGAAAGTCCCGTAGGCGCGGCTGGGACCTGAGGCGAGCTTTCGCGCAACCTGGCCGAGCTCGGCGTCGAAGTCTGCTGCCGGTACGATCGCATTCACGATTCCCCAGCTTTTGGCTTCATCGGCGCTCAGCGTGCGACCCATCATCATCAGCTCGCTCGCCCGGCCATGGCCAACCTTGTGAGCGAGCAACCAGCTGCCGCCGCAATCGGGCACCGTGCCAAGGCGGTCGTAGGCGAGAAGGAAGCGCGCATCATCCGCTGCGACGACGAGATCGGCCATCAGAGCCAGGCTCAGTCCCGCGCCGGCTGCGACACCATGAACTCCGGAGACGTTCGGAACTTCGAGCTCGCGCAAACCCAGGATTGCCGGGTGCAATCTGTCGAGAAGCTCATTGATCGCTGCTTCGGCTTTCTTGGCGCCTCCCGCGAATGCGGCGACATCTCCGCCGGCCATGAAGGCGCGGCCTTCTCCCTTCAGTACGACACATCTGAGCCTCTCCTGCTGTTTCAGGGCTCGGACGACGGACAGGAACTCTCCAGCAAGATCCTTGGTGATGGCGTTGAGGGCCTGCGGGCGATTGAACGTGACCCGGCCGATGCCGCTGTCACGATCAAACTGGTAGCGCACCTCCTCGTTGCCGCTCATTGAAGTGCATCCCTCAGTTCCGGCAGGATCTGAAAGAGGTCGCCGACGAGGCCGTAATCCGCTACCTGGAAGATCGGAGCCACTTCGTCCTTGTTGATCGCCACGATCACCTTGGAGTCCTTCATGCCCACCAGATGCTGAATGGCCCCTGAAATGCCCACCGCAATGTAGAGATCCGGCGCCACCACCTTGCCGGTCTGGCCCACCTGCCAGTCGTTGGGCGCGTAGCCCGCATCCACCGCCGCGCGCGAGGCGCCCATGGCCGCGCCGAGCGTATCGGCGATCGGCTCGATATACTTGGTGAAGTTCTCCGACGAGCCGAGCGAACGGCCTCCCGAGATGATGATCCGGGCCGAGGTCAGTTCGGGACGGTCGTTCTGGGCGATCTCCTCGCCCTTGAAGGACGATGTGCCCGGATCGTCGGCCGCGTTGACCGTCTCGACGGCGGCGGAACCGCCCTCAGCCGCAGCCGGGAAGGCGGCGGTGCGCACGGTGATCACCTTCTTGGCATCGGTGGCCTGCACGGTCTGGATGGCGTTGCCGGCATAGATCGGTCGCTCGAAGGTGTCGGGCGACACCACCTTGATGATGTCGGATACCTGCATCACGTCGAGGAGGGCAGCCACCCGCGGCATCACGTTCTTGCCCTTGCTGGTGGCAGGCGCCACCAGGGCATCATAGGAACCGGCGAGCGACACGATCAGGGCGGCAGTCGGCTCGGCGAGTTGGTGTTCGTAAGTGGCCCCCTCGGCGAGCAGCACCTTCTCCACGCCTTCGAGCTTGGCGGCAGCCTCGGCGGCCGCTTTCGCATTGGCGCCGGCGACCAGCACATGCACGGGTGCACCAAGCGCCTTGGCGGCGGAGAGTGCCTTGTGGGTCGAATCCTTGAGGTGAGCGTTGTCGTGCTCGGCAATCAGCAAGGTGGTCATTGTCTTGTTCTCCTCAGAGCACGCCGGCTTCGACTTTGAGCTTCTGGACGAGTTCCGCCACCGAACCCACCTTCACGCCTGCCTTGCGGCCGCCGGGCTCGGCGGTCTTGATGACCTTCAGGCGCGGGCTGACGTCGACCCCGAGCGATTCAGGCGAGGTTTCGTCGAGCGGCTTCTTCTTGGCCTTCATGATGTTGGGCAGGGACGCATAGCGCGGCTCGTTGAGCCGCAGATCCGTGGTGACGATCGCCGGCAGCTTGAGGCCCACCGTCTGCAGGCCGCCATCAACCTCGCGGGTCACGTCGATCGAGCCCTCGCCGACATTCACCTTGAACGCGAAGGTGCCCTGCGGCCAGCCGAGCAGGGCCGCGAGCATCTGGCCGGTCTGGTTGGCATCGTCGTCGATGGCCTGCTTGCCCATGATGATGAGATCGGGCTTTTCCTGCTCGACCACCTTGGCCAGGATCTTGGCGACGGCGAGCGGCTCGACGGTCGCATCGGTCTTGACCAGGATGCCGCGGTCGGCGCCCATGGCGAGCGCGGTGCGGATGGTCTCGCCGGCCTGCTGCGGACCGATGGAGACGGCGACGATCTCGGTGGCCTTGCCCTGTTCCTTCAGGCGCACGGCTTCCTCGACGGCGATCTCGTCGAAGGGGTTCATGGACATCTTGATGTTGGCCAGTTCCACGCCCGACCCGTCCGGCTTCACCCGGATCTTCACGTTGTAGTCCACAACCCGCTTCACGCAGACGAGTATCTTATTCATGCAGTCTGTTCCTCCCTTGGCTTGCCGCTTCAGGCCAGCTCAGTTGCCCGGACCGACGAGCGCAATGCCGGCGTCAAGCCCGAGCCCCTGAGCTGCTCTCAAATCCGCCATCTACGAGTTCACAGGAAGCCCTTTGTGCTGCAGAGCCTACATAAATTTGCTGGACGTTCAACTAAATTTTCAATTTCACTGTTGCGTGCACCACAGGAAACATCAGGTGAAACACCGACCAGGCATGGGAGGAAGCGTGAGAACAAAGACGCAGCATGCCGCCGTCTCCCGCACGGAGTGGGTAAGGCTCGATGCATCCAAGCTCCGCTAGAGCGATGGCCATGTCCACTCGCAAGACTTCGAAACAGTCAGGCACTCCTGACGAGACCATGAGGCCGCCGTGACGTACGAAGCGCTCCCGGCGCAGGTGCTCGCCGCTCATCGGGATTTCGAAATCGAACCAGACCTGCTCAGCCGCGACAGAGCCGATAGTGCCTCGTCCCTCACCGTATCGCCAGCAGGCAGAGTATCACCGTGACTTTGGAGGCCACACAATGATGTCTATCAGAAAAGCCGCCGTGATCGAAGCTGGCGTTATGGAATCGGGCATCGCCGTCCACCTTGCCAACGCCGGCGTTGATGTCGTGCTTCTCGATATGACGCGCGAGCGTGCCGCCGAGGGAATTTCCCGATAGTCGAAAACCGGCGGGTTCATGGACGCGGAGTTCGCCACCCGCGTGCGCCCCGGGTCCACTGCGGAAGATCTGTCGCTTGTTGCAGATGCTGACTGGATCATCGAGGCGGTGGCTGAACGGCTCGATATCAAGCAGAACCTCTATAGGGACGTCGATGCCGTCCGCAAGGCAGGCTCTTTCGTTTCCTCCAACACCTCAACAATCCCGCTTGCTTCACTGATCAGCGACCTACCAAAGCAATTCGCGCGCGATTTTCTCATCACCCATTTCTTCAATCCGCCACGCCACATGCGCCTGCTGGAGCTCGTTTCGATTCCCCGGACGAACCCGAATGCCGTGGAAGCGATCCGCAACTTCGCAGACCGACACCTCGCCAAGGCCGTTGTCATCTGCAAAGACACCCCCGGCTTCATCGGCAACCGTGTCGGCAGTTACTGGATGGCGGTCGCGCAGAACGAGGCCATCCGCCTTGGGCTCGAGATCGAGGAAGCCGATGCGGTCATCAGCAAACCTTTCGGAATTCCCTCAACCGGTATCTTCGGCCTCCTGGATCTGGTGGGCATCAACCTCATGGTGACGATCCTGCAAACGCTGCAGGGATCCTTGCCCGAGAGCGATGCGCTTCAAGCATGCGAAGCTGCTCCCTCGCTCGTCAAATGGAAGATCGCCGAGAACCGGACCGGACGTAAGGCCGGAGGCGCTTTCGTGCGTCTCTCGGCCGATCGGAGGCAGCGTGATGTCATCGATCTTCTGACGGGCGAATATCGCCCGCAACGGCCCGTTGCTTCCGCAAGTCTGGAGACGAGCAAGGGCAATCCACGCGCCTTGATGGAGCATGACGGACTTGGCGGACGCTACGCCGCAGCCGTGATGGAAAAAGCTCTCGCCTATGCCGCATCGTTGATACCCGAGATCGCCAACGCGCCCGACGCGGTCGACCTAGCGATGCGCACCGGATACGGCTGGAAATATGGCCCCTTCGAGTTGATGGACCATCTTGGTGCCGATTGGCTTTCAAAACGGCTCCATGCCCGCGGGATCGCCGATCCCGCCTATCTGTCAAAGGCCGCCGAGACTGCCGGGTTCTATACCGTCCGGGATGGCCGACAGATGGTGCTCCACCCCGACGGATCCTACCAACCAATCGCCGAAGGTGACGGCGTTCTGACGCTTGCCGCGCTTTCACGAGCCACAGGGCCTACCATGGACGGCGCGGCATCGAAGCTGTGGGATCTTGGAGATGGCGTGGCGGGCTTCGAGTTTAGGTCGAAGATGAATACCATCTCGCCCGCGCTGCTCGATGAGCTCAACGCGACTCTCGAGAAGACGAAGGAGAGTTTCCGCGCGCTGGTGATTGGCAGCGATGCCTCGGTCTTCAGTGCCGGTGCAGACCTCCGGATCTTCCTGGAAACCGTCGAGAGCGGCCGCTCGGCTATCGGCGACCTGATCGATCACGGTCACGGAACCTTCCGGGCGGTGAAGTATGCGCCCTTTCCCGTGGTAGGAGCCGCGGCCGGCCTTGCCCTCGGCGGCGGCTGCGAGCTGCTCCTTCATTGCGACGCGATCCAAGCCCACGCGGAACTGTCGATCGGCCTAGTAGAAACTCGCATTGGCGTCATCCCCGGATGGGGTGGCTGCAAGGAGATGCTGCTCCGCTTCGCCGATGCAAGTGGATCGCAAAGCCCGACCTCGCCAGCCTTGGCAGCCTTCATCCTAATCGCGCCGGCAAAAGTCTCCGCAAGCGCCTTCGAGGCAAGGCGCCTAGGTTTCCTTCGCGAGAGCGACGGAATAACCATGAATCTTGATCGGCTGATCGCGGATGCGAAGCACAAGGCTTTGGAACTGGCCGCGAGCTACCAGCATCCGGCACCACAGAGCATTCTTCGCTCCGGCGCTTCCGGCGCATCGGCCATTCGCGATATTCTGGAGGGAGGAGAGTCTCTGACCGGTCAATTATCGCCCCATGACCGTGTCGTCGGCGAGACACTCATTAAGGTCCTGACCGGGAGGCGTGACGCTCAATCCGCGAGACACGCAGGTGAAGACGTGATCATGGCGCTCGAACGTGAAGCCTTTATCGACCGGCTATCGACCTCGGCCACAATGGACCGTGTCCGCCATATGCTCAAAACAGGCAAGCCGTTACGCAATTGACCGTCCGCGCGTCGCTGCTCGTTAAATTATTGATCCGGCTTAGGTGCAGTTGAAACACCGGCGGTCATGGATAGGATCAAACAGCCCAACCAAGCTCCGGCACAGTTCAGGATCACTCAAGCCGCCTCTATAAGTGAAAGAGGCGGGGATCGATAGCGGCGCAGGAGATGCCTCTGGTACCACGAGTCTGATCAAGAGCCCCTGCATTTCGATCCCTGCAGGCAGATGGTGAAGTGGCTAGAGCGCCCGGCGGGGTGCCCGTTCTTAGAGCATGCTCTGCACGGAAATTGCAGACAAGTCGATCGGCGGTGTATCCGGGTACTTGCGCGGATCCTCCTTGAACACCCCGCAGATCCAATCCCGCATAATCCTGCGGCACGTCAGGTCGTCATAGGTGTTTTCGAGAACCAGACCCAGCCAAAGTCCGTCGATAAGCTGCGTATACATCAGTGCCGTGGCGTTGTCGTCGATCTCGAGCCCACGTTCTTTTGCAAGGGATGCGATCCGACGCCTCACCCCCTTCCGATAGGTGGCCCATAACTCGCGATGCACCTCCGCGACCTCCGGCTGGAGGCGCGATGCGCTCCAGAAGTGCAACCACACTTCGCGGTAGGGCCTGTCTCCTGTGAACGGCACCATTGCCCCGTACAACAATTTCTCGAACTGATTCTGTGCCGCCGAGTGGACCACGTAGCGAAAATACTCGTCCAGTCTCTCGGTCAAAAAGCGAAAGGCGTACAGAAGCAAGTCGTCCTTGTTTTTGAAGTAGTGACTTATCAATCCGCGAGACAAACCGGACTCGGCACTGATCGTATTGATCGTGGAGTTAATGTAGCCATGCTTGCGAATGGATTCGAGCGTCGCAATGATCAACTCGCGCCGCCGCGTCTCAAGCGTAAGTATCTTCTTCTCTGCTCTATTCATGGGTCACCTACTTACGCTACATCACTGGGCCAGCAACAATATACCCGCAAGATCTCGCCTTGAAATCGCGGTGGATTGGGAAGCACCACCCCAGAGTCGGCTGGTACATTCACCACCTCAGGAGCGCTGGATCGGGACGTCCTCCGTAATCCCCCAAAGGCGAAGGCTGGCCCGGCACTTTGAACGCGTACTGGGTCCACGGGGCCCAGCTTCCGTGTGAAAGCAACTCGCCTTGCAACTTCAATCCTATCAATGACTATCTACGCCGTTTCTCAGAAATCCGGCGAAACGGGCTTATGACACTAGCAAAAATTTTATGGACGTCCAAATAATGTTTTCGGGGATTGCTGCTCCCCTCATCCGACGCTAATCAGTCACTGGCGTTCGGCTCCTCTGGAATTTATCGTTAGGCGTGAGGGCACCGCAAGAGTGGCCGAAGGCCGGGTGTATGGCTGCCGGACTGCCCGTCACCTCGGGCGTCTCGAACGTTCTCCGGATCGACTTTACATCCGGATCTCCGGGCAGGTCGATCCGATGTCATTGAATGCCCTGTGTAGGATGGGCGCTGCTCCGTAGCGATCGAGCGCGAACAGAGCACAGAAAGATTGCTCCAATCACGAGTATGTTGAGGAAGTTCCAAGCAAGGCCGTTGATGAAGGCCATATCGTAGGAACCTGTATGTTCGTAGATCCAGCCGGACAGCCATCCGCCCAGTGCCATGCCGACGACCGTTGCCGCCATCACGAAGCTCACCGCCCCTCCGGCATCCCGGGAGGGCAGGTATTCGCGAATGATCATGGAGTAAGCGGGCAGGATTCCGCCTTGGGACAGACCGAAGATCAGGCTGACGACATAGAGAGACGTCAGTCCATCGGACTGAAGGTAGAGCGCGAGCGACAAGGTCTGAAGCGCTGAGCCGAGGAGCAGAGTGCGCACACCTCCGAGCCGATCCGAAAAATAGCCTGCGACGAGGCGGGACAGGATGCCGGCCACCAGGGTCATGGACAGGATCTCGGATCCCATGCCGACGCCGAGACCACGATCGACACAGAGCGCAACGAGATGAACCTGCGGCATTGCCATGGCAACGCAGCATCCGACTCCTGCAACGGCGAGGAGCCCAATGAGGAGACGCGGCGACAGGCCCATCTGAGCTCTTTTGGCGGATGATGCCAGATCTGCCTCTGCTAGGACTGTCTCCGGAACCGAGCGCCGCAAGAGAAGCGACAAGGGTATGACCGTGACGAGCACGATTGCTGCGATGATCAGGTGCGCATCGCGCCAGGTGCCGTGCGCAAGTACGTATGAGATGAGGATCGGCCACAGCACGCCGGACAGATAGCTGCCGCTTGACGCGATGGAGATGGCAATTCCCCGTCGCCTGTTGAACCAGTGGGAAATATCGGCAAGGAGAGGAGCAAATCCCGCGGCGGTTCCGGCTCCCACCATCAGCAGGCTTCCCAGGAACAGAGGGAAGCTCGAAACCCAGGCGCTAACCGCGAAGCCTGCGCCGGTGAGCGCCGTAGACGCCATCAACACCGGGGTCACGCCGAAGCGATCAGCGCAGCGCCCGAAGAGAACTCCGCCGATCACGAAACCTGTCATGACCACCATATAGGGATACGAGGCTTCGGTCCGGGTCAGATGAAAATCCGACTCGAAGGCCGGCAGCAGGACCACAACACTCCACATGCCGACGCTGCTGAGGCCAGAGATGAGCAGGGTGTAGGCAAGGCGCAGCCACGAATAGGCGCTATCAGTCGCAGGCTTGGTGCTTGTGGATACCACTGAAACCCCATTCTTACCGGGACGCAGTTCAGAGCTTCGAAGCGGCGACTTGAGAAAAGGACAGCTCAGCCCACCAGCCGCAGCGCGTGCATGAGCCGCAGGATTGCTGACTGTATCGGCCACCGGACGGGCCCTTTGAGGGGCGCATCCGATGGCGTTCTTCGAGCAGGACCGACTATCCCGCCTCAAATGCGCGCAGTCCCTCCGTCATCGCCTGGCGGCAATCGGCGATCATGCGCTCGATGAGTTCAGCGCAGGTCGGGATATCTTCGATCAGCCCGATCGCTTGGCTGGCCCAAACCAGCCCCTCATTGACGTTGCCCTCGGTCAGCGCCAGCCGCCCGCGCGTTCCCGCGACCAGGTGACGGAGGTCCTCGAATTGGCAGCCGCCTGGGCGGCGCTCGATCGAGACGACCTCCTCTGAAATGGCATTCTTCAGCACGCGCCCCGTGTTGCGTAGTGTGCGGAAGATCAGGATCGTCTCCGTTTCGCCGGAACGCAGTAAAGCATGCTTGATCTCGTCATGGATCGGAGCCTCCTTAGTCGCGCAGAAGCGAGTGCCCATGTTGACGCCTTCAGCGCCAAGCATCAGCGCTGCCGCCATGCCGCGACCCGAGCCGATGCCGCCGGAGGCGATGAGCGGCACCTTCACCGCGCGTGCAGCTGCCGCGAACAGCACCAGTCCACCAATGTCGTCCTCTCCGGGGTGCCCGGCAGCCTCGAAACCGTCGATTGAGATCGCATCCACTCCGGCCCGCTCGGCCGAAAGTGCATGACGGACGGCCGTGCACTTGTGAACGATCTTGGCATCGGCGGCCTTCGCCTTCTCGATGAACTCCTTGGGGCTGCGTCCAGCCGTCTCGATGATGCGCACGCCCATCTCGAGCGCAGCGTCGAGATATTCCTCGTAGGGCGGCGGCGCGGTCGAAGGCAGAATCGTCAGATTCACACCAAATGGCTTGTCCGTCATGTTGCGGCAGCGCCTGATCTCGGCCGCGAGAGCTTCCGGATCGGGCTGGGTTAGAGCAGTCAGGATGCCCAGCCCCCCTGCATTCGACACCGCCGAGGCGAGTTCAGCCCGGCCGACCCACTGCATTCCGCCCTGCACGATCGGGTAGCGGGTTCCCAAAAGCTCCGTGACGCGCGTTTTCATTTGTCCTCCGTGGGCCTGCACCGGCATTATTCATTCACCTTAAAAAGAGGCTGGAAAGCTGTCAATAAAATTGGCTGTACGTCCAAATAAATTTATCGCAATACATCATGAAGCAACTGCTGCACTCGTTCCGCATGCAGAGTTCGCACGCCCAAAGCCCCGTTCCCGCGCCGCTTTGTGGGAGCACCATGTCCCAGCGAATGGGACTATTTCGCCTTGTCTTGAGGCTGCTGCGGCGACATGAAGTGGAAGAGGACGCTACTCGCGATCACGAACGCACCGACGAAGGTCCAAAGTCCGGGCATGGTTCCCCAGACGACCCAGGTGACGCTCAAAGACCATATGAGGCCGGAATAGCCGAACGGCGCGAGGTCGGACGCACGCGCCATCCGATACGCCAGTGATCCGAGACCGATGCCTAGGCTCGAGCAGAGGGCAGCGCACCCGAACAGCGCAAAATCAGCCGCATCCAAGGTGCCCCAGTGAGTCACGGCCATCGGCGAGACGAGAAGAGCCGAGAAGAATGCTCCGAAGAAGCTCACTGTCCAAAGATTGTCTTCCTCAGGTATCCAGCGCGCGGTCAGCGAGTTCGTCGCATACAGAAAACTTGCGGCCAATATGAACAGCGAAGCGGGCTGGAACGTTGCGGCGCCGGGCTGGATGGCGATCGTCACTCCCAGGAAACTCATCACCACGGCTGCCCATGTTCTCCAGCCGACATGCTCCTTGAAGATTAGCACCGTCGAGGCCGTGATGATGATCGGCGAAGCGAAAACAATGACCGTCGCTTCAGCAACGCTCAAATACTCCAGCCCACTGATATAGAGATAGGCGGCCAAGAGGCCGACGGAGCCGCGAACTCCATGGAACAAAACCCTGTGCGACCACCTGACTCTCTCGCGACCGAGGGTGACGGCCAACAGGATAAGCAAGGGCATCGCCAGCACGCTGCGCACGAAGATGATGACGGTCACATGATAGCTGTCGATCAGGAACTTGGTGATCGTATCATTGAGCGTGAAGCTCAGTGATCCGACGCACATCATGACGATTGCGCGAAGTGTTTTTGATGATGTGGGCGCCGGATGTGTCAATGTGTTCCGCTATCATCTGCGAGTGGGAAGGATGGATACGGATATTGCGGGGTTTCTGCCTCCGATCGGGCCCAGCAGGATCCGATCGTGGCTCGGGCCGCCGGAACACGCCTGACCAGGCCTTGTGACGGATGCTCTCATAGGACTTCGAAAAGGCCCGCGACCCCCATCCCGCCGCCAACACACATCGTCACGACGGCGTATCGCACGTGGCGCCGTTTTCCCTCAATCAAAGCATGACCCACCAACCGCGCTCCCGACATGCCGTAGGGATGTCCAACGGAAATCGCACCGCCATTGACGTTCAGTTTCGCTGGATCGATACCAAGCCGGTCACGGCAATAGACTGCCTGCGACGCGAAAGCCTCGTTGAGTTCCCACAGGCCGACATCGTCCACAGTGAGGCCATATGCCTTGAGCAACTTCGAGACGGCGAAGACCGGGCCGATGCCCATTTCATCGGGATCGCAGCCCGCAACGGCCATGCCTCGATAAGCTCCAAGAGGCACAAGTCCGCGCTGTTCGCAGAGCTTGGATTCCATCAGCACGCATGCGGAGGCCCCGTCCGATAGTTGTGAGGCGTTGCCGGCCGTCACGAATTTTCCCTGCCTGACGATCTGGCCATCGGCAAAGACGGGCTTCAATGCCGAAAGACCTTCGAGAGTCGTCTCCGGGCGGTTGCCCTCGTCTCGATCAAGCCTGACCTCGACAAACCTTTCTTCGCCGGTTTGCTTGTCCTTCACGCGCATGACACTTTCGAGAGGAACGATCTCGTCGTCGAATATTCCCGACGCCTGCGCGGCCGCGGTGCGCCGCTGCGACTCAAGTGCGAAGGCATCCTGGGCTTCGCGGGAGATGCCATAGCGCTCGGCAACGATCTCCGCAGTCTCGATCATCGACATGTACAAATCAGGACGATTCCGGACCAGCCAGGGATCCCGGAAACGATCCTGATTGAGCGCCGGCGTCTGGACGAGGGAGATCGATTCCAGCCCACCTCCGACCGTGATCGGCACCCCATTCGCGACGATTTGATTGGCGGCCGTCGCGACCGCCATAAGGCCGGAGGCACATTGCCGGTCGAGCGTCATTCCAGCCACGGAAGTCGGCAGGCCAGCCCGCAGCGCGGATTGGCGGGCGACGTTCAGGTAGGTTGTTCCCTGCTGCATAGCGGCGCCCATGACGACGTCGTCGATCTCGGCTGGTTCGATCTTCGCCCGCGCTACGGCATGGGAGATCGCATGCCCGCCAAGAACCTGCGCCTGTGTGTCGTTGAACGCTCCGCGATAGGCCCTCCCGATTGGCGTGCGGGCGGTGGAGACGATGAGTGCTTCGCGCATTTGGCTTCCCCTTGTTCATTCAGAGGCGCAAGACGCTCATCGTCCCTGCTGACCGTTATTCGTTCCAACCGGAGATTGCCTTCGATTCGAGGAACTCCTCGATTCCCCACACCCCTCCTTCGCGAGCCCTGCCCGAGGCCTTCACTCCACCGAAGAACGTACCTGCGGCGAGCGGCGCGCCGTTCATTTCGACCATCCCCGCCTTGAGCTGCAAGGCAAGGCGCCGGCGCCGATCAACATCGCCCGTCTGCACGTAGTTGCTCAGACCGTATGGCGTGTCGTTGGCGACACGGACCGCCTCTTCCTCGGTGTCGAAGGGCATCATGGTCAGCACGGGACCGAAGATTTCCTCGCGTTCGATCGTCATGCCCGGCTTCACATCGGCAAAGACGGTCGGGCGCACATAGAAGCCGCGGTTCAGTCCTTCGGGCAGGCCGAGCCCGCCGGCGACGAGGCGTGCGCCTTCTTCGACGCCCTTCTGAATATAGCCTTGTATCCGTTCCCATTGCCGCTTGTTGACGACCGGCCCGATGTGATCCCCCTCTTCCGACGCCGGAGCAACCTTGATCGAGTTCGCGACACCGGCCGCAATCTCAACGGCACAATCATAGTACGGTCGCTCGACAAGCATCCGAGACGGCGCGTTGCAGGATTGTCCCGAGTTCTGCATCATGTGCCGCACCCCGCGCTCGACAGCGGCGGTATCGGCGTCGGCGAAGACCAGGTTGGCTCCCTTGCCACCGAGCTCAAGGGTAACACGCTTCAATGTGTCCGCAGCCGCTTTCGAGATGGCGCGGCCCGCTCGGGTCGAGCCGGTGAACGAAATCATCTCCACATCCGGATGGCTCGAAAGGCGTGTGCCGACACCGGCGCCATCGCCATTCACCAGATTGAACACGCCTGGCGGGGTGCCTGCGTCATGAACGAATTCTGCAAACAGCATCGAGGAAAGCGGGGCTTCCTCGGACGGTTTCAGCACGCAGGTGCATCCCGCCAGCATCGCCGGGATCACTTTCAGCGTGACCTGGTTCATGGGCCAGTTCCAGGGCGTGATGAGCCCCACGACGCCGATTGGCTCCTGCGCGATCATTGTGTTGCCTTCGCCGCCCACATGGGGTTTTAGCCATTGAATCTCGTCGAAGGCCGTGAGGAAGTTGCGCAGGTGCCATTCCAGGGCGCCGGCCTGCGCCCCGTAGGCCAGACGCATCGGAGCCCCCATTTCGACCGACATCGCCTCGGCCATTTCCTGGCGGCGCCGGACGAACTGTTCGAGGATCCTTTCAACCACAGCCTTTCGTTCCGACGGCGGCGTCGCCGCCCAGGTGGGAAAGGCCGATTGGGCGGCTGCGACCGCCGCATCGGCATCGGCGGTTGAGCCAAGGCAGATGATGGCGCAGATCTCTTCGTTCGATGGATTGATCACGGGATGGTCGTTCTGGACCGCCGGATCAACCCAAGCTCCATTGATATAGAACTGCCGCTTGTTCATTCCGTCCTCCTCGTTAGGGTGAGTTTCATTTGGACCGTTTGGCCAGGTTTAGAGCTGTACGCATGAGCCACGCTCACTCACGGTGATGAAGCGCCATGCATCCCATCACTAAGAACAGGAACATCCATCAGGGGAACTGGACATCGATCAGCATCGGTCCGTCGAGAGCGAGCGCCTTGGCCATGGTTTGATCGAGCTCTTCCAGCGTCGTGGCGCCCGCAGACGCAACGCCGAAGCCCGTCGCGATCGCGCTCCAATCGATGGCAGGACGATCAAGGCTCATCATGTCAAGGGCAGTCTGGCCCGGCTTCGCACCGACCTTGGCGTACTCTCCCAAAAGGATTGCATAGGACCGATTGTTGAGCAGCAATGTGGTCACCGGGAGCTTTTCACGGGCCTGCGTCCAGAGAGCTTGCAGCGTGTAGGCCGCTGATCCATCGGCCTGAAGGGTCACCACGCGTCTGTCCGGACGTCCCATGGCCTGTGCACCAATCGCCGCACCCGTCGCCAGCGGTATTCCTCCGCCGATCGCTCCGCCGGTTACTGTCAGCCAATCGGAAGGTGCTGCGTAGGGAGTCACCGCGGCAAAGCCGCCACCGAGCGTCAATGCCTCGTTCACGACAATGGCCTCTTCCGGCAGGCGTTTCGCCACGACGGCGGCAAATCCTGCCGGCGTGATGGGGCCCGACACGTCGGGGATGCCGTCACCCTCAGGAACCGGTACGGCCGCGGGAGCGGCACCAAGTTCGCTTGCAAGTGCGCGCAAGGCCCCAGCCGCATCCTGGTCCTCGCGCGAGAGGGTCAGGACGTCGGCATCGCGCCGGTGCATGGTGCTGGGCCGCCCGGGATAGAGGAAGAAACCCGTCGGCGGAGGGCAGTTGACGAGAACGACGATATCATAGGTCGCCAGCACCTTGATTGCCTCGTCCACGGAATAGGGTACGACGGGCAGGACAAGACGGCCCCGGCCCTTCGGCATGCTCGAAATCGACGGACTTCCCATCAGCGTGGCGCCGGTCTCGCTCGCGATTCCAGCCAAAAGAGGATGAAGCTCCGGAACGACGGCAGGGGTCCCCAGAAGTATGAGCGCCCTGCGACCGGATCGGAGCGCCCGCGCAACCTGTTTGATGCGCTGCGGATCGCACGGCAAGGGGCCACACGGCCGCACAGGCTGGGCCTCGATCCCGCCCTCGCTCCAGGAGACATCCGCCGGGAGCACCAGGGATGCAACCTGTCCGAAGCCACTGCCGGCTGATTCAAGGCCCCGTGACGCATCAATGCCGATCCGACCGGGATGGGTGCAGAACGCGTGCCATTCGGAAGTCGCGCCCACGATGGCATCGACATCCGACGTGAGCGGACTGTCGTGCGCGACATGAGGAATGGCGTGGTCGCCGACGATGTTCAGCATGCCACTGCCGGCCCGGCGCGCATTGTGAATGTTCGCGATGCCATTAGCATAGCCGGGGCCGCAATGCAGAAGCGTCGCTGCCGGACGGCGCGTGACCCGGAAATACCCGTCCGCCATGCCGGTGACCGTATTCTCCTGCAGTCCCAGCACACAGCGAATGCCCGGAATACGGTCGAGCGCAGCCACGAAGTGCATCTCGCTGGTGCCCGGATTGGCGAAACAGGTGTTCACCCCTCCTGCGATCAGTGTACGTACGAGAGCCTCGGCCCCGGTCTGCTGCTTCTCAATCATTTCGCGTCTTCCCGTCGATGATGATCTTACAAAACTGAAATCCCTCGGAGTGAAGTATCGCTTCTCTCCGAGGGGCGAGGTCGATCAGTTCGCCCTCGGCGCTTCGACGATCAGGGCGTCGACGGCGACTGCGCCGTTTTCGCTGACCATCAGAGGGTTCACGTCCAGCTCGGACAATGTATCGAGGTGCTCGCCGGCATAGGAGGCGATCGCCATGATCGCATCAATAACCAGTTCGAGGTTGGCGGCAGGACGCCCCCGGAACCCATTAAGCAGGGCGGAACTCTTCAGCCCTTTCAGGGCGGCTTCGACATCGTTGCGGCTGACGGGCAGCAGCAGCGGCGTGGCATCCTTGAGCAGTTCCACGAAAATGCCTCCCGCTCCTATCACGAGCACCATTCCGAACAGTGGATCGCGCTTGACCCCCACGATGAGCTCGGCGAGTGGCGGCGCCTGCATCGGCTCCATCAGGTACTTCTCGAGCTGCAGCGTCGGCGAATGCCTTGCGACATTGTCGATCATTCGGTTGGCCGCGGCCAGTGCCTCGTTGCGACCGCGCAGGTTCAGCGCGACTCCACCGACCTCCGTCTTGTGCGGCAGTTCATCGTGAACGACCTTGAGAACCATCGGCGTGTCGAATTGCTCAGGAAGTTCGGAAATCTGCGCCAGCGACACCACCCTGCCCTGCGGCATCGCCAAACCGTAAGCGGCAAGACGGCGCTTCGACTCCACTTCGTTCACAGTCCGTGTGGCCCCGTTCAGCGGCCGTGCCGCATAGGGAGCGAGGGTGGAGAAAGAAGTGCCGCCATCGGCCGAAGCGGCGCGAACCCGTGCGCAATGTTCAGCCCATTTCGCCACGACCGAAGCAGCGTCGTGCAGGCCTTGGAGCGGAACGATGCCCTGTGCGACCATCCTCTCGCTTGCCTCCGGCGTGATGCCGCCGGTGTTGACGGAGGCATGGAACACCGGCTTGCCTGTGGCCTTCCCTGCCGACGCAAGGGCTCGGTCCATCGCCTCGTGGGCGGAGGTGTCCTTGTAGGGCGAGGTGGCGGGCGGATAGTCCACCACCAGCATCCCGGCGTCGCAATCCGCCGAGAGCATCGTGGTGAACATGGGCGTCAGTAGCTTCTCGTCGCCCCAATATCCTGCGGTGAAATCGAGCGGATTGGAAACGTGCCCAAACTCCGGCAGGAGCGGCTTGATTTCGCTGATCTGCGCAGCCGACGGCTGCGGCAACTGGAGCCCTGCGAAGGAGCAATAGTCCGCTGCCAGGCCATTGTCGCCACCCGAACTGGAGAATACGGCGATGCGGGAACCCGCAACCGGCTCTGCAACGGAGGAGATCTTCATCATCTCAAGGAACTGCGGCACCGTGTCCGTGCGGATCACGCCGAGCCGATCGAATAATGCCTCGTAGTATTCGTTCTGTCCGGCCAGGGAACTGGTATGGCTGGCCGCCATTGCCGCTCCCAGTTCGGACCGGCCAGATCGGCAGACGATAACGGGGATCGCCTTCGCTCGGGCGCGCATGCATGCCTGCGAGAACGACGCAACATCGCGGATCCCCTCCATGAAGAGCCCGAGACACGTAACGTTGGGATCATCGACTAGGTAGTCGATATAATCCTCGAAACCGAGAACGGCCTGGTTTCCTGCACTGATGAGATAGGAAAACGGCACCGACCGGTCATTCGAGACGATGTGGCCAGTCACGTTGCCACTCTGTGCGATAACGGCCGCCCCGCGCTTGCTCCTCAACTTGGGATAAAGCGCAGGCCAAATGCTGCCGCGATTGACGTAGTTCACCAGACCGTAGCAATTGGGCCCGACCACGGCCATGTCGCCGGCCGCCTTGATGAAGTTCTGGTTGCGCTCGGCCCCCGCCTCGCCAATCTCGGAAAAGCCGGAAGCGTAACAGACGACCCCGCCAGCGTCCCGCTCACGCAGTTGATTGAGCGCCTCAATCGACGCATCCGCGTTGACGGCGAGGAACACCGCATCGGGTGCAGCGGGAAGATCCTGGATCGTCGGGAGGCATTTGTAACCCGCGATCTCGTCTCGCTTCGGGTTGACGACATAGACGTCGCCATCGAAATTCTGATTGCGCAACGTGACCAGAGTACGCTCTACCTGGGTGCCGCCGATGAAGGCCATGGTGCACGGTGCGAGAAGCCGTTGGAAGTTGCGTCTCAGAGCCGGGCTGATACGCGAAGTCTCTGCAGGCGGCGGAAGGATTTGCATCTGTTTCTCTCTTATCTATGCGAATCGGTCGCTAACGACTCTTCGGCGCCTATCGGTTTCGTGCGCGGTACTGTTCCAGCAATGGGGCTGACGTCCTCGTTTCGGCACGATCCAAGGAAAGTCGAGCTCGCGGGAGCGCTCTCCGGGAGCCGTCGGAACGTATCCGCGCGGCAGCGGGACCCAATTGCGCAGCAATCCCCAAGCATTTGGCGTGCCTCCCTCACTCAACCCTTACGCGGTCCGTCGACCGGCTGATTCAGCGCCATCACAGCAAGTCTGCCGTCCGGCACATTTGCGACCGTTCCGAGCAGGGGCAGAACTTCATCGTTCAACGCTGGCAGGTAACGCGACCGGAGGTCACGTTGTCTTTTATTGGATCGCCGGCACGCTCCACTTGCGGAAGCTGTGCCGACAATCATGTCACTGCCGATACGGCCGCAGAATGTCTTTTGCGATGAGGTCCTGATGGATCTCTGATGTTCCCTCCCAGATGCGTTCGATGCGAGCATCGCGCCAGAAACGCTGGATCGGGAAATCTTCCATGAGACCCATGCCACCGAAGATCTGCACGGCGTTGTCGGCAACGCGAAAGACCATCTCCGAGCAGTAGTAGTTCACCATGGACGCCGCCGTCCGGTCCATCAGGCCGTTGTCCATCTTCCACGCTGCCTCCTTAACCATGAGGTCGCCGAGCTTGATGTCGACCGCCATATTGGCGACTTTGAAGCCGACGCCCTGGAACTCGCCGATGGTCTTGCCGAAAGCCTTGCGTGAGCCCGCCCATTCCTTTGTCATGTCGAAGATGCGCTCGGCACGCCCGACGCAATGCGCCGAAAGCGCGACACGCCCGTCGTAGAGCCACTCATTCGCCGTGTTGAACCCTTGTCCCTCCTCGCCGAGGATCTTGCTGTCCGGAACCCGCACGTTGTCCAAGTACACCATGGTCGGGTTGTACCCGCGGGTCACGATCGATTTCATCGGCTCGACGCGCAGTCCGGGCAGGGACTTGTCGAGCAGGAAGGCGGTGAACCTCTTCCGCGGGCCCTTGGGGGTATCGTCCACGCCGGACACGGCGATCAGGATGATGAAATCGGCAATATCGGCCGCCGAGATGAACTGTTTGACGCCGTTGATAACCCACCCGTTGCCATTGCGCTCGGCCTTGGTGACGATGCCGCGCGCGTCCGAGCCGGCACCGGGCTCGGTCAGGGCGAAGGCGTCCTTACGCTCGCCACGGATGGCTGGCAGCAGGTATTCTTCAATCTGCTCGCCTTTGCATTTGAAGAGAATGCCGGTTACGCCGCGGTTCATGCATTGCGAGAGCGGCGACGAGGGCTTGCCCAAGACGCGCTCGGCCTCCATCTTCGTCTGCTTGTCGAGGCCGGCGCCGCCCCATTCCTCAGGCAGGTTCATTCCTTCGAAGCCGGCATCCCGTGACTTGCGACGGATCTCCTGCTTGATTTCGGCGGGAACGTAGCGCAGTTCCTCGACAAGAGACTCATGTGGATAGAGCTCCCGTTTGCAGAACTCTTCCAGCGAGTCCACGAGTGCTTGCTGTTCGAAGCTTAGTCCAAAATCCATTTCTTATCTCCTTAGGCGCCGACGAATTTCGGCGCACGGCGCTCATTCGCGGCGGCCAATCCTTCGGCGTGATCCTTTGTCAGCGCGCAGATCTTACCGGCAGCGACTTCCTCGAGCTGCTGATCGGCGAGACTGCGGGTATGTGCAGTGTTCAGAAGCTTCTTGGCCTGGGCAATGGCGACCGTCGGGCCGGATGCGAGCTTCTGGACGAACTCAAGCGTATCGTCCCAAAGCCGGTCGCTGGTGCTGACATGGCTGACCATGCGGTTCTCGAGCGCCGTTGCCGCGGTCCAGAGTTCACCCGTGAAGGCGAAGCGCTTGGCCGCTTCGAGGCCGATTACTCGAGGCATCAGCCAAGTGCCGCCGCAGTCGGGATTGTAGCCGACGTTGGTGTAGGAACAGATGAACTTGGCCCTCTCGGAGGCATAACGGAAGTCGCAGGCCAGGGCCATATCGAGTCCCGCGCCGACGGCTGCGCCATCGATCATGGCGATCGTCGGCTTGGGCATTTCGTGAACCTGTTGGACGAGCTTGAGGGACTCCTCGACCCAGTTCATGTCCGGCCAGGGGTTGTCACCGGCGGCCTTGTTGGCCCATTCCTTGACATCCGCACCAGCCGAGAATGCTCCGCCCCGTCCGGTCAGAATGAGGGCGCGCATCGTCGTATCCGCGGCGGCCTCCCGTAGAGCGCGGCGGAGTTCGATCGTGATGCCCATCGCCAAGGCGTTTCGGGCCTCGGGGCGGTTGAGAGCGATCACGCCGACGGCGCCGTGTCGTTCCGTCTCGAGAAATCTGTACATCATTTCCTCCCATCCATTTTGGCGAAACCAGTGTGGTTAGGCCCGCTATAAACTGTTCGAAGTCCGGGTCCCGCGTCAGCTCCCGGTCCAGCGGGGCTCGCGCTTTTCGAGGAAGGCGCGTTGACCTTCGATCATGTCCTCAGAGATCAGCATCCGCCTGAAGTACTCGAGGTCGTCGTTGGAATCCGCGCGCAGAGTCATCGCCTCGCGATCGGACTGGCCGTCGACGGCTCGCAGCGCCTCCTTGAGGGCTTGCTGCGCAAGGGGAGCGCCCTTCGCGACGTGACGCGCAATCTTCCAGGCAAGCGTCATCAGTTGCTCGCGGGGCGCGGTGCGGTAGATCAATCCCCACCGATGCGCCTCGGCAGCAGACATCGGCTCGCCGGTCCAAATCATCGCCGTGGCGACATGATAGGGTATCCTGCGTGGCAGACGTTGCAAGCCACCGCCGTCAGGCAGAAGTCCACGTTGAAGCTCGGGCAACTGAAGGAAAGCCTCGTCGGCCATCAGCAGAATGTCGCAGGACAGCGCCAACTCAAGGCCTCCCCCAATAGCCGGGGCATTGATGGCCGCGATCAGCGGCTTCTTCAGCGCCCACAGAGTGGTGATTCCGCCAAATCCTCCTTCCTCGGCGCCCGGACCCCGTTCCGTGCTGGAGGTCGCGTCGTGGAAGTCGAGGCCGGCCGAGAACGCCTTGTCACTCCCGCTCGAAAGGATGCCGACGCGAAGATCGGGATCGTTCTGGAGGTAGAGACCTGCGCGCTCCATACAGCGGCTGAATCGGCGGCAGATCGAGTTCACCTTCGGCTTGACCATCTTGATCTCGAGAACGGCGCCATCGCGATGCAGCTGCACGAAGCCTTCAAGTTCCCTGTTCAGTTCGTTCAGCATCTCATGCCCCCTTCTTCTTCGCGCGGTTGGTCACGATATGAAGGACCAGCGGTGGGATACAGGTCACGATCAGCATCAAGGTCGAGACCGCTGCGAGTGTGGGATCCACATCGTCGCGCAGCGTCGCGAAAGTGACGCGAGACAGTGTCGAGACAGGTCCAGACGAGATCATCAGCGATATGATCAGCTCGTCAAATGACACGAGGAACGACAGCAGCATCGAGGTCGCGACAGAGAACTTCAGCTGCGGCAGCGTCACAGTCATGAAGGCTTTGAACCTGTTGGCACCTAGGCTGCGCGCGACCATCTCCTGCGTCATGTCATAAGACTGAAGGCCCGCAGACATCGTAAGGATAACGAACGGCATCGCGACGACGGAGTGTCCGAGGATCATCCCGTAGATCGTGTTCAGCATTCCGCCGATCCTCGCATAGACAAAGAAGATGCCAATTGCGATCAGGATGGAAGGTACGGCCAGAGGCGAAATGAGTGTCGAACGGATTAGATTGCCTAGAGGGAGTCTCGACACATGCAATGCGTAGGACGCCGCGACACCGGTTACCGTCGCAAGAACCATTGTGCCGAATGCGACACGCAACGAGACCCATGTTGATCCGATCCACTTTTCCTGCCCGAAGAAGGCTTCATACCAGCGGGTAGACCAGCCCGGAGGCGGGAAGGACAGTGACGTTGTCGAACTAAACGACACGGGGACGACGATGAACGTCGGCGCCACGAGATAGAAGATGACAAGCCCGACGAAGATGTAGAGCCAGAACCTCTCGCGATGCGAAACATGGGATTCCATAGCTCCCCCCTCAACTCTCAGCGGTCAGTCGACGCACCAGCATCAAACTGACGCCAAGACAGACTGCGGTCATCACCAGAAGCAGCACGGCAAGTGCAGCAGCCGGCCCCCAGGTTGGATAGAGCGCAAGCGACTCCTCGATCCGCTGCGCAATCATCTTGATCTTTCCGCCGCCCAGCAGTGCGGGAGTGATGTAGAAGCCAAGGCACATCACAAACACCATGATCGTTCCTGCGATCAGGCCCGGCATCGAGAGTGGCAGATACACTCGGCGGAAGGCATGAGCTGGAGTCGAACCGAGGTTTGCGGCAGCGCGCATAAGGTTCAGGTCAATCGCCTTCATCGAAGCATAGAGCGGCAGGATCAGGAATGGCACCATGATGTGGACCATGCCGATGATCGTTCCTGTCATGTTGTGGACCAAGGCGATCGGGCGCTCGATCACACCCATCCAAACCAGCATCTGGTTGACCAAGCCGTTGCGCTGGAGAATGATCAGCCATGAGAACGTCCGCACGAGGCCCGATGTCCAGAACGGCATCAGGACTGCGAGCATCAGGAAGCCTGCCCAGGGCGAGGGTAGAATTGCCATCAGGTAGGCGACAGGGTAACCCAGGATGAGGCAGATCACCGTCACGACAAACGCGATGATGAAGGTATTGATGAACATCTCACGGTATACAGCCTCCGAGAAGAACAGGACGTAGTTCTCAAAGCCGAGGCGCCCGTCCTGCCCGACGAAGGACATCGACAGAAGCCAACCGATCGGAGCGACCATCAACAGGCCCACGATCAGGATAGCCGGCAAGGTCAGCCGGAACATCGTCCGCGCTTCGCTGCGCTGCTCCTTCTTCAGCGCCTCGTGATTCTCTTTCAACTGATCCGGAGTGAGTGAACTCGGCGACAGACGCAGAACTGCTTGCTCCATCATCAGTCCTCCGCACGAACGATTCGCGCGTCGGCGCGATCAAGGCACAGCGTCACGCGCTGATCCGCCTCGGGAACAAGGCGAGCGCTTTCCGACCGGTTCGCGATCCGGACGAAAACCTTGTGGCCGCCGTCAAGCATCACTTCGAATAGCAGGCTCTCGCCCTGGAAGACCACCGTCCGGATCTGGCCTTGGAAGAAGTTGCCCTCCTGACCTGCCGTATTACCCGCGACGAGCCGCAGACGTTCCGGACGCAGCATCAACATCATGTTGCCTGATGTCTGTCGCGGCCTGTCGGCGAACTGGATGACCTGGTCGCCATAGGCTAGGCCGCCGGGCGTTGCCCGTAGCGGCAGGAAGCTCGATTCACCAATGAATTCGGCGATGAACCGGCTCTCGGGTTGTTCATAGAGACCGGTCGGCGAAGCGATCTGAGCAAGCTTCCCCTTGGAGAACACTGCAATGCGATCCGACATCGTCAACGCTTCACGCTGATCGTGTGTCACCGAAATGGTGGTCATTCCGAGACGATCGTGCAGGCGACGGATTTCGATCTGCATCGTCTCGCGCAACTGCTTGTCGAGCGCCGACAATGGCTCGTCCATCAGCAGGATTCGCGGCTCGAACACGATCGCGCGGGCGAGCGCGATGCGCTGCCGCTGGCCACCCGAAAGCTGGCTGATCCGGCGGTCCGCATAACCGCCGAGTTGGACGAGTTCCAGAACGTTTCGGACGCGATCCTCGATCTCGGCCTTGCCGACTTTTCTCAGTCGCAACGGGTAAGCGATGTTCTCGCCCACTGGCATGTGCGGGAAAAGCGCGTAGCTCTGGAACACCATGCCGATATTGCGCTTGTGGGGCGGGAGGTGGACAATTTCCTGTCCCGCGATGCGTATCGAACCGTTGGTTGGCCTACTAAAGCCAGCGATCATCATGAGGAGCGTCGTCTTGCCGGATCCCGACGGCCCCAGCAGCGTGAGGAATTCTCCGGGGCGAATATCGAAGGATATGTCGTCAACGGCGCGAACTTCGCCAAAGTGCTTTGAGAGAGACTGGACCTGGACCGGTAACGCCGTCGTCGAAGGTAGAGTCATATCCGTATCCTGAACTATGCTTTCGGATAGGCGAGATCGACCGTTGGCCATCGCCGTCACGGGCAATGACCTTGAGACCTCGCCGAAGCGCGGGTGATCGAGCGGCGCCCGTCAAGTCACGGACGCCGCATTGTTGTGGGCAGATCCTACCGCAGCATAATGCTGTCCCATTTGGTCTGAGCTTCAATCTCGTGCTCAGCCCAGTAGGACGAATTAAGGATAAGTTGCTTGGAGATATTCTCGGTGCTCGTCACAACCTTCTTGGCCTTCTCCGGCGAGATGAGCCCGGACTTGAAGGCATCCTGGTTCATTGGGCCATAGGGAATGTGATCGGGGAGATTGGCCTTATATTTGGGATCGAGCAGGTGATTGATCAGGCGCATGGCGCCCTCCCGGTTCGGCGAGTTCTTCGGGACGACCAAGCATTCGACGTCCATCACTGCGTCGTTCAAGATGTACTCGTAGGGAGCGCCTTCCTTGATCGCGGCATCGATGCGGGCCGCCCAGATCGTCAGCATGTCCGCTTCCTGAGACGTCGCAAGCTGGGTCGCCTGGGCGCCGGAGGACCATCGAACGGTGATGTTGGGCTTGAAGGCCTCCCACTTCTTCATGGCGCGATCCATGTCGACCGGATAGACCTTGTCGCGCGGCACGCCGTCAGCTAGCAGTGCAATTTCCATGTTGGTGGACGGGTAGGTGCCCCCGATGGCGCGGGTACCGGGGAACTTCTTGACGTCGAAGAAGTCAGCCCAATTCTTCGGGGGGTTTTTGCCGTACACGTCCTTGTTGTAGGCGAGAACCGTCGAATATGCAGTAAAGCCGATTGAGTGCTGCTTCTTCAGATGCTCCGGAACGCCGGCCGCATTCGGGATCTTCGAATAGTCGAGCGGCTCGATCAGCCCCTCCTTGGCGGCGATATCGCACAACCCGCCGTACAACTCCGCGACGTCTATATCGACGGCATTTGCCTTGACCTTGGTGCGGATGTCGCGGATGCCGCCCGACAGCACATAGTCGACGACTTTCATGCCATGATCGGCCGGGAGATGATTGAGAATGGCCTTGCGCACGCCCTCCTGGTAGGCGCCGCCATAAGATGCGTAACTGACGGTTTCCTCCGCCGCAGCCGGCAAAGCCATGACGCACATAGTTGCCGCGAAGATAGTATGCAGCTTCATTAATTCCTCCCAGAATGGGCATAGTTTTTTGGTGCCCTATTGGAAGGCTAGCATAAATTGGACGGACGTCCATATTATTTTTGGATTATGTCTGCATCAATGGAATTCGGCGCCGCTCCACCATATTGCACTGAGCGGTTGGAAACCGCACTGACTCACCCCGGGTCCGTGCTTAGCGGCCCTAATGCTGATCATGGAGCCGCTGCACATCCTGCGGCAGGCGCCGGTTCGCCACCACCCTTTGGCTCTCCGGCCGAGACCGCCAAGCATAATAGCCACTGGCCGCGACCCCGAGCACGCGGCACATGAGCCGCACCGAGTAGATGCGGGCATGTTGCTCGATCAAGCCAAACCTCAATTCGGCATCTCCGCCAAGATGCCAATGACTTTTTAAGATATCCCATTCCATCCGGGTACGATCGAGTTGGCGCCGCGATCGTGCGATCTCCGCCGCCTGAGCGGCCGGAGATGGTGCTGCCCCTGTGCCCGCAGGCAGATCCTGGGGCGGCCCTGGACCGGAGTGATGCGCCACGGGCAATGGCGCGCCAGTTCCTGAGCATGGAGGGCGAGCCCCCCGGCTCGCTCGCGATCCTCATCTGGGGGCGGCCAGCGCTCTCCAGAAGTGCGACGGCCTCTCGCTTGAACTCGGGATTGAATTCCCGCCTCGTTTTCGTCATCAAACACCTTCCCGCTCCCGAGGAGCGTATCAGAGGGTCGGTCAAAGCGAGGGAGGAACCCCGTGACACGACACATCGGCTCCAGGATCGGTCGGGGCGCAAGTTGACGCTGATCCGCATCCGGCGGAGCGCTCGCTTCACCAATCGCATTGAGCAGGATCACCGTGCCATCAAACGGCGGATACGGCCGATACTCGGCTTCAAGTCCATTGTCAGTGCGAGCATGATCCTCGGCGAAACTAAGATGGCTCACATGATATGCAGTCAGCAGGCAACGTACGCCGGAAATCCGCAGCAATGACTGGCTGAGCAATTCAAACTGCTCGCTTCCTAAACCTGAGTGGAAACATCAACCATCCTCTCGCCTTCGCTGCGCAATTGCGGCGCAATCTTCTCTTTCTTTCGATCGTACGAGCCAGTCGTATCAACTAGATAGTGCTTCGGCTGCATCAGCAGCCTGCTCTCTGCATCGAAGCCGAGCCGTTAGCACTAAAGCTGCGGCGCATCCGACAATCGCTATGGGTAAGAAAGCCAGGAAGACCCAAGTTGAAGTGCGCTCTGCTTCCGCGCGCGTGAAGCCCTCACTGAGCCCAGCAGCATTAGCGATAAGCCCTGCTACTGTCGCGCCGAGCGCGTACCCGATCCGAAATATAGTTGGTACGGAGGAGGCTGCTACGGCCTGTTATGACTTGAACCCTTTGCACCTGGAGGCGTTTTGCTCGTCCTGTCTGAGGAGGAGCCATGCTAACGGAAGCACAATGGGCCATGCTGGAGCCACTGGTGGAGCAATGCCGTCCCAAGGGCAAGACACCGCCACAGGATCTGCGTCGGACGTTCGAGGCCATTCTCTGGCGCCATGAGAACGGCGCCAAGTGGCGCGCCGTGCCGGCTGAATTGGGGCCGTGGTGGCGCGCCGCTCAGACCTTCATCCGCTGGGCCCGTCTGGGTGTCTGGGAGCGCCTGCTCAACCTGGTACAGAAGTGCGGCATCCAGCTCGGGATGACCTTCCTCGACGGCACCAGCGTGCGCGCGCATCAGAAGGCCGCCGGGGCTCGTCGAAAAGGGGCTCTCAAGCTCAACGAGACCATCGTGAAGCGCTTGGTCGGTCTCGTGGCGGCTATGGCACCAAGGCTTGCGTGATCGCCGACGGGCTCGGACGCGCCATCGCGTTTCGCATTGCACCCGGTCAGGCGCACGAGCTGCCTGACGCCATTCCGCTGCTTCACAGTTTGCCGAGTGTGCCCAGCTGGGTGGTGGCCGATCGCGGTTATTCAAGCCACAGCTTCCGCGAGCACATCTGGAGCATCGGTGCGAAGCCGGCGATCCCGGCTAAGTCCAATGAGGCGCCGGTGGCCTGTCCGGACTGGATCTATAACAACCGCAATGTCGTCGAGCGGCTCTGGGCCAGGCTCAAAGAGTGGCGAGCCGTTGCAACCCGCTACGAGAAGACCGCACGATCCTTCATGGGCGTGCTCTGCCTCGCCGCAGCAATCGACTGGCTCAAGCGCTAACAGGCCGTAGGCGGCACCGATCAAGATGGCCGCCCTATAAATGTAGAGCGCTCTTTCAAAGAAGGCTTAGTGGTGCATCCGGCATGTTCAGGGGGTATAATCGCGGCGTGCTGGCCTGCTGGCGGAGGTGACCCATGACACCGATCTGCTTACGGGATTTGACCGTTGAGGAGCGTGCACGGGTCCAGACGTTGGCCCATGCGCGCACCGCTCCGGCTCAGATGGTACAACGGGCTCAAATCATCTGGCGCGCCAGTCACGGCGAGAGCGCATCCGCCATTGCCGCCCGGCTGGGCCTTGATGGCGAGACGGTGCGTAAGCGCATCCACCGCTTCAATGCAGAAGGAGTGGAGGCCCTCAAGGACAAACATCGCTCCGGACGCCCGCCCACCTATCCGCCTGAGCAAACCGCCACCGTGATCGCCACGGCACTCGTCAAGCCAGAGACCCTCGGGCTGCCGTTTGCCGCCTGGACGCTCGACCGACTGGCCGCCTACCTGCATGAGCAGAAAGGGATTGCGATGCAGCGCAGCCGCATCGACGAGATCCTGCTCCACGAGGGCCTGCGCTGGCGCAAACACGAGACCTGGTTCGGCGAGCGGGTCGATCCGGCCTTCGCGGCAAAAAGGGGGCGATCGAAACGCTCTACACCAAGCCGCCTGCGGGCAGTTGCGTGATCTGTCTCGATGAGATGGGACCGGTGAGCGCCAAGAGCTACGCGGGTCGGGCCCTGGTGCAGAGCCGGACGCGACCGGCCGAACGCGCCAAGCAGGAGATCGATTATGGTCGCCGTGCCAAGGGCTACATCTTCGGGGCGTTTTGTCCCGCCACCGGCGAAGCCTTCACGCATCCGTATCCCGGACGGGGTGGAGCGCACTGGGTCGACTTCCTCGGCCAGGTTGAGAGCTGGATCCCGAGTACGACCGAGCGGGTGTACGCGATCATGGATAACCTGAGTTCCCATCGCACGACCGACGTGCTGCTGTTCGTGCTGGCGCATCCGCGCTGGGAGATGGTGTTCCAGCCCAAGTACGCGGCTTATCTCAACCTGATCGAGCCCTGGTGGAAGATCCTGCGTTCACTGGCTCTTGCCGGTCGGCGCTTCGAGACCTGGGAGGAGATCGTCGATGCGATCCACGGCTCGACGGTCTACTGGAATGCGCACCGTCATCCGTTTGTCTGGGGCAGGCGCCGGCGGCATCGCCCACGCCGCTCACCCGGTATTGCTCTTCTACCCAAGGCAGGATGACTTACCGGATGCACCACTTAGTATCTCTTCAGAGAGAGTTCAATCAGCTCACTCGGCGTCTCCTAAAGCAATCTAACCGCCTTTTTGATGAGCTAAGCGCAGAATTCGAGAGCAGGTTTGCCCCACGTTTTCGCGCAGGCAAATTTAATTACAGGAGAACCTAGCTCGACTTTGGCCATTTCTGGCGGGTGATGTGGGAGCGCAGGGCGGCGAAGCGAACGATGCGGTAGACTGGCAGCGTTTCCGCCAAGAGACACCACCATGCCGGACCTGCCCGCCCGCTTCGCCGCGATCATTGTAGCGTTTGCCCCGCTCTTTCGCCACCGAACCTGGCGTCATGCCGAGGTCCTGCTCGTCGGAGCCATCCTGGCACCCGGTAAGCGCACCGTGACCAGCATCTTGCGTATCACCGGCCTCAGTCGCGAGCGCCACTTCGTCAACTATCATCGCGTGCTCAGTCGGGCTCGCTGGAGCACACGCGAGGCGGCCCGGCTGTTGCTGGGCCTGCTGATCCAGGCCTTTGCCCCAACCGGTCCGGTGATCCTCGGCCTGGATGACACCATTGAGCGCCGCCGCGGCAAGCGCATCAAAGCCAAGGGCATCTACCGCGATCCGGTGCGCTCCTCCGATGCTCATTTCGTCAAGGCCTCGGGCCTGCGGTGGATCAACCTCATGCTCCTGGCTCCCATTCCATGGGCAGCTCGCACCTGGGCCCTGCCGTTCCTCACTGCCCTGGCACCCTCCGAGCGGTATTGCCGTGAGCGGGGGCAGCGGCACAAAAAGCTGACCGACTGGGCGCGTCAGATGATGCTGCAGGTCAGGCGGTGGTTGCCTGAGCGCGAATTGGTGCTGGTGGCCGATATGGGCTTTGCCGCCCTGGAACTGCTGGCAGCGCTGTCTCGCCGCGGCGTGATCTGTATTACCCGGCTTCGCCTGGATGCCGCCCTCTACGAGCCGGCTTCACGGCGCCGGCCGGGGACGAAGGGCCGTCCGCGCACCAAAGGAGCTCGGTTGCCGAACCTTTCCGATGTGTTGCTCCGGACGAGCACGCGCTGGCGCCGCGTCACGGTGCCTGGCTGGTATGGCGAAGGAGATCGCGTGGTCGAGTTCTGCTCGGCCACGGCCGTGTGGCGCCATGGCGGAATGCCCATCGTGCCGATCCGCTGGGTCTTGCTGCGTGATCCTCTCGGTCGGTTCTCGCCCCAAGCCCTGCTGTGCACCGATCCCACGCGCGATCCGCTGCAGATCATCCGCTGGTTCATCCTGCGCTGGCAGATCGAGGTCACCTTCCAGGAGGCGCGTGCACATCTGGGCGTAGAGACCCAGCGGCAATGGTCGGATCAGGCCGTCGCCCGCACCACGCCCTGCTTGCTCGGACTGTTCTCAATCGTGACTCTGCTGGCCGCGCAACTCGGTCAGCGCTCCCGAACCGCTGTTTGGATCGACAGCTGGTATCGCAAGTCTCATCCGACTTTCGCGGATGCCCTGGCGGCCGTGCGGCGTCAGATCTGGAGCGAGATGGGTTTATTCACATCACGCTACCGACACAAAATGTCGAAACCCTCACACGCCCTTCAACGAGGCTTGGTTTACGCGCTCTGCCAAGCCGCCTGATTGGCCAAAGTCGAGCCTAGAGGCTGCATCATAAATGCCGATACATGAACGCTCTCTGGCTAGCCTGCGTGAAGGCTTCAACGCAAGGCGCTCACGACACGAGGTAGGGCGCCTCGGCATCGGCCCCTCACGCCCCACCTTGCCTCCCCACCCTCCATGCAACACAAATGCATGATCCTGCCGGAGAATCGCGTTGCGCGGCTCCAGCGCGGATTCAAAGGGGCGCTAAGATGAACGTGCTTGTCGTGGGGGGAACGGGGTTTCTGGGCGGCGCGGTCGCGCGCGAGGCGCTGGCGCGGGGGCATCGAGTGGCGATCTTCACCCGCGGGCATAATGCGACGGATGCGGGGCCGGAGGGGATCGAGGTTCTGACCGGCGACCGGCACGGCGATCTCTCGGCGCTGAAAGACCGCGCGTTCGACCTTGTGGTCGATACCTGCGCCTTCGCACCCGAGGCGGTGACCTCGCTCCTCGATGCGCTCTCCCCCGCCATCGGCCGCTATGCGCTCGTGACGAGCGTGAGCGTCTATGCGGATTTCAAGGCGCCGGGCGTCTCGGAGGATTCGCCCGCGAGCCGCGCGACGCCGGAGCAGCTGGAGATGGCACGCGCCCTTCCCCCGGAGCAGCGCTCCTCCGCCGCCTCCTACGACAAGGCCTATGGGCCGCTGAAGCGCGAATGCGAGCTCGTGGCGCTGGAGCGCTTGGGGGAGCGCGCGCTCATCCTCCGCTCGGGCCTTCTCGTCGGCGCGGGCGATTACACCGACCGCCTGACCTCCTGGGTGCGCCGGGTCGACCAAGGCGGCGCGATCCCGGCGCCCGGCGATCCGCAGCGCCTCGTCCAGCTCGTCGACGTGCGCGATGCCGCGCGCTTCATCGTCGAGGCGGCGGAGCGGAATATGGGCGGCCTCTTTAACCTCACGGGCCGCCCCTTCCCGTTCGCCGACCTCCTGGAGGCCATCCGCCGCGTCACTGGTTCCGATGCGCGCCTCGTCTGGCGCTCCGACGAGGCGGTGCTCGCCGCAGGGTTGGAACCCTGGACCGAGGTTCCCCTCTGGCTGCCCCACGCGGACGAAGCCTTCCGGCACTTTTTGGAGATCGACGTCGAGAAGGCCTTTGCGCACGGGTTTAAGCCGCGTCCGCTCGACGAGACCCTTCGGCAAATCCTCGCCTGGGACCGAACCCGCCGCGGCACGCCCCTGAAAGCCGGCATGCCGCCGGAGAAAGAGGCGGCGCTTCTGGCCGACCCGCTTCGCGCACAGGCGGAGTGAGCGGACGCGCGCCCGTCCCTCGCCCGCCGCGTAACCTCCAAGACACACTCTCGGAGGATCGCGCCGGATCGGCCCGTTCGCACCTTTCGTCTCACTCGACTTCCCCATGAGCACGGCTATGCATTCCGCAGCGTAAAGACACCTGGGGGACTATCGTGAAACAGCTTTTCATCCTGCTTCCGCTTGCGGGAGCCCTGTCCGCCTGTGCCGGTGCACAGGCGACGAGAACGTCGGCCAATACCATGATCATCGATGCGGGCGCGGCGCCCGCCTGCGGCTCCATGGGGGCGGCGAAGGTCGCGCAGAAGAGCGCCGCCGTGGAGACGATCCGCGCCGGCTACGACCGCTACATCATCACCGGCGGGCAGGCGCAGAACAACGTCTCCGTCACGCAGATGCCGGGCCAGTTCCAGACGTCAGGCAGGGCGACCTACGGAGGCGGCTACGGCACCTACAACGCGACGACGACCTATGTGCCCGGCCCCACCATCGTCGCCGGCAGCCATGACCGCTCGCTCGGCGTGGTGATGTTCCGCACCGGCGAGCCGGGTGCCGAGAACGCCATCGACGCGCGCCAGGCCCTCGGCGCGGAATGGCAGGACCTCGTGAAGTCGGGCGTCCATACTTGCCTTTGATCGATACGATCAACGTCATGGCCGGCCTTGTGCCGGCTATCCCGATCCTGTGAAGTATGGCGCCTCTGACAATCGGGATCACCGGCACGGGTCCCCGGATCAAGTCCGGGGAGGTGATGACGTGGGAGGGTGACAGGAGGGGGTGACGGCAACGTTATGTTCTCACTTTGTTCTTGACAATAGTCCCAACCTCGGCTATACCCTTGCCTAAGATCTGCTCCTGACGAGGGGCGCGCTCGCGAGGCGTCGCAGTGTGGGAGCAGGCACGGTCCCGTGACAGGTCTCGCACCCCTGTCGACGGGAGGCCCAGGCTGCGTGCCGCTGAATAGGGATTGGTCCCAGGCCCCCGCTGACGTTGCGGTTCCCGCCTGGCGCAGTCACCGAACCGGCACCGCCTGTCCGCCTAAAAAAGCCGTGCGCGAAGCGGCCTCCCGGCTCTTCCATCATCACCATGCATCATCGAGCCGGGCCGCCCTTCGCGCCACCCTCGATCGCACCAAAAGGCTCGGAGCCAAACGGCTCCGGGCCCACAGGTGCTGGCTGTTTGACATCGATTGAACAACACATCTCCGCCGTCATGGCCGGACTGGGTCCGGCCACCCACGTCTTAGGACCCTCTGCGCCGTCAAGACGTGGCTCCCCGGATCAAGTCCGGGGATGACGGCGAGGGGCTGGGCTTGCGAGTTCGACGAGAAAAGCGCCGGAAGCCCTCTCCCCCCTTGTGGGGGAGAGTTGGAGAGGGGGGTGTGAGCGATAGCCGATCAAGCTCCGGCGCCAGCACCCCCTCCCTGGCCCTCCCCCACAAGGAGGGAGGGGAATAGCGCCTCATCCCGAACCCGATATCGGGTGGCCTCGCTCCGCCCTCGGTCGGAGCGCTCACCCCGCCACGGCGAAGGGCCGGAACGCGTGCACCACGTGCTCGTAGACGGCGCGTTTGAAGGGAACCACCAGCTCCGGCAGGCGCTCGATCCGCTCCCAGCGCCACTCGCCGAATTCGGGCACCGCCCCGCCGCGAGTGCCTGCGACGTCGATCTCGCTATCCTCGCCGGTGAAGCGGAATGCGACCCATTGCTGGCGCTGGCCGCGGAAGGGCGACAGCCGGTGCGGCGGGCTGTCATAGGGCGGGAAATCGTAGGCGATCCGCTCCGAGGTCTGCCCGAGAATCTCGGCGCTCGTGACGTTCGTCTCCTCCCACAGCTCGCGCCGTGCCGCCGTCAGGAGGTCCTCGCCCTCGTCAACGCCGCCCTGGGGCATCTGCCATTCGTGCCCACGCAGTACGATCTCGGGACCGTCGTCGCGCAGGCGCCGGGCGATCAGGGCCAGGCCACCCCGGTTGAACAGCGCGATGCCGACATTGGGGCGGTAGCGGGGCTCCGGCGCGGCGGTCAAAGCGTCTCCAGCAGCCGCGTCATGAGCTTTTGGCGCGGGGCGATGGAGGAGATCAGGCCGTATTCCTGGAGCGTGTGGGCGCCGTCGCCGTCGATGCCGAGGCCGTCGAGGGTCGGGATGCCGAGCGCCGCCGTGAAATTGCCGTCCGAGCCGCCGCCCACGCGGGGCGCAGAGACGAGGTCGAAACCGATCTCGGCGGCGAGCGAGCGGGCATGATCGAAGAGTTTCGAGGTGGCCTCTGTGCGCTCATAGGGCGGCCGGTTCATGCCGCCGGTGACGGTGACCTTGAAATCCGGGTGGCTCGGCTTGAGCCCGAGGAGTGCCGCCGTCAAGGCCTTGCCATCGGCCACCGTCTCGACCCGCAGATCCACGGGGAAGCGGCAATGCTGAGGAACGGTGTTCACCGCCGTGCCGCCGGCGATCAGGCCGACGCTCGTGGTGATCCCGCGCGAATAATCCGTCATCGCCTCGATGGCGAGGATCTGGCGGGCGGCCTCGTAGACGGCGTTGCGCCCATCCTTGTGGCGCGAGCCCGCATGGGCCGGCCGTCCTTCCACATGCACCTCGAAGCGCCCCACCCCCTTGCGGGCGGTGACGATCTGGCCGCCGTCGCGGGCCGGCTCGGTGACGAGGACGCAGGCCGAGCGACGGCCGAAATCCTCGATCATCGGCCGGGTGATCGGCGAGCCGATCTCCTCGTCCGGCGTCACCAGGAAGACGAGCGGCCGCGCCGCCGTGCCTTTGCGCGCCACGTCCTTGAAGGCCTCGAGGCAGAACCAGGCGCCGCCCTTCATGTCGTAAACGCCGGGCCCGTAGAGCCTGTCGCCCTCGATCCGCAGCGGCAGGTCGCTATCGACGGTGCCGACGGGATGGACCGTATCGAGATGCGACATCACCAGAATGCCGGGCTCGTCGGTCCGAGGCCCCGCCCGCAGGACCAGCACATCGCCGAGTCCGTCGGTGCCGGGGATGCGCTCGACCGCCACCGGCGCGTCCTGCATCTGCGCGGCCACGAGGTCCATCATCAGGTTGACCCCGGCCCGGTCATGGGTCGGGCTCTCAGTGCGTATCCAGGTGAGCAGCGCGTCGAGATCTGGTGAGGATGAGGTCATGATCGCTTCATTCGGACGGAGGGTGCCGATGGCTAACCATTCCTGGCCTGAAACATCAAGCCTGCACCGGTATTCCGGCAGCGCAGGACGATACAAGGATACGTCCTTATGACGCAGTAGCGCATTTACGATATCCCGTAACAGGAAAATAAGTTACGTGCTCTAAGGTAACATCCTTACTTCAGGCATTGCAAAAGATGGCACATAAGATCGGCTCATTGGGCAGGAATTTTCTGGAAGGCGGCAGCGTCTCCGATACCCTTTACGGCGACAGCGACGGCACGCTCCAGGCACGCACAGCCGGCGGCGATGCGCTCCACGGCTACAATGGAGCCGATTACCTTTATGGCGATGCGAGGAGCTTACGGCTTTCGGCGCGAGGCGGCGCTGATTCGATCTGGGCCGGCTTCGATGGCGACACCGTCTATGGCGATTCCTACACGATGAGCTACTCCTCGACCGGCGGCGCGGACAAGATCTGGGGTGAATACGGCTACGACAGGCTCTATGGCGATGCGCGCAGCATGTCGGGCTCCGCACGGGGCGGCGCCGACAGGATCTATGGCGGCTACGACAACGACAGTCTGTTCGGCGATGCCTATTCCATGTCGGCAACAACGACCGGCGGCGCGGACTGGCTCTACGGCGACAACGACAGCGATACCCTCTACGGCGATGCGTATTCGATGACGGGCTCGGCGAAGGGCGGCGGGGATTACCTGTATGGCGGTAACGACGACGACAGGCTTTACGGCGACAGCTATAGCCTGAGCAGCAGGGCCGTCGGCGGATCGGATACGCTGAGCGGCGACAGCGGACGGGACACGCTTTTCGGCGATGGACGCAATCTCTTCCATTCGACCTCGGGCGGACACGATATCCTGAAGGGCGGCGCCTCTGAGGACATTCTCTATGGCGACGGGTACGAGATGCGCCATTCCAGCCTCGGCGGCAGCGACAGCCTCTATGGTGGCTCCGGCAGCGACCGGCTTTTTGGCGATGCCTATGCGCTCTATGATTCTGCGGTCGGAGGAGCCGACTACCTGGCAGGAGAAAGCGGAAACAATATCCTGTATGGCGATGCCTACTTCATGTGGGGCTCGTCCGCCGGCGGCAGCGACAGCCTTCATGGCAGCACCGGCACCGACACGCTCTACGGCGATGCCGTCTCCCTGAACGACCAGAGCCGCGGCGGGCACGATTATCTCAATGGCAGTTCCGGCAACGACGTGCTGTACGGCGATGCGCAGGTCACGAGCGCCAATGCGGGCTACGGCAACGACACGCTGCTCGGCGGCTCCGGCAATGACCGCCTGATCGGCGATTCCGCCTATGGCGGCACCGGTGCCGATTACCTGAACGGCGGCAGCGGAAACGATACGATGGACGGCGGCGGAGGCCGCGACCTCTTCGCCTTCGATCTCTCCTCCGACAAGGACACGATTCAATATTTCCGTCCCGGGGAGGACCAGATCGACCTGAGGGCGTGGCGCTTCTCCTCCTTCGCCGATCTCAGCATCGCGGACAGGATTGGCTATTCGCTCGTCTATTTCTCCGGGTCTAGTCACTACATAAAGCTCGAGAACGTGCTGAAGGCGCAGCTCTCGGCTGCCGATTTCATCCTATGAACGAGAAAGGGCCCGGAGGTATTCGGGCCCTCACGGTCCGGCCGTGGTCAGCGTCAATGCTGCGACGTATCGAGGGGAATGGACAGCAGGATCTTCCCGGCCTCGTCCACCACTTCAAGCTGCCAGCCGCGCCAATCGATCTCGTCGGATTCGCCGTCCTGCCGCAGTTCCTGAATGGCCTTGAGCGCCTGGTAATGGGCTGCCTCTACGTCCGACACCTCGATGCCCGTCTCATCCAGGATACGTTCATGCGTATGTACAAGATGAAAGTAGCAATGCACGCAAGACAGCCTTAACAAACGTCATCCAAACGCCCGGATTCGACTGATCCCGCGGCAGGTTCGTACATGAGCAGGTTCTCCGCACCCACGCAAGGCAGGTTTTGGGCTTTGCCGACAATAACAGCGTGCCTCGTAGAGTGGCGGAAAGAACAGTATTCGGTGCATTGCCCCAGGAGGCTGTATGACCTTGGCCTCGCCATAGACCGATCATCCTCTCGTGATTTTGTCCTGTCGCGATCTGGCCTCCGGTTCTGACAGAATGATGGCGTGGTGAAGCCAACAAAAAAGGCCGCCGGTTCCGGCGGCCTTGTCGAGATCTGGAAATCGCAGCTTTTAAAACGGGATATCGTCGTCGATATCGCTGTAGCGGGAGCCTCCTCCGCTATTTCCACCCGCGCTATTGCCGCCACCGGAGGACGGCGCCGGACGGCGGTCCTGGGAGGGGGAGCGTCCGAAATCGCCGCCGCGGGCGATCTGGCCTTGCTCCTCGTCGCCGTACTCCGACGCGCCGCCACCGCCGCCGCGGCTGTCCAGGATCGTCAGCTCGCCGCGGAAACGCTGCAGCACCACCTCGGTCGAATACTTCTCGACCCCGCTCTGGTCCTGCCACTTGCGCGTCTGCAGCTGGCCCTCGATGTACACCTTCGAGCCCTTCTTCAGATACTGCTCCGCCACACGCCCGAGGTTCTCGTTGAAGATCACCACCGAGTGCCACTCAGTCTTCTCCTTGCGCTCGCCCGTGCCCTTGTCCTTCCAGGTCTCGGACGTGGCAATGCGCAGGTTCACCACCGGCTCCCCGTTCGACAGCCGGCGCACCTCAGGGTCCCGCCCCAGATTGCCGACCAATATCACCTTGTTCACGCTGCCAGCCATTGGGGCGCTCTCCTTGCCTATGTGAGGCTGTTTTGGGGCCCCGGCGCCCCGGGGGCAAGACGGGCAGGAGGTTCTGCACAGGCCTGTCCCCAATAATAGGGCTTCGTGCCCTATGAGCCCAAGGCCTCATAGCCTCATGATTTCGGTGTGGACTGAACCACCTTAAACTCGTGCAGCTCGTCGCCGAGCTTGATCCGGACGGCGTAGTGCTTGTCTCCCTCATGGGCCTCGGGCAACTCCACGAGAAGCAAGGCCTGAGAAAGGGCTCCAGGCTGAAGGGTATGGTCCTTCAAAGCATATTGGCGGAAGGCCTCGAGGTTTTGAAGGTGCTCCCGCTCGAGCGCCTCCATGGTTTCTCGCCGCTCCCGACGTGCCTGCCCGACCCCTGCCCGCATCTGCATGGCCAGGGAAACATCGGCAGAAGCGAGACTGCCGACGACAAGCTCTTCCATGGCATGCCGCCTTCGCTCTTCCTGTTCGATCTGCTCGATCGTCTTGACGGGCAGAATGAGGTCGCCACCCTTGCCCATGTAGAGCACATCGGCGTCCTGCATCCGGAATTCGATCGGGGTGCGACCGCGGTTTCGCATTTCAAGGGCGAAGGGCACCCATGTTCCCGTTTTGGCGAACCCAACCGGATGCATGAGGCCAACCTGGGTGACTTTTTGACGCGAGGCCAGCCAGTCGTGCCCCTTCGAAGGCACGATCTCCTGCCGTGCGTCAGGAACGAGCGTCACCCGTTCGGTCGTAGCGACGCAACCGGTCAGTGAGAGGGCAAGACAAAGGGCGGCAAGCCGGACGAAGGGCATGCGAGCCTCGCTCGGATAAAGTTACGATTTCATATTGCTAGGCTTATTCTCCCTCTCTGTCACCTTGCTTCGCGTACTCTCTTTGTTCTAGGATGAGACCAACTTGAGTCGGACCTCCGGGTTGTGTCACCAGGCGTCTGCTCACATATATGCGGTTTCCGCCTGACGAGGCAGAATCTCCCCCTTTCGAAGGCTTAAGCTGGCGATGGCTAAACTCGACGACCTGTTCAACCGCGCCAAGGCGGGCGATCCGAATGCGCGTGTGATCTCCGTGCGCGGGGCGCGGGAGCACAACCTGAAGAACGTCGACCTCATGGTGCCGCGGGATCAGCTCGTGGTGTTCACCGGCCTGTCCGGTTCCGGCAAGTCGTCGCTGGCCTTCGATACCATCTATGCCGAGGGCCAGCGCCGCTACGTCGAGTCTCTCTCGGCCTATGCCCGACAGTTCCTGGAGATGATGCAGAAGCCGGATGTCGACCAGATCGACGGCCTCTCGCCGGCCATCTCCATCGAGCAGAAGACCACCTCCAAGAACCCGCGCTCGACGGTGGGCACCGTCACCGAGATCTACGACTACATGCGCCTGCTCTGGGCGCGGGTCGGCATCCCCTATTCCCCCGCCACGGGCCTGCCCATCGAGAGCCAGACGGTCAGCCAGATGGTCGACCGGGTGCTCGACCTGCCGGAGAAGACCCGTCTCTACCTGCTGGCCCCTGTCGTGCGCGGCCGCAAGGGCGAGTACCGCAAGGAAATCGCCGAGTTCCAGAAGAAGGGTTTTCAGCGCCTGAAGATCGATGGCGAATACTACGCCATCGACGAGGCCCCTGCCCTCGACAAGAAGTTCAAGCACGACATCGACGTGGTGGTGGACCGCATCGTGGTGCGCGCCGACATCGCTGCGCGCCTGTCCGAATCCTTCGAGACCGCGCTCGAGCTCACCGACGGCATCGCCGTCGTCGAGTATGCAGACGAGAAGGACGACAAGGGCAGGCCGAAGCGCATCGTCTTCTCGTCCAAGTTCGCCTGCCCCGTTTCGGGCTTCACGATCCCCGAGATCGAGCCGCGCCTGTTCTCGTTCAACAACCCGTTCGGCGCCTGCCCCACCTGCGGCGGCATCGGCCACGAGATGCGCATCGACGAGGCTCTCGTCGTCGACGAGACGCTGTCGCTGAAGCGCGGCGCCATCATGCCTTGGGCCAAGTCCACCTCGCCCTATTACGGCCAGACGCTGGAAGCGATCACCAGGCACTATAAGGCCTCCATGACGAAGCCCTGGACCGAACTCTCGGATAGCGTGCGCAATGCAATCCTCTATGGCTCGGACGGCGAGTCGATCCGCATGGCCTATGACGACGGCATGCGCGCCTACGAGGTGCGCAAGCCCTTCGAGGGCGTGATCCCCAATCTGGAGCGCCGCTACAAGGAGACCGAGAGCGACTGGGCCCGCGAGGAGATCGGCCGCTTCATGAGCGAGACGCCCTGCGAATCCTGCGGCGGCAAGCGCCTGAAGCCGGAAGCGCTCGCCGTGAAGATCGCCGGCTCCGATATCGGCGACGCGACGGCGCTCTCCGTGAAGGATGCCGACGAGTGGTTCGGCGTCCTGTCCAAGAAGCTCACCAAGAAACAGAACGAGATTGCCGGTCGGATTCTCAAGGAGATTCGCGAGCGCCTGACCTTCCTGGTCGATGTGGGCCTGGAATATCTGACGCTCGCCCGTGCCTCCGGCACCCTCTCGGGCGGCGAGAGCCAGCGCATCAGGCTGGCATCCCAGATCGGCTCCGGACTGACCGGGGTGCTCTACGTGCTCGACGAACCCTCGATCGGCCTGCACCAGCGCGACAACGAACGCCTGCTCGGAACCCTGAAGCGTCTGCGCGACCTCGGCAACACGGTGATCGTGGTGGAGCACGATGAGGACGCGATCCTTCAGGCCGATTACGTGTTCGACATCGGCCCCGGCGCCGGCATCCATGGCGGCCGGATCGTGGCGGAAGGAACGCCCGACGAGATCTTGGCGAGCCCGAAATCCCTGACCGGCAAGTACCTCACCGGCGAGATGTCGGTAAAGGTTCCCCCGAAGCGCCGCAAGCGCGATCCGAAGCGCATGCTGAAGGTCGTGGGCGCGAAGGGCAACAACCTGAAGGACGTGACGGCGGAGATCCCGCTCGGCACCTTCACCTGCATCACCGGCGTGTCCGGCGGCGGCAAGTCCACGCTCGTCATCGATACGCTCTACAAGGCCGTGGCGCGCAAGCTCAACAACGCGCTGGAGCATCCGGCGCCGCATGAGCGCATCGAGGGCCTTGAGCATCTCGACAAGGTCATCGACATCGACCAGTCGCCCATCGGCCGCACACCGCGCTCGAACCCGGCAACTTACGTCGGCGCCTTCACGCCGATCCGCGAATGGTTCGCAGGCCTCCCCGAGGCGAAGGCGCGCGGCTACCAGGCCGGCCGCTTCTCCTTCAACGTGAAGGGCGGCCGCTGCGAGGCCTGCTCCGGCGATGGCGTGATCAAGATCGAGATGCACTTCCTGCCCGACGTCTACGTCACCTGCGACGTGTGCAAGGGCAAGCGCTACGACCGCGAGACGCTGGAGGTGAAGTACCGTGAGAGATCGATCGCCGACGTGCTCGACATGACGGTGGAGGAGGCCCGCGAGCTGTTCAAGGCGGTGCCGTCGATCCGCGAGAAGATGCAGACGCTCGCCCGCGTCGGCCTCGACTACGTGCATGTGGGCCAGCAGGCCACCACCCTCTCCGGCGGCGAGGCGCAGCGCGTGAAGCTCTCGAAGGAACTCTCCAAGCGCGCCACCGGCCGCACGCTCTACATCCTCGACGAGCCCACCACCGGCCTGCACTTCCACGATGTGGCGAAGCTCCTGGAAGTGCTGCACGAGCTCGTCGACCAGGGCAACACGGTCGTGGTGATCGAGCACAACCTCGAGGTCATCAAGACCGCCGACTGGGTGATCGACATGGGTCCCGAGGGCGGCAGCGGCGGCGGCGAGATCGTCGCCCACGGCACGCCCGAGGAGATCGCCGAGTCCAAGGCCAGCCATACCGGGCGTTTCATGAAGGAAGTGCTGGCACGCCGGCCGTTGAAGAAGGAGGCGGCTCCGAAGGGCGCCGCCAAGAAGGCGCCGGCGAAGAAAGAAGCACCGAGAAAGGACAAGAAGGTCACGCGGCAGGCGGCGGAATAGCCGCGTCGCCTCTTATCGAAGCGGCAGCGGGTGGCGGTTCAAGATAGATCTAGACTATTGCCTACCGCCAAAGAGGCGCTGTGACCCTCTTGCTCGCCTGACCCATCGGCGCGATCATCCCATTCTTTCACGGTGGAGGAGACGATGAGCGCCACCGATGCTGCCTTTGCGGGCTCGATTCCGGCTCTCTACGAGCAATATCTCGGTTCCCTGCTCTTCCAGCCCTATGCCGAGGTCATGGCCTCGCGGCTGAATGACTTGACGCAGGGCCGCGTACTCGAGACGGCCGCGGGAACGGGCATCGTGACCCGCGCCCTGGCGAAGGCCCTGCCGCGAGAGGTGGAGATCGTTGCCACCGATCTGAACCAGGCCATGCTGGATCTTGCGTCGGGAAAGCTCCAGGCCCCCAACGTGCGATGGCAGCAGGCCGACGCCCAGGCCCTTCCCTTCGACGATGCCTCCTTCGATGCGGTCGTGTGCCAGTTCGGCGTCATGTTCTTTCCCGACAAGCAGGCCGGCTATCGTGAAGCGCTGCGAGTGCTGAAGCCCGGATGCCGTTTCCTCTTCAACGTCTGGGACTCCCTCGACCGCAACGAGGTCAGTTGCATCGTTTCCGAGGCTGCAGGCAAGGCGTTCCCGAACGATCCGCCCAAGTTCGTCGAGCGCGTCCCCTTCGGCTATTTCGACCCGGATCGGATCCGAGGCGAGGTCGAGCAGGCGGGCTTCGAGAATGTGGAGATCGACGTCGTTGAGAAGGTCAGCACCTCTCCTTCGGCGCGAGAACCGGCGATGGGACTCTGCCAGGGCTCGCCGCTTCGCGCAGAGATCGAGGCTCGCGGTCCGGATCGCCTCGATGACGTTACGGCCCAAGTCGCGGATGCTCTCGCAGCACGTTTCGGCGCCGGACCGGTCGAGAACCGAATGAGCGCGCTTGTGGTGACGGCCTGGCGATAAGTTTTCGGTTTGTCCTACATCGGTCAAGCAAAGGGCGCGACATGGCCGTCGCACCCCTGCTGAAAACACTGCTCGTTTAACGAGAGGATATCCGGCTCATCAGTCGGCAGAGCGCTTGCATATCTGAATCGAAGCCGTCCGGAGAGGCCGAGACCATGGCGCAGCTGCGCCGCAGCTTAAGACGCTCGTCCTCTGACATGTTGCGCAGCTCTGCCCTGAGGCGGTCGTTCTGTCCGGGCTGACCCGGATTGACGGTGCCTGTGGTCGGCGGATTACGCACACCTCCCGTTACAGGGGAGCGGGGATTGCTGAGGCCGCCAGTGCTGCCGATGCCGCCTGTCCCTCCAGTTCCGCCACCGACCGATCCGCCTCCGGAGGTTCCGCTGCCTCCGATCCCGACCCCGATACCCAGATCGACGCCGTTCGAGCCGCCGATCCCTGCACCGACACCGGCAGTCACGCCACCGGACCCTCCGATGCTGGTACCCAGCCCGGTCGTTACGCCGTTCGAGCCTCCGACGCTTGCCCCGAGCCCGGCATTCACGCCGTTCGAGCCCCCTATGCTGGCGCCCCCGCCAGCGTTGATGCCAGAGGAGCCGCCGACGTTCGCTGCAACACCCGCGCTAACACCGCTTGAACCTCCGACATTCGCCCCGGCGCCTGCAGAGATGCCATTCGATCCGCCGACATTGGCACCGAGGCCTGCATTGGTTCCGCCCGCGCCGCCAACGCTCGCACCGAGGCCGGCCGATAGACCGCTGTCACCGCCAAGCCCCAGTCCGACGCCGGCCGAAATCCCGTTATCGCCACCGATGCTGGCACCGAGACCGGCCCCAGCTCCGTCCGACCGCCCACCGCGGTCTCGAGCCGATGCCGGCTCACTCATCAAACCCGACACCAGAAGAACAGCCGCACCATAGAGAAAGGCCTGACGGCCCAGGTTCACCGAACGTCCACGCGAATCCATGACTTACTCCTTTGGAGTTAACCCGGACGGGCTCTCGCGTGAAAAGACTCAGTTTACAGGAAATAAGTTCCACAACCCCTGATTAATATCGCAGTAAACGCCAACAATTCATTTTATACTACGCTACAACATAAACTCATATAGCATAGGATTCGTCCACTTAATGCTATAGCGTTAAGATCGGAAGCTCGAAAAGATCAGCTCGTCGAAGCGCTGATTCCATGCACGATGACTCGGCCAACAGTATTGGCACCAGTAGACAGATGCTCAGTGCACGGTGTTGTTCAGCGACATGGAGTGCAGGAGCGTCCCTTGGGAGCAGACGATATCGAGCCGCCAACCGGACCAATTGTCGATATCCGCACCGATCTCATGCCGCAACTCGGTGATGGCGAGCTGGGCCTGATCTTTGGCGCTCTCCAAATCGTGGACTTCGATTCCTGTATTGTCCACGATCTCTTCGTGATCGTTCACAAGGTGGAAGAAGCAACGCATTTCGGGATTGACCACCCACTCCGACGGGACGGAATCTGCTAACGCTTTTTGGAGCGAAAGTGAAGATCCCGCGGATCCGGTCACTTCTCGTCTTTCGCCTGCGTCTCGGTCTTGAATGGCATAAGGTTGTCCAGGGACACCCAGCCAACATCTGCCCGCGGAGCGGGCACCAGATAGGCGCGCCCCTCCTCGACGCGCTCGACGCGGCAGGTGATGGCCCGCTGGTCGCCCGGCGGGCGGTATACCACGGTTGCGCCCGGCCGAATGTCTTCCGGGTGCTCCGCAGACTGCTCTTTCGACGCCGATAGGGCCTCCAAGGCCGGTTCCTGCAGGTCGGACGGGCCGTTGACCGCCCTCAGGCGGTCGAGGGCGGCGATCGCGAGCCTTGCCCGGTCTCGGTAGCGCTCGCTTACGGGCCGCAAGAGGGCGCCACGCGTCCGTCCCGGATACCATGAAACGCCTCCGGCCTTCGCCAGTTCTTCAGCGACAACTTCAATCTCTTCGTCTGTCACGCCTGACCCCCCCGGACGCGGCTGCCATACTCTAGGAACCATTGCACATTCTGCCTTACGAGAAATTAACGCTGAGGAATGCAAAAGTTTATTCTTGGCACCCGGCAGTTTCCTTACCTTGAGTTGTTGAAATCTAGCGCGACAGACGGGAAAGTGGATACCGCTTTCGGAGAAGACTCGGCTTTCGTCGGCTAGAGGCGCGCTCATACCAGTTCCGATGCCGATTTCGTCAGGGAAGCCGTCAGGCCGCGATGACCGTGTTGCGCCCTCCGCGCTTGGCCCGATAAAGCGCCGCGTCGGCGCGCTGGAGCATGGCATTCGCATCGAGACCGGCACCGGTGGCGCAGCCCACGCTGACGGTCGCCTTAGCAGTTCCGCCGAGACTTTCATTTCCGGCTACGGCGAAAGCATGGCGGATTCGTTCGGCCAGACTGGCGGCAGCACGGGAATCGAGCGGAAGGATCGCTCCGAATTCTTCGCCGCCCAGCCGGCCGAAACTCCGCTCCGGCAGATGGCTTGCCAGCACTTCTCCGAAGATCGTGAGAACGCGGTCACCGGCATCGTGCCCATGGCAGTCGTTGATCGACTTGAAATTATCGAGGTCGAACAGGAGGCAGCTCGCCGGCCTGCCCTCGAGCCCGGTAAGGAGCCGAGAAGCGTTCCGCATGAACGCGCGCCGGTTCGGAGCACCGGTCAGAGGATCGATGAAAGCAGCCTGCTTGTATTCGAACTCGATGCTCTCCTTGGCCATCGACAGCAGCATGAAGGCCAGGGTGGGTCCGAAGACCACCAGGAGGAGCGCCATGGCGGGAGACCAACGGCTGGCGAAAGCGTCGATCCAGGAAATGGAGGTCAAGGTGACCCCAAGCCCAGCGCGCGACAGATTGAAGGCTGCAAGCCCCAGCAGGAGCACGACCGCCACACGCGGTGAGGCCAGCGGTCACTTGGCATGCCTTCCCAATTCCCAAGCGGAAAGAAGAGAATAGGCGCAGGCGACCAGCGAGGCCAGGATCAGCCTGTAGCCCTGCGAGGAAGCGATGAACGGAAAAGCCGCGAGCCAGACCGCCACCCCGGTGAGAGTGACCCGCATGGGCGCTGAGCGGCCATTGAAGACCCTGCAGCCGGTGTAGAGCGCGCCATAGCTTAGCAAAGCCAGAGCATTCGCTCCGAGCAGAACTGCATATACCGGCTGACCGCGCCCCAGATTTGCAGATCCGATCCCGACGGCGATGAGCCAGAACGCGCCGCCCCACCAGGCAAGGGCCGTCACATTCCGGTTCAATGCCTAGGAGAACAGGAGCAATGTGCCGAGCACCGCCGACAGAAGGACGAAGGTGACCGTGAGGGTGACAGGATCGAGGACCATCGAGGCAGGTGATGTGGATTCGAAGCGGATGACCGCAGGCAATCTACGATCATACCGTTACGGAAATGATACCCAGGCTATCCCCTATCCTTTTCCCGATGTCCAGAACTCCGCCATGCGGCGGATCGGGGCAGTCGACAAAAACCAAGGCGCCGGCTCGGGTAGCGCTTGCCCGTGCCAGAGGCCGTTATCTTGCCAGTGACGCATCGGAGCAGCTAAACTCAAGCTCGTCATGAAGCGGTGCTTTGCTCTCGCCCTCGTTCTCTCCGGCCTCGCGGCGACAGCCCAGGCACAGGCCGGCTCGTGTCCGCCAGGCTTCGCCATGCTTCAGGCTTCCGATACCTGCGTGCGGATCAGCGGCCGGGTGCGCGCCGACGCGCTCGCAGGCTCATCCCGAACCCGGTCTCAGGCCTCTTACGGAACGCAGGTAAGCGGACGTGTAAGGCTCGATCTGCGAAAGCAGACGGAGTACGGCCCCTTTCGAGCAGTGATTTCTGTCGGGAACATGGGCCGCTGATGAGAAAGGGCGCCTTAGGCGCCCTTGCAAAGGTCAATAACCGTAATCGTAATATTCGTCCTGGTAGTAGCTACGCCTGGGCGCCTCATATGTCCGATAGTAAGGCCGATCGTAAGTTCGATAAGCCGGCCGTGCGGATGCGGCGAGCGCACCGCCAATGATGGCACCCGTTACGCCGGCCGCAATCGCCGCATTGTTGTTGCCCCGTCGTTGGACGACGTAGCGCTGGGCATTATGGTTTTTGTAATGTCCATAGGCATGGCCCTTTCCCTTACCGGGACGGGCCTCCACCTCACCGCCGAACGACGAGGCGGCGAGGAGGGCGACACTGATCGCGACTAAGATCTTTTTCATCGTCCATACTCCTTTGGTGAATTGCGACGGTGAACCTGGCAGAGAGCGAAGAGGTCGGCGGCCCGGCCTCTCCCTCGCCACGACTGGCTCGACTTTACTAGTTCATGCCGTTGCTGCCGCCCTCGGAGGAACCGCCCTGCTGCGGCAAGCGCTTATTGGTCGGGTTGCTTCCGGAATTCGAGGTGCCTCCATTCACGTCCGTACGGCTGCGGGTCGAGACCGTGCCTGTCGTCTCTGGTGACGACGAGCGAGACGGGCTCGTTGAGATATTGACGTTGTTCAAACGGCGCTGCTCCACCGACACGCCGACGCTCGGCGAGGTGTCCTGCGTCCGGCGTATCGTCGTGCGGCTTCTCACCGACACGCTCGGCTCATTGACCTCCTCGTAGCGGCGCACGGTCCGACGGCGCACTTCCACCGGCTGCTCGACCACCTGATAGCGACGCTTCTTCGACACGACCTTGTTGGTGCGCTTGGTCTTTTTCACCGCAACCTTCTTGGTGGGCTTCTTTTTCACGACCGTGCGGTGGATCTCGGTATCGGGCTCCTCATAGGTCGTGACGCTCCGACGGCGCGTGACGGACACGCTTGGCTCATTGACCTCACGAACCGTGCGCGAGCGGAGCGACACACCGGAACGCTCGCGAGTCTCGATACCCACGCCGATGCGTGTACCGCTCTCCTGGCGGGTGCGCACATTGGTTTGCGTACCGGAGGACTCGCGTTGCGTAGAGCCGGTGGTGTCGGTCTGGCTGCCAGCGCCTGACTGAGTGCGCAGCAGCCTGTTCGAATCCGAGGACGACTGCGACTGGGTTGTCGCACCGGAATTGGTCTGGGTCGATGTCTGGGCATAGGCCGCGCTGCTCAACAAGAGAAGCGCAGCTCCAAGAGCAACTGTCTTCACGAATCCATCTCCATCACAGTAAAGGTGGGGAGTGAACGCGGACCCATGCGGACTGTTCCAAATAACTTTAAGTAACGGATTCTATAAGCGCCTCAGATTTCGAAGATGAACGTTTGTTCAAGATTCTCGATGTAGAATTGAGCCGAAGCGGGGTTTTTCAACCGAGTCTTTACCATGCACCTGAACATCTATCATGCGCCGCATACAGATTAAGTTCACATTCATCGTTCTAGCTTAGCGCTACCGTCTTTATTGGGGATCGGCGCAGTCATGGCAGTTTTCGAGGCGTTCAATGCAGCGGGCGTGGGCTTCAACATGTCCAGCACCAGCAGCTCAGGCTGGGCTTTCATCGGAGCCAACCCTCACGTCACCACCGACCTCGTCTTCGACGATGGAGAAACCGCCGAGTACGAGATCTTCGGCAGTCCTCTGGTGGATTACTTCACGGCCAGTTACTGGTCTGATGATTACACCGTCATCATCGACGATCTGTTCTACGAGAACAACGGCGCGACCGTTCTCACCATCAAGGGCCTCGATCTCCACACCAATGTGGACGAGATGCAGGGCTATGCCTGGTATGTGACCCTGAACAGAGGCCATGACACCTTCCATGGCAATGATTACGACGACATCATCCGCGCCGGCTTTGGCAACGACGTGGTCTACGCCTATGATGGCGACGACATCGTCAGGGGAGACGCCGGGAATGACAGGCTTTACGGCCTGCGCGGAGACGACGATCTTTATGGCGGCACGGGCCGAGACACCCTGAATGGTGGGTCAGGCAGCGATTATCTGAGCGGTGGTGCAGAGAATGACCACCTGACCGGAGGCAGCGGCCAGGATTACTTCGTTTTCGACGCGCGCCCCTCCCTGACCAATATCGACCGGATCGTGGATTTCCGCCCGGTCGACGATACGATCATGCTCGACAATGCGGTGTTTACCCGGGTCGGGCGGGATGGCTGGCTCTCGGGTAGCGCCTTCACCACGGGCACCAAGGCGAGGGATTCCTCCGACCACATCATCTACGACAGGAAGAGCGGCGCCCTGCTCTACGACGCCGATGGGGCCGGCGGGATTGCCGCCGTCAAGTTCGCGCAGCTGAGTTCCGGCCTGACACTGACGAAGAACGACTTCTTCGTGCTTTAGCCCGGCCTTATCCCCGATCGGCGAGGCGGCCCCGCAACCGGGGCCGTTTTGCGTTCGGGGTGCGACAAGCCATGCCCGACCCGCAACACGGTTAACGTGGCATTAGGACGTCATGCTACCAAAGCATAACAGACCTACACTATTACCACTCCTCTTCGGCATCGCACAGACGTATATACCGCACTGCAAACGCAAGAACAAAGGCACCGGTCAAAACGGGCCGGCAACTAAACAGGAGTTCCTAATGTTCGTTTCCTACATCCTCTCTAAAGTTCGCTCTTACATGCGTTATCGCGAAACCGTCCGTGAGCTTTCCCTGCTCTCCGACCGCGAGCTCGACGATCTCGGCATCTCTCGGTTCCAGATTGAGAACGTCGCCCGTCAGAACGCTTTCGCATAAAAATTCGCTGCATTGCAGCAAAAGGCCCTCGCCCGCCCCTCGCAGGCGGGCGTTCGCTTGTCCGGAGGGTCGTCGTGCGAAACCTCAGCGGCCACCCGAGACCGAGATATTAGCGCCGGTGATATAGGAAGCCGCGTCCGACATCAGGAACAGCACAGCCTCGGCGATCTCCTCAGGCTCTCCGATCCGGTTGAGAGGAATATGGGGTCGCAGCCGCTCCATGCGTCCGGCATCCTGGGTGCTGCGCTCGTGAATATCCGTCTTCGTCATGCCCGGCGAGACGGCGTTGACGCGGATCCCGTGCGGGGCCAGTTCCCTCGCCAGCCCGATCGTCAGCGAGTCGACGGCTCCCTTCGAAGCGGCATACCAGACATATTCGTTGGGGCTGCCGAGGGAGGCGGCCACGGATGAGATGTTGACGATACTCCGCGCGCTGTTGCCAGGACTTCCCGGTAGCCGCCGAGCGGCCTCCCGCGCCACCCACAGGGCGCCAAGAACATTGATATCGATGCACGTGCGGATCGTCTCGACGGAGGCTTCCGCCAGCCTGCCGGACTTGCCCGTGACACCCGCATTGTTGACCACATGCGAAAGAGGGCCCAACGCGGCCTCCGCCTCGTCGAACAGGCGCACCACCTCGGCCTCCTCCGCCACATCGCCCTGGCATGCAAAGGCGTTGGCGCCGGCGGCGCGGCATCGCTCCAGGACTCTTTCTGCGGCCTCGCGCTCCGACCTGTAGGTGATGGCGACATCGTAGCCGCGCGCCGCTGCGAGTTGTGCCACCGCGGCCCCTATGCCGCGGCTTCCACCTGTAATAAGGACGACGGGGCGCCTGGACTGCATGGCGTTCAAAGCCTTTCCGAATATAGAGCGGCTCAGCTTGACCAGGGCTCCCGAGGGAGTCAACAAAACCGCTCGGGAGAATGACCATGAGCAAAATCGAACCCATCCATGTCATCGGCGGCGGCCTCGCCGGCTCCGAAGCAGCCTGGCAGATCGCTCAGGCCGGGGTTCCGGTCGTGTTGCATGAGATGCGCCCGGTTCGCGGCACCGACGCCCACAAGTCACAAGGCCTTGCCGAGCTCGTCTGTTCCAACTCTTTCCGGTCGGATGATGCCGAAACCAACGCGGTCGGCCTGCTGCATCAGGAGATGCGCACGCTGGGCTCGTTGATCATGGCAAAAGGCGACGCCAATCAGGTGCCGGCGGGCGGCGCGCTGGCAGTCGACCGCGACGGCTTCTCCGATGCGGTCACGGCGGCGCTCGAAGCGCATCCGCTCGTCACCATCGAGCGTGGCGAGATCGCCGGCCTGCCGCCGGAGAAATGGTCCTCCGTGATCGTCGCCACCGGTCCCCTCACCTCGCCGGCTCTGGCACAGGCCATCCTCGACCTCACGGGCGAGACGTCGCTCGCCTTCTTCGATGCCATCGCGCCGATCGTTTATCGTGAGTCCATCAACATGGACATCGCCTGGTTCCAGTCGCGCTACGACAAGGTCGGACCGGGCGGGACGGGCAAGGACTACATCAACTGCCCCATGACCAGGGAGCAGTACGAAGCCTTCATCGACGCGCTGATCGCCGGCGACAAGACCGAGTTCAAGGAATGGGAGGCCAACACCCCCTATTTCGACGGCTGCCTGCCGATCGAGGTGATGGCCGAGCGCGGACGCGAAACCCTGCGCCACGGACCGATGAAGCCGGTTGGCCTGACCGATCCGCGCAATCCCGATAAAAAGCCCTACGCCATCGTCCAGCTGCGCCAGGACAATGCGCTCGGCACCCTTTTCAACATGGTCGGCTTCCAGACGAAGCTGAAATACGGGGCGCAGACCGGGATTCTCCGCATGATCCCCGGTCTCGAGAATGCCGAGTTCGCGCGCCTCGGCGGCATTCACCGCAACACCTATCTCAACTCGCCCAAGCTCCTCGATCCGACGCTTCGCCTGAAGGCGATGCCGCGCCTGCGCTTCGCCGGCCAGATCACCGGCTGCGAGGGCTATGTCGAGAGCGCGGCCGTGGGCCTCATGACCGGCCGCTTCGCCGCCGCCGAGCGCCTGGGCCATCCGATCCAGCCCCTGCCCCACACCACGGCGCTCGGCGCGCTCGTCAACCACATCACGGGTGGGCATATCGAGACCATCGACGAGGGACCGCGCTCCTTCCAGCCCATGAACGTCAATTTCGGACTCTTCCCGCCGCTGGACTACGCTCCGAAATCCGAAGACGGCAAGCGCCTGCGCGGCCCTGCCAAGGCTGTTGCCAGGAAGAAGGCGCTGACCGACCGGGCGCGGGCCGATCTGGCCGCGTGGCTGTCGGGCGGCAAGCTGCCGGTAGCAGCGGAGTAATAGCCGCTGTCATCCCGGACGCCGCAGGCGATCCGGGATCGGGGCTAGGATAAGCGCCAGAACCTCGACATGTCGTCCCCGCGCAGGCGGGGATCCATAAACACGACGTTTCAGACAGAGATGACCAGCGTTGCGCGCTTTTCTGTACCGTCAGCGGTTATGGATCCCGGGCTCCGCTTACGCGGCCCCGGGATGACGCCGAGAGCATGAATCTTCCTAAAACGGCCCGCGCCAGAGCGCCCCGACCCGCCGCCATTGCGGGATGTCGACAACCGTGTGGAACGGGTCGTAGTCCCGCCGTTCCATGGCCTTGAGATAAGGCTCCATCAGCGCGAGCGGCCGGAACGCCGGCTTCGCTGCATCGGGAATCGTAGCCCGCAGCGTGCGCACCTGCTCCAGATGCCGACGGGCGACAGCACGCAGATCGGCAAGGGCGCCTTTGAGGCCCGGCCCGCCGCGCCCGGTGACGATATCTTCGCGCACGACGCCATGACGGGCCAGAATATCGGCGGGAACGTAGACCTGCCCCTGTCGCGCATGATGCGGGAAGGCGCGCAGCAGCCCCGTGATCGCATAAGCCACGCCCGCATGACCGGCGGCATCTGCCGTGCCGGGATTGGAGCCGTTGGCGAGAATGACGCTCGAGATCTGGATCAGGCTCGACGCGGTTTCGCCGCAATAGCCTTCCAGGTCGTTCAGGTTCGGCATCGGATCGTCGTAGAGATCGAAGATCCGGGCGTCGATCAGATCGACAAGCGACTGCCGCGGCAGGCGGAACTGGACGATGGTGTCGTCGAGCGCTGCCGCGATCGGATTGGACCGCACGTCGCCCCGCGCCTCGCCCTGCAAGGCATCGCGCCACCATTGCAGACGGATCTCGCCGACAAGCGCCTCGCGCACGGATTCGCGGACGCGGGCGATTTCGAAGTTGAAGGCATAAAGCGCGTGAAGATACGGACGCTTGTCTGCAGGCGCGAAGAGGCTTGCCCAGTATCGATCCGGATCGGCCTCACGCACGAGGGCTTCGCAATGCGCGAAGTTGGAGATGGCCTGGGGTTCCATGTCAGGGAACGGCGATCAGAGCCGCACCGACCTTGCGGTTCTCGGCGAGCAGGATGTTGTAGGTGCGCGCGGCTGCTCCCGTCTGCATCACATCGAGGCCGATCCCCGCTTCGCGAAAGCGCGTGCGGAACGCGGCTGGAATGGCCGCGATGTCAGCGCCTGTGCCGAGGAGCAGAAGGTCGATGGCATCACCTTCGGCGAAAATCGGATCGAGGGCCTCGTCCGTGAGTTCGGAGACGGCGTTCACCGGCCACGCCCTGATCCCCGACGGGAGAGCCAGCAGGGAGCCGCGATGGGACATGTCGGCAAAGCGAAACCCGCCATTGCCATAGGCATCGAACGGATAGCGCCCGGGCAGGAAGCCATCGTAGAGGCGACCATCGCTCATGGCCCTACTCCGCTGCGGCGGCCCTGCCCTCCGGCACCTTGACGGTCTCAGACCCGCGCAGGCCGATATAGATCAGCATGGGGGACGAAATGCAGATGGCCGAATACGTGCAGATGACGACGCCGTAGAGCATGACCTGCGCGAAGCCCTGGATCGCCTGCCCGCCGAACAGCACCAGCGCCAGGAGCGAGAGCGCCGTCGTCGCCGCCGTCATCACCGTACGGGACATGGTGTGGTTGATCGACAGGTTCAACAGCTCCTCGGCCGGCATCGTCTTGTAGCGCCGCATCAACTCGCGGGTTCGGTCGAACACAACGACGGTCTCGTTGAGCGAATAGCCGACGATGGTCAGGATCGCCGCGATCGAGGTCATGTTGAACTCGTGCCGCGTGATCACGAAGAAGCCGATGGTGAGAACGATGTCGTGCAGGGTGCCGATGATCGAGGCGATGGCCAGTTCCCGCTCGAAGCGGAACCAGAGATAGAACAGCACCGCGATGACCGAGAGCACGACGCCGATGGTGCCGGACTGGACAAGCTCGCCCGAGACGCGCGGACCCACCGTTTCCACGCGGCGGAATTCATAGTCGTTGCCGAAGGTATCGCGTGTCTTCTGCACCACGGCCGTCTGCGCGGCCTCGCCGCCGGACTGGATCGGAAAGCGCAGCGAGACCTCGCCTGCGGTGCCGAATTCCTGCACCTCCACGTCGCCGAAGCCGAAGCCTTCGGCGGTTTGACGGATCTGGCCCACATTGGCCTGGCCCGATTTGGCCTGGATCTCCATGAGCGTGCCGCCCCGGAAATCGATGCCGAAATTGAGGCCGCCCATCAGGAGCATCAACCCCGTCAGCACAGAGATGACTGCCGACAGCGGGAACGAGAAGCGCCGAAAGCGCATGAAGTCGAAGTGTGAGTTTTCGGGCCAGAGGCGAACGAGGCGCACGATACGCACTCCTTAGAACGGAAGAGCTTTGGGACGCATCCAGTGATACCAGAGCGCAATCATCATGCGCGTCAGGGTCACGGCGGTGAGAACCGTCGTCAGGATGCCGAGAATGAACACGACGGCGAAGCCGCGCACGGGGCCGGAGCCGAGGAAGAACAGGATCACCGCCGCGATGGCCATGGTGCTGTTCGAATCGACGATGGTCGCAAAGGCCCGGTCGAACCCGGCCTGGATCGCGGATACGATCGACCGACCGGCATGCGCTTCCTCGCGGATACGCTCGTAGATCAGCACGTTCGAATCCACCGCCGTGCCGATGGTGAGCACGATGCCCGCGATGCCCGGCAGAGTGAGCGTGGCCTCAAGCACCGACATGAGGCCGAAGATCAGGCCCACATGGACGAGGAGCGCGATGTTCGCGAACAGGCCGAAGAGACCATAGGTGGCGAACATGAAGATGATCACGAAGATGCCGGCCACGTAGGTGGCCAGCTTGCCGGCCTCGATGGAGTCGCGTCCGAGGCCCGGGCCGACGGTGCGCTCCTCGACGATGGTGAGCTTGGCGGGAAGCGCGCCGGAGCGGAGCAGAACCGCCAGGTTGTTCACCTGCTCGACCGTGAAGCTGCCGGAGATCTGGCCCGCGCCGCCGGTGATGGGAGACTGGATCGTCGGCGCGGAGATCACTTTGTTATCGAGGACGATGGCGAGACTACGCCCGAGATTTTCCGTCGTTGCCTGACCGAAGCGCTGGGCGCCGCGGATGTTGAAGCGGAAATTGACGATGGGCTGGTGAGTCTGGCTGTCGAAAGCGGGCTGGGCGTCGGTCAGATCGCCGCCCTCGGCGATCACGCGGCGCTCCACGGGCACGCGCTGGCCGCCTTGGTCCTCCATGGGAAGCATGTCCACATCCGTGGCGCCGGGCTGTGCCAGCAGGCGGAACTCGAGGTTGCCGGTCTCGCCGAGAAGCGCCTTGAGCTGCTGCGGATCCTGCAGGCCGGGCACCTGGACGAGGACGCGGTCGGCGCCCTGGCGCTGGATGCTTGGCTCCGTCGTGCCGGTGGCGTCGACGCGGCGGCGGATGACTTCGATGGACTGGTCGACGGCGCGGCGAACGCGCTCGTTGATGCCTGCTTCAGTATAGGTCAGCGTGATCACGCCGTCCGGCGTGGTGTTGATCTCGATGGCATTGTTGCCGCCCTGGCCGAGGACGGCGTTGCCGATAGGCTGGACCAGCTCCCGCAGGCGCGGCATCAGCCGGTCGCGGTCGGCAGCGTCCGGCACGCGGATCTGGACGCCGCGCGGAACGGTCTGGATGCCGTTCTGGGACGAAACGCGGGTGTCGCGCAGGATGCGGCGGACGTCGTCGCGCAGGGTCGTGATCTGGGCGCGCATCAGGTCCTGCCCGTCGACCTCGAGCAGGACGTGCGAGCCGCCCTGCAGGTCGAGGCCGAGCACGATGGCGCGGGACGGAACGAGCCAGGACGGAACCCAGCTCGGAATGGCGTTCAGGTAGGCCTGACGCTGCTCGCGATTCATGGTGCTCGGAACCGCAAGAAGCAGGCCGATTACAATGATCGCCACGGTGGCGATGATCTTCGACCTCGAGAAGCGTAGCATCGTCGGCTCAACCTTTCTCACACATCGGGCCGCTTGCTTTAAAGCGGCGAACCGGCCCATCCGCAGGCGGGGGCCGGCCTCTTCATCAATCAGGCCTTGACCGGCTCGCTCTTGGAACGAACGTCGGAAATCATGGCCCGGGCCACCTTCACCTTCACGCCTTCGGCGATCTCGACCTCGATGTCCGCAGAATCCTCGGTCACCTTCGTCACCTTGCCGATGATGCCGCCGGAGGTGACGACCGTGTCGCCGCGGCGCACGTTCTTGATCATCTCCTGATGGGTCTTCACCCGGCGCTGCTGGGGCCGGATGATCAGGAACCACATGATGACGAATATGAGGATGAACGGGACGAATTGAAGGATCATCTCCATTCCGCCCCCCGCGGGGGCCCCTTGTGCGAAGGCAGGTGTGATGAACAAGCGGCTCTCCATGGATAAAGGCGCGTGGCGGGCGCATTTCGGGCCCACCCGCGCCAGACGGGATTCAAAGCGTGGCGGACTATACTCATCGACTCCACGAAATCAATGAAGTTGCGGGCCCGTCCATGGACCCTTTGACGCTTTTCGCGCTAAGCAGTCCCTTTCCTCACCCGGATGGCCCGATCAACGATGCCCGCAGACCTGAATTCACCCGAGTCCCTGGCTCTTATGACGCGCATCGCCGATGCGCTGGAGCGCCTCGCCCCCTCTTCCGTGCCTCAGGCCGATTTCGCAGCGGCAGATGCCTTCGTGTGGCAGGCAGCCGGGCGCCGGCTTTCCCCCGTGCCTAAGGTGAACCGGGTCGAGATGAGCCTGCTGCGGGGAATCGACCGGGTCCGCGACCTGCTCGCCGAGAACACCCAGCGCTTCGCCAAGGGCCTGCCGGCCAACAACGCCTTGCTCTGGGGCGCCCGCGGCATGGGCAAGTCCTCCCTGGTCAAGGCGGTGCATGCGGAGATCAACCACACCAGGGCTGCGGGCGCCCGTCCGCTCAAGCTGATCGAGATCCACCGCGAGGACATCGAGACCTTGCCCGACCTCATGGGCCTCCTGCGCCCCGATCCGCACCGCTTCGTCGTCTTCTGCGACGACCTGTCCTTCGATGGGGACGACACCTCCTACAAATCCCTCAAGGCTGTGCTCGAAGGCGGGATCGAGGGGCGGCCAGACAACGTGATCTTCTATGCCACGTCGAACCGCCGCCACCTCCTGCCTCGCGACATGATGGAGAACGAGCGCTCGACCGCCATCAATCCGGGCGAGGCGGTGGAGGAGAAGGTCTCCCTGTCGGACCGCTTCGGCCTCTGGCTCGGCTTCCACAAATGCAGCCAGGACGAGTATCTCGACATGGTCTTCGCCTATGTCGACCATCTCGGCCTCGAGGCCGACCGCGACGCAATCCGCGCCGAGGCGCTCGAATGGGCGACGACCCGCGGCGCCCGCTCCGGCCGCACGGCCTGGCAATTCATCCAGGATCTGGCCGGCCGCCTGGGCAAGGCGATCTGAACGGTCGCAGCCGGGATCATGCTCTCACTGTCATTCCGGACGCAGCGTAAGTGACGATCCGGAATCGGGTGCAGGATAACGCGCTGTTCCCCTCTCTCCTTGTGGGGGAGGGCCAGGGAGGGGGGTGCTGACGCCGGAGCTTGATCGGCTATCGCTCACACCCCCTCTCCCCCACAAGGGGGAGAGAGCTTGTGGCGCTTCACTCGTTGAACAATGCCGGATCTCCACTGCGGCGATTCCAGGCGCCTTACCGTCATCCCCGAGCTCGTCCCGGGGAGCCACGTCTTGACGGCGCAGAGGGTCCTAAGACGTGGGTGGCCGGACCCAGTCCGGCCATGACGTCGCGGGTATGGCCCTGACGCGGAGAGGTATTGTTCAGGCGATGTCAAACAGCCAGCACCTGTGGGCCCGGAGCTTTGGGCTCCGAGCCTGTGGTGAGATCGAGGGTGGCGCGATCGGCAGCCCGGCTCGAGGATGCATGCGTTTGATGGAAGAGCCGGGAGGCCGCTTCGCGCACGGCTTTTTTAGGCGGACAGGCGGTGCCGGTTCGGTGACTGCCCGAGGCGGGAACCGCAACGTCAGCGGCGGCCTGGGACCAATCCCTATTCAGCAGCACACAGCCTGGGCCTCCCGTCGACAGGGGTGCGAGACCTGTCACGGGACCGTGCCTGCTCCCACACTGCGACGCCTCGCGAGCGCGCCCCTCGTGCAGGAGCAGATCTTGCGCAAGTGTATAGCCGAGGTTGCCATCTCTGTCAAGAACAAAGTGAGAACATAACGTTGCTCTCGCATCCGCTTGCCTCCCGTTGACCCTCTCACGTCATCACCGGCCTCGTGCCGGTGATCCCGATTGTTAGAGGCGCCGCGCTTGTCCGCATCGGGATGGCCGGCACAAGGCCGGCCATGACGTGAGTGGGTGTTATGAAGGACAGTGTCATTCCCGGCCGGAGATGGCGCAGCCAGCGGAAGGGAAGGGAATCCATCAAACCGCTGAGGGCGCGGATGGATCCCCTTCCCGGCCTGCGGCCGCCGGGGATGACACGCGGGTCTCTTCTCTCCGAGGCGAGACAGGGGCATGGGTGAAGGCGTGCGGTTTCAGGACAGGGCATCCCCCGCCTCTGCCATCGAAGGCGTCGACCGCAGCGCTCCACCGACCATCGGCCTGCCCTCACCCCAACCCTCTCCCGCACGGGAGAGGGAGTGTCGCTCGCTTGTCATCCGCGGACCGCCGGGGACGACACCGGAGCTGCCGCGGCCGCTCGTGTTGCAGCCATGCGGCCATAAAGCCGAAAACGACAAAGGGACGGTGGCTGAGCTCCACCGTCCCCTCATTGGGTCAGCTCCAAAGGTCGGGCGCCGACCGAAACTGCTTCAGGTTTAGCCGCCGAGATACTTCATCGGGTCGACGGGCTGCGCACCCTTGCGGATCTCGAAGTGGAGTTGCGGCGAGGTCACGTTGCCGGACTGGCCGGAGGTCGCGATTACCTGGCCGCGCTTCACCTGCTCACCGCGCTTGACGCTGAGCGCGCCGTTATGGGCATAGGCCGAGACGTAGCCGTTCTCGTGCCGGATAAGGACGAGGTTGCCGTAGCCCTTCACCTCGCTGCCCGCGTAGGTCACCGTGCCGGCCTCTGTGGCCTTGACCGGCGTGCCCTCGGGAACGGCGATGTTGATGCCCTCATTGCCGCCATTGGCGCCGAAGCCGGCGATGACGCGGCCACGGGCAGGCCAGCGGAAGTCGCCGGACACGCTGGCAGTCGCCTCAGGCTCCGGCGCGGGCGCTTTGGCCTCGGGCTGCGGAGCGGTCGGCTGCACCGCCACGGCCGGCTTCATCGGCTCAGGCTGGGTGAGTGCGGCCACCTTGGGCTGCTCGACGACCGGCTTCGGGGCCGACACGAGGGGCTTGGGAGCGGACACGAGCGGCTCGTTCGTGGCGGAGGCGACCTGCATCGGCGCGGATTTCGCGGGAGCGGGCGCCTGGGCCGTCGAGGTCATGCCGGGACGGACGCGCTTTACCGGCTCGGCGGCTGCGACGGGGGTCGTGGCGGCCGGCACCTTCGAGGTGTCGACGAGGCGGAACTTGGGCTGGGCCGGAGCGGTCTGAGCCACCGGCACGGGGCGGGGCTGAATCGGGGCCGGAGCGGAAGCGATGCGGGTCGGCTGCGACAGGGGCTGGGACTGCACGGGCGGCAGGGCCTGCGCATGGACCGAAGGCGTCGCCATCGGAGCCGCGGAATAGGACGGCTGACTCTGGGGCTGTGACGCGGTCGAGGCAGTCGTCTCCATCCGCTCGCTGGCGGCGAAGGGGTTGGAGAACGGATTCTCCGCAAACCGCGCGCTATCGGTGCTGCATGCGGCAGCCGCACTGCCGATCAATCCCACCAGAGCGATTCGCGACACCGCCACCCAATGCCCAGAACCCACACGCAACCGCATCACTGAACCCCAACCGAACGCAACTCGATGAAGCCATTAAAAGCCTGTTCAGGTTAAGCAACGGTTGATGATGCGCACTTTTTCGTAACCTTGTCCGAGATTTTTTTCGCGCGATTCAGAGCGTCGCCGCGATGCCCGTCACGAGCGGCGAAATCCGCAGCGACGCGCCGAGATTCTGCTTCAGCTCGCCTTCTGCATCCCGTTCGATCCGCATGAGATGCGGCATGCCGTCGACCGTGAGCGCGCCGACGAGGCGGGAGCCCGGCGCGAGCAGAGCCGTCACCGTTTCCGGGATCTCCTGGCAGGCTCCGTTGAGCAGGATGCGGTCGAACCGCTCGCGCACGCGAACCGCAAGGCCGTCCCCGACCTCGAGGCGGACCTTGCCCGCCTCGACGATCTTGAGATGCTGGGCCGCGCTTTCCGCCAGGGTGTTGAAGCGCTCGACGGAGGTCACGTCCGCCCCGAGCCTCGCCAGGAGCGCGGTCACGTAGCCGCTGCCGGTGCCCACTTCCAGCACCCGCTGGCCGGGCTGCACGCCGAGCGCGAGGAGCATGGCAGCGACCGTCGCCGGCCCGGTCATGGTCTGGCCGCAGGGCAACGGCAGGGCAACCTCGGTGCGGGCGAGATCGGTGAAGCGGCGCGGGGCGAAAACCTCGCGCGGGACGAGCTCCATGGCGCGCAAAAGCGCCGTGTCGCGGATGCCTTTCGCGCGCAGGGACAGGATGAAGGACGCGGCCCCGATCGCCTCCCGCTCGCCGCGGTTCTCCGCTTCGGGCAGGAATGGCAGATCCTGGTTCATGGCGTCCGACACTCTCAGCCGCCGAAGGCCTGCGCATAGCGCGTCAGGGTCGGCTCGTCGGTCATGTCGACGCGCAGCGGCGTGACGGCGATGCGCCGGTTGGCGATGGCCCAGAGGTCGGTGCCGTTGCCCGGCGTGAAGGGTCGGCGCTCGAAGGCGATCCAGAAGTAAGGGTTGCCACGCCCGTCCCGGCGTTCGTCGAGGCGTAAGAGCTCCTGCGTGCGCTGGCCCTGGTTGACAAGCGCCGTTCCCTCGACCTCGTCCGGCTCGCAATCGGGGAAATTCACGTTGACGAGGATGCCCCTGTCCATTCCGGCCTCGCGGATCTTGCGGATCACTTCGGGGCCGTGATGCTCGGCGCATTGCCAGCGCGGCGCGTTGCGCGTCTCCGGGCCGTAGGCCTGGGAGAGCGCGATCGAGGGAATGCCAAGGATCGTGCCTTCGATGGCGCCGGCCACCGTACCGGAATAGGTCACGTCCTCCGCCACGTTCTGGCCCCGGTTGACGCCGGAGAGAACGAGGTCGGGCCTGGCCTCCTTCATGAGGTGGCGCACGCCCATGATCACGCAATCGGTCGGCGTGCCCTTGACGGCGAAATGCCGGTCGGAGATCTCGCGCAGGCGCAAGGGATCGTTGAGCGACAAAGAATGCGCGACGCCGCTCTGATCGGTCTCGGGCGCAACCACCCACACATCGTCCGACAGGCTGCGTGCGATCGCTTCCAGGGTCTTCAGCCCCGGCGCGTGGATGCCATCGTCGTTGGTGCAGAGAATGCGCATGTCAGGCCTGGCGCTCGATGCGGGTCATGCCGCCCATATAAGGCTGCAGCACCGACGGGATTGTGACGCTGCCGTCCTCGTTCTGATAATTCTCCAGAACCGCGACGAGCGTGCGGCCGACCGCAAGTCCCGAACCGTTGAGCGTGTGCACGAAGCGCGGCTGCTTCTCGCCGGCTGCGCGATAGCGCGCATTCATGCGCCGCGCCTGGAAATCCGAGCAGACCGAGCAGCTCGAAATCTCGCGATACATCCCCTGCCCCGGCAACCACACCTCGATGTCGTAGGTCTTGGTCGAGGAGAATCCCATGTCTCCGGTGCACAGCGTCATGGTGCGGAACGGCAGCTCCAGCCTCTTCAGCACGTTCTCGGCGCTCGTGAGCATGCGCTCGTGTTCGTCGGCGGACGTCTCGGGCGTCGTGATCGAGACGAGCTCGCATTTCACGAACTGATGCTGGCGGATCATGCCGCGCGTGTCACGACCGGCGGAGCCGGCTTCTGCGCGGAAGCTCGGCGTCAGCGCGGTGAAGCGCAGGGGCAATTCCTCCTCGGACAGGATCTGCTCACGCACGAGATTGGTGAGCGTCACCTCCGCCGTCGGAATCATGCCGTAGCGGGCGTCCTTGATCATCTTGCCGATGGCATCGCGCGGCTGGCCTTCGAGCGCTGCGGCGACGACCTGCTCTAGCGCGTTGCCGGGGAAGGCCCAGAACTGGTCGTCCTCGAATTTCGGCAACTGCGCCGTGCCGAACATGGCGTCGTCGCGAACGAGCAGCGGCGGGTTCACTTCCGTGTAGCCGTGCTCGTTCGTGTGCAGGTCGATCATGAACTGACCGAGCGCGCGCTCCAGCCGCGCGAGGCCGCCTTTGAGCACCACGAAGCGCGAGCCCGAGAGCTTCGCCGCCGTCTCGAAATCCATGAGCCCCAAAGCCTCGCCGAGCTCGAAATGCTGCTTGGCGCTGTTGAGTGTCGGCGGCTTTCCGGAACGGTGACGCTCCACGTTGCCGTGCTCGTCTGCGCCGACCGGCACGTCCTCCTTGGGAATATTGGGGATGGCGGCAAGAGCCTCGAACAGAGCCTTCTCGGCGACGCGCTCGGCCTCTTCCAGCTCCGGCATCGTTTCCTTGATCCGCGCAACGTCGGCCATCAGCTCCTGCGCCCGCGCCTCGTCCTTCTTCGCCTTGGCCTGGCCGATCTCCTTGGAGAGGGCATTGCGGCGCTCGGTGGCGGTCTGCAGAGCGGAGATGGCGCTCTTGCGCTTGTCGTCGAGGCCGATCAGCTCAGCGGACAGGGGCTCCATGCCCCGGTTCCGGAGGCCTTGATCGAACGCCGCGGGATTGTCGCGGATGGAACGGATGTCGTGCATGGGATGAGGACCTGCTTCGTCAGGAGGCCCTGTCCGTCGACACGACCGCCCTTAAACTTCTGCCAAGGAAGGCGGCCGATGGGGAGACCGTTTCGGTCTCCTACTCCTCTGCCGCGCGCGCGGCCTCGGCTTCCGCACGCTTCCTCTCGACCATGCGGACGGAGAAGATGGATGCCTCGTAAAGAAGCAAGGTGGGGACCGCAAGGGCGAACTGGCTGATCACGTCCGGCGGGGTAAGCACGGCAGCGAGCACGAAGACGATGACGATGGCGTAGCGCCGCTTGTCCTTGAGGAACTGCGAATCGATGATCCCGGCGCGGGCGAGCAGGGTCAGGACCACGGGCAGCTGAAAGCAGATGCCGAAGGCGAAGATCAGGGTCATGATCAGCGACAGGTATTCGCTGACCTTGGGCAGGAATTCGATGGCGGGGCTGGAATCCGTCGCGAGCTGCTGCATGCCGACCGAGAAGCGCATGAGCAGCGGCATGGCGATGAAATAGACGCAGGACGCGCCGATGACGAAGAGCACCGGCGTCGCGACGAGATAAGGCACGAAGGCCCGGCGCTCGTTCTTGTAGAGGCCCGGCGCCACGAACTTGTAGATCTGGATGGCGATGATCGGGAAGGCGAGGAAGCCGGCCCCGAAGGCGGCGACCTGGATCTGCGTGAACAGGTATTCCAGGCCGTGCGTATAGACGAGATGCGCCCTCTCCGGCGAGCCTACTGCCAGCACGTAGGGCCAGACAAGCGCGTTGTAGATGTACTTCGCGCCGGCGAAGCAGATGAAGAACATCAGCACGAAGGCGACCAGCGCCTTGATCAGGCGCGAGCGAAGCTCGGTCAGGTGCTCGATCAGAGGCGCGCGCGAAGCCTCGACCTCATCGTCTTCAACGGCGGTGGTCATCCGACTTTCGCGTCCGATTGTTCTGGTTTTTCGGAGAGGTGTTCGGCGAGGGCGGCCTGCTGGGCTTCGTATTCGGCCTCACGCCGCAGGGATTCGGCGATCTCCTTGGCCGGATCGACGCTCGGTGGCGGCGGCAGCTCGATCAACGGATCCTCCGGAGCCGGCGCCCGCCCCTCCACAACGGCCTGCACCGTCGCGTCGGACGCGTTCGCAACCTCCTGGATCTCCGTCGAAGCGGTCTCCACGGAAGAGATGTCCGCGGCATCCTGAGAGGCGATTGCCGCAGGACCCGGCATGGGTGCCTCGATCGAGGTCTTCAGCTCATCCCGGATCGTCTGGATCGGGTTGAAGTCGGTGTTGCCGAGCGAGGAGACGGAATCGTTCACGCCCTGAAGCTGCTTCTTGACCTCGTCGAGCTCGGCTTCGCGCATGGCCTCGTTGAACTGGCCCTGGAACTCGGCCGCCATGCGGCGAAGCTTGCCGGTCACCTGCCCGACCGTCCGCAGCGCTTTAGGCAGATCCTTCGGGCCGATCACGATCAGCGCAACGGCGCCGATCACCATGATCTCACCCCAGCTCATGTCCAACATGACGCGGCCTCGAACCTGCCCCTTGGGTACTCACGCATACTGACACGCCACGATAAGCGGCTGCACACGAAGCTTAGCCGACCTTGTGATCGGTCGTGACGGTGGTCGTCGTCGTACCGTTTTGATGGTCGATGGTCCGGACGGGCTCGGCCGGCTGCGCAGGCTTTGCCGGCGTGGTTTCGTCCTCGGACATGCCCTTCTTGAAGGCTTTGATGCCCTTTGCGACATCGCCCATCATGTCGGAGATCTTGCCGCGTCCGAACAGCAGGACGACGATCAGACCGACAACGATCCAGTGCCAAATACTCGTGCCACCCATGGCAATTCCTCCTGCGCCTGAAAAGGCGCGGCTTATCGATATGAACTCGCCGCCAACCTATGCGTCGGACGCGGCGAAAACAAGGACATCCTTAGTATCGACCTCCACCCCGACATCCTGTCCCTCGACCGCGCCAACGGGATCGTGAACACGGGCCTGGAGAGGACGGTCGATTCCCTGCACGTCTATATGCACGAGATCGACCTCGCCGAGGAAGCGGCGAGACACCACACGGCCCGGCAGGCAGAAACCCGCCGGCTTCAGCTTCAGCCCCTGCGGCCGCACGCAGACGACGGCGGGTCCATCCGCGAGATGCGGCGCCGGAAAGACGCCGACGGGGCAGGAAACCTGACCGTTGCGCACCGTGCCCTCAAGCTCGTTGAAGTCGCAGAAGAAGCGCGCGGCGAAGAGATTGGCCGGGCGCCGGTAGATCTCCTCGGCCTCGCCCTGCTGGATGATCGCGCCGGCGCGCATAAGCACGATCCGGTCGGCGATGCGCATCGCCTCCTCGGGATCGTGCGTCACGACGATGGTCGTAGCCCCGGTCTCCCGCAGGATGGCGACGGTCTCGTCGCGGATGGCATCGCGCATGCGCCGGTCGAGGTTGGAGAACGGCTCGTCCATCAGCAATACGCCAGGACGCGGCGCGATGGAGCGCGCGAGCGCGACCCGCTGCTGCTCGCCGCCGGACAGGGTATGCGGGTATTCGTTGGCGTAGTGCTCGAGGCCGACGCGGGACAGGGCGCGGCGCGCGGCGACGCCGGCCTCGGCGGAGGACAGATCCTTGAGCCCGAACATGATGTTCTGCAGGATCGTCATGTGCGGGAACAGGGCGTAGTCCTGGAACATCAGGCCGATGCCCCGCCGCTCGGGCTCCAGGAAGGTCCGCGGCCCGCTGACCTCGCGCCCATCCATCAGCACCCGGCCGGAGGTCGGCGCTTCGACCCCTGCGGCGATGCGCAGCAGCGTGGTCTTTCCGCAGCCCGAATGGCCGAGCAGGCAGACGATTTCCCCCGGCTCGATGGTCAGCGAGACGCCATCGAGCGCGCGCATGCTGTCATAGACCTGAACGAGGCTCTCGAAGGCGAGCTGGGCCGGGATCGAGGCGCCCGCCGTGCCGCGTTGCCCCCATCGGGGCAGCCGAAACCGGTCGCGGGCGGAGCCGGCGGGGGTTGAGGTCATTCTTCTCCCGCCTCGGTCCGGTGCATGTCCAGGGGCTGCACCAGATCGTCCTCGAGTGGATCCTCGTCCTCGCGAAGGGCATCCGCGTCGGAGGGCGTGGGCACTGAGAAATCGGAGGGAACGCGGCCTTCCAGGAAGCCCGCCCCTTTCAGCTCCTCGAGGCCCGGAAGGTCCTCGATCGCATCGAGGCCGAAATGCTCCAGGAAGCCGGAGGTGGTGCCGTAGGTGACGGGGCGGCCCGGAGCCTTCCGGCGGCCGCGCAGGCGGACCCAGCCCGTCTCCAGGAGAAGGTCGACCGTGCCCTTCGACGTGGCGACGCCGCGGATCTCCTCGATCTCTGCACGGGTCACCGGCTGGTGATAGGCGATGATGGCGAGCGTCTCCATGGCAGCGCGGGAGAGCCTGCGCTGCTCGACCACGTCGCGGGCGAGCACGAAGGACAGATCGCTGGCGGTGCGGAAGGTCCACTTCCCGGCCACCCGGACGAGATTGACGCCCCGCAGAGCATAAAGCTCGCTCAGGTCCTGCAGGATCTTCTCCACATCCGCGCCTTCCGGCAGACGGCCGATAAGCTCCTCGACGCTCAGGGGCACGGCGGCGGCAAACAGCAGCGCCTCGGCGATTCGCATGGCTTCGCCATGGTCTGGAACGTGGCTGACCTCGGGCTCATCGGCCTCGGGTGTATCGACTGAATCTTCCTGCATGTCGGGCAGCACCTTAAACTCCTGCCTCCGCCGGATCGGCGACTGACTTGACCCAGAGCGGAGCGAAAGCTTCGTCCTGCCGGAGCGTGAGCTTGCCCTCGCGCACCATTTCCAGGGTGGCGGACAGGGCCGAGGCCATAACGGTCGAGCGCATGGATGGCTCGACCATGTATTCCATCAGATAGGTGTCCAGGGTCACCCAGTCGCTGAGGTGCCCGACCAGGCGCTCCAGGGCCTCTCGCGCATCGACCAGCGACCAGACATTCCGCTTGTGAAAGGAAACCCTGGCATTGAACCGGATCTGCCGCTGCTGGGCATAGGCCTTGAGGAGGTCGTAGAGGCTCGCCTCGTAGCGGGAGTCCCGGTTGACGATCACGGGCTCCGGCGCCCCGCGGGCGAAGACGTCGCGGCCGAGCCAGGCGCGCTCGCCCATCTTCTTGGCCGCCTCGCGGATGGCCTCCAGGCGGCGCAGGCGCAGGGCCAGGGCGGATGCCAGATCCTCGGCGCTCGGCTCCTCACCCTTCGGCGGCTCGGGCAGGAGCAGGCGCGACTTGAGGTAAGCGAGCCATGCGGCCATCACGAGGTAATCGGCGGCGAGCTCCAGCCGCATGCGGCGCGCCGCCTCGATGAAGGTGATGTATTGCTCGGCGAGAGCCAGGATCGAGATGCGGTGGAGATCCACCTTCTGGCGGCGAGCCAGTTCGAGCAGGAGGTCGAGCGGCCCTTCGAACCCGTCCACGTCGACGAGCAGAGCGGGCTCGCTCTCGGCCCGCTCGGTCATCTCGACATCTTCGAAGGGTAAGGGCTTTGCCATCGACATACTCAACTCATCGAATTTCGAGCTTCATAAGCTTTAGGCGATCATCGCAAGAGCGGAATCGAGCCTGGATCGGGCATCCACAGGATCCAGGGGTTCCGGATCGTGAGCGATCCGAGCTAACGCAGCGTTAGCGCGACGCAGGGGATCGCCGTCCAGGAGCGGGGCAGCCTCGGCGACCGCACCCATTTCCTCCATCCGGCCGTTGCAGTGGAGCGCCATGTCGCAGCCGGCGGCGAAGGCAGCCTCCGTCCTCTCCCGGAAGGACCCGGAAAGGGCATGCATGGACAGGTCGTCCGTCATCACCAGCCCGTCATAGCCGATATGGCCGCGGACGATCTCCTCCATGACGACGCGGGAGGTGGTCGCGGGCTGCTCGGGATCGAGCGCCGTGTAGACCACGTGTGCGGTCATCGCGAGGGGCATGTCGGTCAGCATGCGGAAGGGCGCGAAATCGTGCCGCTCCAGCTCCTCCCGCGACGCCTCGACCACGGGCAGCGCCAGATGGCTGTCGGCGCCGGCCCGGCCATGGCCCGGCATGTGCTTGACGACCGGCAGGACGCCGCCAGCCAGAAGCCCCTCGGCGGCGGCCCGGCCCAGGATCCCCACCTCGCCGGGCGTCCTGCCGTAGGCCCTGTCGCCGATCACGTCATGGGCGCCGGGCGAGGGAACGTCGAGCACCGGCAGGCAATCCACGGTGATGCCGACCGCGCGCAGATCGTGGGCGATCAGCCGCGCCCCGAGGCGCGTGATCTCGCGCCGGACCAGCGGGTCGTTGGCGTGGAGCCGGCCATAGGTGGCGCCGGAGGGGTATTTCGGCCAGTGCGGCGGCCCCATGCGCTGGACCCGGCCGCCTTCCTGATCGATCAGGATCGGAGCATCGGAGCGCCCGACAATGTCCCGCAGGGAGTCGCAGAGCGCCCTCACCTGCTCCGGGTGATCCACATTGCGGCGGAACAGGATGAAGCCCCAAGGCTTCGCTTCCCTAAAGAAAGCGACCTCGTCGGGGGTGAGCTCGAAGCCGGAGCATCCAGCAATAAAGGCGCGAGTTGTCATACCCGCGCCTTACGTCCCCTGCTCGGCAGGGTCAAGAAAACTCAGCCGCTAAGCTGATCCGGTTCAAGCAATCAGTTCTTGGTGACGAAGCACTGACCGCCCTGCCCCTGCAGCTTGGAGCAGAGGGACGAGGCCTCCTCCTTCGGCAGCGGTCCGACGCGGACGCGGAAGATGGTGTTGCCGTTCACCTCGGCCTTGCGGATCATCGCCGGCTTGCCCTGCAGGTCGGGATACTTGCGCTGATACGAGGCGAAGGCCGTCTGGGCGGCGGCTTCCGAATTGGCCAGACCCAGCTGCACGGCGAAGCCGCCGGTCGAGGTCGTCTCGGCTGCGACGGGTGCGGCCGGCTGCACGGAGGCCATCTGCTGCGGTGCAGGCGGGCTGGCAGGCGTCGCGGCCGCAGGAGCTGGCTTCGGGGTCGAAGCCGGGGTGGACGCCGCCGCGACGGGCGTGCTCGCCGCAGCGCGGGGCTGTGCGGACGCGACCGGAGCCGGATGGGCGGCCTGCGCCTGCGGCGGCAGGGTCATCGCCCCCGCGGATGCCGTGGCGACCGGCTGGGCGGCCGGAGGCTCGGCGCCGGCGACGGTGCCGTCGGGACGAATGGTGACGGTGCGGACTTTGCGCGGCTCGCCGAGGTTCAGGCTCGCGGTCTGCTGCGGCTTGACTGAGACGCCCGGAACCGTGCCGCCGGTGGCGTCGGCCACGGCGTTGCCGTTCATGCGCACGGCCTGCTGGACATCGACCGGCTGCTCCTCGCGGTTGACCACCTTGGTCGCTCCGCTCTGGTTGGCGCGCTCATAGATCTGCTTGTTCTGGTTCGGGATCTCGACCCCGCCCGGATTCTGGGGCTGGACCTTGGTGGGCTCGTTGTTGGCCTTGATCAGAGGCGGCTCGCCCCCCGTGATCGCCGCCGAGCCGGAGGCGAGATAGGCCCCGCCGCCGCCCAGCACCACGGCGCCGATGACGGCCGCGATGGTGATCACGCCCTTGCGGGACCGAGGCTTCTCGACCGGCACGTAATCCTGATCCCGATCGTAATCCTGGTCGGGATACTGCGCGGCCTGATCGGCATAGTAATCCTGCGCATAGGCCTCGTTGCCGTAGGCGTCCTGGTGCTGGGGCGCGGGCTCCTGGGCATATTGCTCATGATGCCGAACGGCGCCCTGAGGATAGGCGTCATGGCCGTAGGACGGCACGGCATGAAGGGCCTGCGGAGCCCGGACCGGCACCTCGCGCGGGTTTGGCGTCATAGTGTCGCGGACGGCGAAAAGATCGTCGATGGAAGCCCCCTGCTGGCGCGGACGGGCGGAGCCGTCATTGGCCAGAATCGACTGAAAAGGATCGTCCTGCCCCACAATACGGGCCAATTCCGCCAGCGGATCGCTCCGCCCGACGGGGGCCTGCTGAGGGTGCGGGTTGCCCGCCTGGGCGAGTTGCCGCTCGATCTCGTTGAGGTCGATGGCAAAACGGGGCTTCACTGATTCGCTCATGCACCGGATCTCCAGTTACGCGACAGGAGCACCCGGTGCTCCGCCGGCACGACGTTCACAGGACCCGACGAGGACTCTCCCTAAGCGCTTGAATCGCCTGAGGGAACACTATCGCATTTCGTCGGGTGCCGTAACGCCCAGGATTGCGAGACCAGATGCGAGCACGCCCTTCAGGGCATGCACGAGAGCGAGTCTCGCCTGTGTTGAATCTTTATCAGTTAGATTAACAAAGCGTAATTGCGGCAAGTCTTTGCCCTTATTCCATAAGCTATGGAAGGCGCTGGCCAGATCGTAAAGGTAAAATGCGACCCGGTGCGGCTCGTGGGCCTCCGCCGCCGCCTCGATGGTCCGGGGAAACTGGGCGATGCGGTGGACAAGGTCCATTTCCGCTTCGTCACTCAGAATCGACAGATCGGCCTTGGCCAGCTCGCCGGCCGAGAAGTCGGCGCCCGGGAACGCCTCGCCCGCCTGCCGGAACACGGAGGCGCAGCGGGCATGGGCGTACTGGACGTAGAAGACCGGGTTGTCCTTGGACTGCTCGACCACCTTGGCGAGGTCGAAATCCAGGGTCGCGTCGTTCTTGCGGAAGATCATCATGAAGCGGGCGGCATCCCGGCCGACCTCGTCGACCACCTCGCGCAGGGTAACGAAGTCGCCGGAGCGCTTGGACATCTTCACCGGCTCGCCGCCGCGCAGCAGCTTCACGAGCTGGCAGAGCTTCACGTCGAGATCGGCCTTGCTGTCGGACACGGCTTTCACGGCCGCCTGCATGCGCTTCACGTAGCCGCCATGGTCCGCACCCCAGACGTCGATCATGGAGGCAAAGCCACGCTCGAACTTCGAGCGGTGATAGGCGATGTCGGAGGCGAAATAGGTGTAGGAGCCGTCCGATTTCAGAAGCGGGCGGTCGACCTCGTCGCCGAAGGCCGTCGCGCGGAACAGAAGCTGCTCCCGGTCCTCCCAATCCTCGTCCTTCTGGCCCTTGGGCGGGTGCAGACGGCCCATATAGACAAGGTCGCGACCGCGAAGCTCCGTGATGAGCTCCTTGACCTGATCCACCGGACCAAGCTGCAGGGAGCGTTCGGAGTAGAACACTTCGTGATGGATGTTGAGGGCAGCAAGGTCGTCGCGGATCATGTCCATCATGGCGTCGATGGAGGTCTCCCGCACGAGCGGCAGCCACTCGTCTTCGGGCTTGTCCAGCAGGCCCGGGCCATATTCCTTGGCCAGCCGCTCGCCGACGGGCTTCAGGTAGTCGCCCGGATAGAGGCCCTCCGGGATCGTGCCGATCTCCTGGCCCAGGGCCTCCCTGTAGCGGAGGTAGGCCGAGCGGGCGAGAACGTCGACCTGCGCGCCGGCATCGTTGATGTAGTACTCGCGGGTGACCGCGTAGCCGGCAAAATCGAGCAGCCCGGCAAGCGCATCGCCGAAGACGGCGCCGCGGCAATGGCCCACATGCATCGGGCCGGTGGGATTGGCCGAGACATATTCCACGTTCACGGGAGCGCCCGCGCCCTGTCCGGTCCGTCCGTACCCGTTGCTGTCGACCACGACGGCGCGCAGAACCTCGTGCAGGACCGCAGGCGCAAGCCGGATGTTGATGAAGCCGGGGCCGGCGATCTCGACCTTGGTGACGCGCGGGTCGTCCTGCAGGTCGGCGACGAGAATCTCGGCCAGGGCGCGCGGATTCATGCGCGCCTCCTTGGCCAGCACCATGGCGGCGTTGGTGGCGAGATCGCCATGGGAGGGATCGCGCGGCGGTTCGACCACGACGCGGCTGATATCCAGCCCCGATGGAATCTTCCCCGCCTCGGCCAGCCGGCCGAGCGCATCCGCAACCCGCTTCTCAAACAGCCCGAAAATATTCATGGTACTTCATCTCAATGGGCAACTGGCCCTGATCGCAGCCAACCAACGCTCACTTAGGCCCTCATCCTGAGGAGGCCGTCAGGCCGTCTCGAAGGACGAGGGCATCTCCAGTGCTCTCTGGATCCTCCTTCGAGATCCCGCTTCGCGGCTCCTCAGGATGAGGGCTGCGGGTTGGAAACTCGAAGGACGTGGCCGCGCCTAACGCAAGTCCGGCGTCACGTCAAACAGGCGTCGGTGTTCGAGGATCGCATAGCGGTCCGTCATGCCGGCGATGTAATCCGCCACCCTTCGGGCGAGGCTGGGCTCGTCCTCCCTCGGCAGGTCGGCCTGCCACTCCTCCGGCATCAGCTCCGGCTCGGCCTTGAAGCGCCGAAACAGGTCGCGCAGCACGTCGTCGGCCTGGGCCCGGACCCTCATCACGTTGGGATGGCGGTACATGCGGGCGTAGAGGAACCGCTTGATCGCGGCATCGGCCTCCTTCATCGCCGCCGAGAAGCAGACCATGGTGTCGCCGGCCTGCCGGATGTCCTCGGCCTTTTGCGGAGCGAGGCCTGAGATTCGGCGCTCCCCTTCCGCCACCACATCCTCGACGAAGCGGGTGATGACCCGCCGGGTCAGCTCGTGGATGCGCCGGGAGAGATCAAGATTCGGATAGCGGGTCTCGATCTCCTGCAGCAGCGTCGCCAGGAACGGCACCTCGCACAGATCCTCGATCCGGAACAGCCCGGCCCGCAAGCCGTCGTCGAGGTCATGGGCGTCATAGGCGATGTCGTCGGCGATGGCCGCGGCCTGGGCCTCGCCGCCGGCATGGGTGGCGAGTTCCAGGTCCTGCTGGGCGTTGTATTCGAGGATCGCCAGGGGGACGCCGCGGGCGGCGTAGCGCAGGGTCGGCTTGCCCTCCCCATCGAGGAGCGGCCCGTTATGCTTGACCAGGCCCTCCAGAGTTTCCCAGGTCAGGTTCAGGCCATCGTATTCCGCATAGCGGCGCTCGAGGCGCGTGACGACGCGCAGAGCCTGGGCGTTGTGATCGAAGCCCCCGAACCCGGCCATGCATTCGTCGAGGGTGTCCTCGCCGGTATGGCCGAAGGGCGTATGGCCGAGGTCGTGCGAGAGCGCCAGCGCCTCGGCAAGGTCCTCGTCGAGCCCGAGGGAGCGGGCCAGCGCCCGGGCGATCTGGCTCACCTCGATGGTGTGGGTCAGCCGGGTCCGGAAATGGTCGCCCTCGTGATAGACGAAGACCTGAGTCTTATGCTTGAGCCGGCGGAAGGCGGAGGAATGGATGATCCGGTCGCGGTCGCGCTGGAACTCGCTGCGGGTCGGCGAGACGGCCTCGGGGAAAAGGCGCCCGCGGCTGTCCCAAGGATCGCAGGCGTAGGATGCTCGCCATCTCTCGCCGAAGGGCCGCACGATCATCACCGGGTTGAAGCCTTGTCAGAGCGCACTTACCTTGCTCATAACAGTTTGCGCAAGAATTACGTCCTCACGAGGACTGGAAGTGCCCATGACCGGTATCACCCTGACAGAACGCGCCGCCCGCCGCATCAACGAGATCATGGCCGCCGAGCCTGACGGTTCGCACCTGAGAATCAGCGTCAATGGAGGCGGCTGCTCCGGGTTCCAATACGCCTTCGACGTGGACCGGACCCGGCAGAACGACGACCTCGTGATCGAGAAGGACGGCGCCACCGTGGTCGTGGACGAGGTTTCGATCCAGTACATGGACGGCTCCGTCATCGATTTCGTGGACGATTTGATCGGCCAGTCGTTCAAGATCGAGAACCCTCACGCCACCGCGTCCTGCGGCTGCGGCACCTCGTTCTCGCTGTAAAAAAGTTACATGCGCCCTAATCTCCCTCCCCGAGCCCTTTTCGTTTAAGGAACGCTGGCACCGGGCTGGTCCGGCTTTGGGGGAACCTATGAGACTTCGTTACCGCGCAGGCATCTGCACGCTTGCCCTGATCGCAGGCTCGGCCGCCATGTCGTTCGAACCGGCCGTTCTTCGCGACCTCGCCATCGACAAGGATGGCCGCCGTATCGTCGTTGGAGCCGTGAGGGTGCCGCTCTGGAGCGCGGCTTTCGCGCAATCCGCCGACAGCTTGACCCTGGAAAATGTCAGCTTCACCTCCGGATCAGCGACCTACGAGGCGAAGAGCATCGCGTTGTCGGGCGTCTCCTCGACCCGGGCCGAGATCGAGGCCCTGTTCTCCGCCGGATCGGCGGAGCCGATGGAGAGCCGCCTGAAACGTGTCAATGCGAAGCAGGTCACGATCCCCGAAGCGCGGATTAGGCAGACCTTGGGCAAGGATACCCAGACAACCACCTACAAAAACATCGCCCTGAACGACATCTCGCAGGGAAGGATCGCCTCGGCACTGATCGAGACGAGCGCGATGGAGGTGAGTGGGGCCAAGGACAACGCGCTGGTCAGTACGGGTCGCACGAGCATGAGCGACTTGGATCTGCCGGCCATGGCGCATCTCTTCGAATCCAAATCAGACACCGGCTCGACACCACATGCAAAGATCTACGGCGCCTTCTCGATCGAGAACGTCGAGCTCGCCGACAACCAGGCTGGCATCACGCTCAAGGTGGCCCGTCTTGGCGGCCAGGATTTCATGGCGCGTCCGACCAAGGATTCCTGGAATGGCACCCTAGGCCTCATCACCGAGATGGCCGACCGACCGGAGCTTTCCTCCGAGGATCAGGCGCGCCTTCTGCCCGCCATCGCCGACCTTGCCGATTCATTCCAGATCGGCGCCGTGGAAGCCACGGACATCGAGATGATCTCCAAGGCGAAGGATTCTCCGGGGCAGTTTCGCGTTGCCCGGATCGCCTATACGGGCGGCACGGAAACCCGGCCGGCGGATGTACGGTGGGAAGGCCTCGCGTTTTCCGACAAGGACAACCGTTTCAAGCTTGATGGCGTAAGCTTCACGGGCTTTTCGTTCAAGCAAACCTTCGATGGCCTCAGAAAGCTTGGGGGCAAGTCTCTCGATGATATCGACCCTGCAACGGCGCGCAGCCTGATCCCGACACTCGGAACTTTGCGCCTGTCAGGTCTCTCTCTCGACGGCACCGCCGACGACGAGGGCAGGAAGGTCAAGGTCCAGGCATCTTTCAAGGGCTTCGAACTCACGGCCGACAAGCCGGTGAACGCCATTCCGACCAATATCCGGATCGAGCTGCAGAACTTCGCAATGGTCTTGCCGCCGAAAAGCTCCGACGACGGCATCAAGGAACTCGTGGCCCTCGGCTACAAGACTATCGACGTCTCGCTTCTCGCGGCCGCCACCTGGAACGCGGCGGCAAACGAAGTCGCCCTTAGCGAGGTCTCGTTCCAGGGCCAGGACATGGGCAATGTCGCCGTGACCGGCATCATCGGCAATGTCGGCAAGGATCTCTTCGATGCCGACACCGCCATCGCCGCCGTGGCGCTTGCCGGAGCGCGGGCGAAGGCCCTCGACGTCACGATCGAGAACAAGGGATTGTTCGAGCGCTATCTCGACAAGGCGGCCAAGGAGCAGAAGACCAAGCCGGAATCCCTGCGCCGGGCCTATGCGGCCGGTGCCGCCTTCGTCGTGCCGGCGATGATCGGCAGCTCCGAGCAGGCCCGGACCTTGAGCCAGGCCATCGCCCGCTTCATTGCCAAGCCCGGCAAGCTCACGATCAACGCCACGCCCAAGGATCCGTCGGGCTTCGGCATCGTGGAAGCGGTGCTCCTGCCCGACCCCAAGGCCATCCTCGACAAGCTGAACGTAAGCGCGAAGGCGGAGTAGCGTCTGCCGTTTCGTGCGACTTCTCCACTGTCATCCCCGCGCAGGCGGGAAGGTGAATTCACGGTTGAGGTGCAACACGGTTGATGGCCTTTGAGAAGATCTCGTGCGGGGTGCGAAAGGCAAGGCACTTTCGCGGCGTCGTGTTGTAGATCTCGACCAGAGCCGACAGCTCCGGCTGCGACAGGGTGGCCAGATCGGCCTTGCGCGGCAAGCGCCGCCGCAGACGGCCGATGGCATTCTCGATCCCGCCCTTTTGCCAGGGAGCATGCGGATCGCAGAAGAAGGTTGCCAGACCCAACCGCTCGGTGAGCCGATAGTGCAAGGCAAACTCGGTGCCGTTGTCGAAGGTCAGCGACCGGCGCATCGGCGCCGGCAGGGGGCTCAGGCAGCGATGCAGCCGCTCCAGAACGGCCCCCGCCGTCTTGTTGGGCAGCCGGTCGACCAGGAGCAGGCGGGAGCGGCGCTCATGGATGACCAGCACGTACTGGCCGTAACGGGAAAAGGCCATGAGATCCGCCTCCCAATGGCCCGCGACGGTGCGGCTCTCCGCCTCCCGCGGCCGGTGGGCCACGGCCAGGCGATGCTTGATGAAGCTGGCCGGAGAGCCGCCGCGCCGGCCCAGACGGCCGCGCCGGTTCTTGCGCCGGGGCAGAAGGCGGTGCCAGTGATCCTTGAGGCTGGAGCGGTGATAGACATAGCGGTAGATGGACTCGTGGCTGATAACGGGTCTACCTTGATCGTGCGCCAGCCGGCCCGCGATCTGCTCGGGCGAGTGTCCCATCGCAAGGCGTTGTCCGACCAGGGCACGCAGGTCCGGCTGGCGCGCCAGCTTGAAGCGGGCATCCCAGCGGCGGCGGCGCAGGGCCAGAGCATGGGCTCGCTCGCCGTCATAGGAGCCGCGCCATTGCTTGGTGGGTTTGGCGTTACGCCTCAATTCCCGGCTGATCGTCGCCGCCGAGCGTCCCAGGGCCCGGCCGATCCAGCGCACCGAGTGACCGGCCGCGCGCAGAAGTTCAATCTCAACCCGCTCGCGCAGGCTCAAGTGAGCATAAGTCTGTCCCATCGCAGCAACACCTTAGCAGGTGTTGCACTTCCAGCGTGAACTCAGCGGATCCATAACCACGACGTTTCAAGAAGAGACGATCGGCCTCGCACGCAGTTCTGCGTCGTTAGCCGTTATGGATCCCGGGCTCCGCTTGCGCGGCCCCGGGATGACGGCGGGTTCCTGAAAACCTGCCCTCAAATCAGCGTCGGCTGATCCTCTTCCGCGGCCTGCGCCTCGACGACCGCGATGGCCGTGAGGTTGACGATGCCGCGCGCCGTCACCGACGGGGTCAGGATGTGCGCTGGCTTGGCCGGTCCGATAAGGATCGGGCCGACGGGCAACGAATCCGCGAGCACCTTGGTGAACTGGAACGCGATGTTGGCGGCGTCCAGGTTCGGCATGATCAGCACATTGGCTTCGCCCGTCAGGCGCGATCCCGGATAGATGCGGTCGCGGATCATCTGGGACAGGGCCGCATCGGCCTGCATTTCGCCGTCGACCTCGAGTTCCGGCGCGCGCTCGTTGATGCAGGCGAGCGCCTTGCGCATCTTCACCGCCGAGCGGGTGTCCGCGGCGCCGAAATCCGCGTGCGAGAGCAGCGCGATCTTGGGCTCGATGCCGAAGCGGCGCACGTGGCTGGCGCAGGCGATCGTCATGTCCGCAATCTGTTCCGCCGTCGGATCGAACTGCACATGCGTGTCGGCGAGGAAATACGCGCCCTTCGAGGTGATGACGAGCGACAGGGCCGCCATCTCGTGCACGCCGGGAGCCAGCCCGATGATGTCCTTGATGTGCTTGACGCGTGACTGGAAGCGACCTTCCATGCCGCAGATCAGGGCATCCGCATCCCCTCGCCGCACGGCGAGCGCGCCGATGACGGTGGAATTGGTGCGCACCAGGGTCTTGGCCGCATCCGGCGTGATGCCCTTGCGGCCCGCCGCCTCCACATAGGTCGCGACATAGTCGCGGTAACGCGGATCGTCCTCCGGGTTCACCAGCTCGAAATGCCGGCCGATCTCCATCGACAGGCCGAAGCGCTTGATGCGCGCTTCGACGACGCTCGGACGGCCGATCAGGATCGGCTTGGCGATCCCTTCCTCGACGATGACCTGCACGGCGCGCAGAACCCGCTCGTCCTCGCCCTCGGCATAGATCACGCGCTTCGGATCGGCCTTCGCCTGCGAGAACAGCGGCTTCATGATGAAGCCGGAGCGGAACACGAAGCGGCCGAGGGATTCCGCGTAAGCCTCGAGATCCTCGAGCGGCCGCGTGGCGACGCCGGAATCCATCGCGGCCTTCGCCACCGCCGGCGCGATGCGCAGGATCAGGCGCGGATCGAACGGGCTCGGGATCAGGGACTTCGCGCCGAAAGGATGCGCCTCGCCGCCATAGGCGCGCGCCACCACCTCGGAGGGCGCCTCGCGGGCAAGACCGGCGATGGCCTTCACGGCGGCGGCCTTCATCTCCTCATTGATCGTGGTCGCGCCGACATCGAGGGCGCCGCGGAAGATGTAGGGAAAGCACAGGACGTTGTTGACCTGGTTCGGATAATCCGAGCGGCCGGTGCAGATCATCGCGTCGGGCCGCGCGGCCTCGGCTTCTTCCGGCATGATCTCCGGATAAGGATTGGCGAGCGCCATGATCAGCGGGCGCGGCGCCATCTGGGCGAGCAGCTCGGGTTTCAGAACGCCGCCGGCCGAGAGGCCGAGGAACACGTCGGCATCCGGGATGACGTCCGCCAGCGTGCGCGCGTCGGTGTCCTGCGCATAGACCGATTTCCAGCGGTCCATGAGCTCGTTGCGGCCCTCGTGGACCACGCCCTTGATGTCGGTGACCCAGATGTTCTCGCGCTTGGCGCCGAGCGACACGAGGAGGTTGAGGCAGGCGAGCGCCGCGGCGCCGGCACCCGAGGTGACGATCTTCACGTCCTCGATGCGCTTGCCGGCGAGTTCCAGCGCGTTCGTCACCGCAGCGCCGACAATGATCGCCGTACCGTGCTGGTCGTCGTGGAAAACCGGGATGCCCATGCGGGCCTTCAACCGCTCCTCGACCTCGAAGCATTCCGGCGCCTTGATGTCCTCGAGATTGATGCCGCCGAAGGTCGGCTCGAGCGCCGCGATCACCTCGACCAGCTTGTCGACGTTGTTCTCGGCGACCTCGATGTCGAAGACGTCGATGCCGGAGAACTTCTTGAACAGGACCGCCTTGCCCTCCATCACGGGCTTGGAGGCGAGCGGGCCGATATCGCCGAGGCCCAGCACCGCCGTGCCGTTGGAGATCACCGCCACCAGGTTCTGGCGGGAGGTGAGGTTGGCGGCCTGGGCCGGGTCGGCGGCGATGGCCTCGCAGGGGGCGGCGACGCCCGGGGAATAGGCCAGCGCCAGGTCGCGCTGGTTGCCGAGGGGCTTGGTCGGCTGGATCTCAAGCTTTCCGGGGCGCGGATACTGATGGTAGAACATCGCACCCGATTTCAGATCCTGCGAGATGTTGTCTCCCATCCCCGACGCTCCTTGCTCTGACCGAACCAATCCGGAGGCCCTTGTGCGCGTGCTGCCCCCCTGCCGTCAATGTTCTTCTCTAGAGCATCGGACCCAAAAGTGGACCCCACTTTTGGGATCCATCCGATGCTCCTTCTCTTGGCCGGCGCATCGTTGGGCGCGGAAAACCGGGACCACTTTTCCGCACGATGCGCTGGCCGTTGGGGCCCTGCAATGAAGCTCCGGCACCGCCTTAAGAACTGGCGTAACCCGCACAACCAGACCCGTGTCCATCTCGCCCGCATCGCCGGCCGGTACGGCTACGAGATCGGCGAGTATACTTACGGCAAGCCCAAGGTGCGCTTTCCCGAGTCGGGGAAAAAGCTCACCATCGGCCGCTACGGCTCCATCGCCGACAAGGTCGAGATCCTGCTCGGCGGCAACCACCGCACCGAATGGGGCACGACCTATCCGTTTTCCGCCTTTCCGGAACTCTGGCCCTCGGCGCCACAGAGCGAGGCTTATCATACCTCCCGCGGCGACGTGACCATCGGCCACGACGTGTGGCTCGGCTCCGGCGCGATCGTCATGTCGGGCGTGACGGTCGGGCACGGCGCGGTGGTCGCGGCCCATGCCATCGTGACCAGGGACGTGCCGCCCTACGCCATCGTCGGCGGCAACCCCGCCAAGGTGATCCGCTACCGCTTCGACGAGGAGACGGTCGCGGCCCTGCTCGATGCGCAATGGTGGGACCTGCCGCGGGACAAGATTGCGACCCTCATCCCGCTCCTGCAGAGCGACCGGGTCCGCGAGCTGGTCGCTGCCGTCAAGGTGCTGCGGGCTCAATCGTCTTGAGCGTCCGGCGGCCGAGGGCCCTGGCCTTCAGGCCGAGCGCCGGCTTCTCGATCAGAGTCCAGGAGACGGCCGCGATCAGCAGCGTGATCGCGAGCGACGGCACCAGCAGCACGCCGGCGGCGATGCCCGGCCAGAGCGCATGCAGGCTCTGCTGGATCGGCCAGCCATAGAGATAGGTGCCGTAGGACAGGTCAGCCTTGGGCTCGTAGGAAAAGCGCGTGACCGCCAGCGCCAGCGAAAGCCACAGGATGCCGTAGGCCGTTCCGGTGAAAAGCAGCGTTTTGTAGAGGAACGTTCCGCTGCTCAGCCACGTGGCAAGGATGAGGGTCAGCAGGACGAATCCCGAAAGACGGGCACGATCGCGCCAGACATAGAGCGCACCGCCGAAGGCGAAGATCAGCGGCAGGCGAAGCGCCGTTTCCATGCTCTTGGGCGCATCGGGCCGCAGGAGATCCAAGCCGACGAGACCGAGCGCCAGCCCGGCCACGAGGACGAGCGCGGCCAGGCGGGACCGCAGCAGCCCGACGAGGCCGATGAGGAAAACGCCCGCGTAGCACATGACCTCGTATTTCAGGGTCCAGACCGTGCCCATGGGAAATGTGAAGGGGTTGTCGGCGAACACGCCCGGCAGCGCGATATTGCTCTTGAAGCTCGTGAGCGTTGCCGTGACGAACCGGCGCAAGCCCGGGCTCTGCAGGTATTCGTCGAGAGGCAGAGCGGTCATGGCGGCGCCGAGGAGGAGCGACACAGCGAGCACCGCCACGATCAGCCCCGGTGCGATACGAAGGGTCCGGGCGATGGCGTAATCGCGCCAGCCGCGCCGGTCGAAGCTCATGGTGACGAGGAAGCCGGAGATGGCGAAGAAGCCGTTCACCGCATGCTCGCCCAGGGTGAAGCCCGTGGAGATAGTCAGCGGCTCGTCCGTGATGACGCCTGTCGTCACGCTGAAGGCATGGGACACGACGACGGCGAGCGCGAGAGCGAGCCGGATCGGGGCGAAGTTGTTCCTGTCCCGTGCCAGGGCTGACGAGACGCTGGGCGCGTTATTCCAAAATGAGAATACGCTCATGGCACTCTTTCGCGCTCCAGGGCCTTCTCGCCCTTCAGGAAAGCCAGGGCGCCGGCGGCCGAGCCGCCGTAGCGTTCGATGAGCTTGCGCCGGAAGGTCAGGCGCGCACCCGCCGCCTTCAGCGCATTGATCGCGAACATGCCGGGCGCCGGATTCGGCAGGCCGTATTTGCGGCTCACATAGGCCCGCGACCAGGCCTGGTGCCAGCGGGAGGCGAAGATGCGGCCGGGCTTTTCGCCGCTCGACCGTCCGCGTCCGTGGCGCACCAAAGCCTGCGGCACATAGATCAGCGCCGCGCCCGAATCCGCGATGCGGCGGCAGAGATCGTCGTCCTCGTAGAACAGGAAGATGTTTTGGTCGAAGCCGCCGAGTTTCAGAAAAACGTCGCGGCGGATGAGAAAGCAAGCGCCGGAGAAGAACGGAGCGCAGGCCTCGCCCTCGGGCAGCACGAGCTTGCCGCCAGGATTGGTGAGCGAGGTCGCGAGCAGCGAGCGCGGCTGGTAGAACACGCGTCCGCTCGGCTCGACGATCTGCGGTGCGAACAACGCCGCATCGGGATAGCGCCGCGCCGCATCGACGAGCGCTGGGACCGCGCCTGGGTCGACGACGCAGTCCGGATTGGCGATGAGCACGAACTCGGTGTCCGCCGCCCGGGCGCCGATATTGTTGGCGCGGCCATAGCCCTCGTTGCGGGCGTTGCGGATCACCGTCGCGCCCTGCCCTTCGGCGATCGCGACGGTCTCATCCGTCGAAGCGTTGTCGACGACGAGCGCCGGGACGCCGTCCGCCTGCAATGCGCCGAGACACTCCGGCAGCGCATGAGCGCTATCGAAGGTCACGATGATGGCGGTGACGCTGCCGCTTGTCATTTCTCCTGCAGGTTCAGCCGGATGTGCAGCTCGCGCAGCTGCTTGGGCGTCACCTCGGAGGGCGCGCCGAGGAGCAGGTCTTCCGCCTTCTGGTTCATCGGGAAGAGCGTGATCTCGCGCAGGTTCTGCGCGCCGCAGAGCAGCATCACGATGCGGTCGACGCCCGCCGCCATGCCGCCGTGGGGCGGCGCGCCGTACTGGAATGCGCGGTACATGCCGCCGAACTGCTCCATGACCTCCTTCTCGCCGTAGCCCGCGATCTCGAAGGCCTTCACCATCCGGTCGGGACGGTGGTTGCGGATCGAGCCCGAGGCCATCTCGTAGCCGTTGCAGACCATGTCGTACTGGAAGGCCGTGATCTTGAGGATCGTGTCCTTGTCCGACGGGTCGAGCGCCATGAAGGCGTCATGGTCGAAATTCGCCATGGAGAACGGGTTGTGCGAGAAGTCGATCTTCTTCTCGTCCTCGTTCCACTCGTATTGCGGGAAGTCGACGATCCAGCAGAACTCGAAGCGGTCCTTGTCGATGAGGCCGAGCTCGTCACCGATGCGGGTACGCGCCTTGCCGGCAAGCGACGCCGCCTTGTCTTCGGCGCCCGCGGAGAAGAACACCGCGTCGCCCGCCTTGATGCCAGCCTTCTCGCGGATAGCGGCTTGAGCCGCTTCCGGGATGAACTTGGCGATCGGGCCTTTGCCGGTGATCTGACCGCCCTCTTCCTCGAACACGATGTAGCCAAGGCCGGGCGCGCCTTCCGTGCGGGCCCAGTCGTTGAGCTTGTCGAAGAACGAGCGCGGCTGGGAAGCTGCCCCCGTCGCCGGGATCGCACGCACCACGCCGCCGGACTTGATCACGTTCTTGAACGCGTTGAAGGTCACGTCCTCGCGGGTGAAGACCTCCGACACGTCGGCGATGACGAGGGGGTTGCGCAGGTCCGGCTTGTCGTTGCCGTATTTCAGCATGGACTCGAAATACGGAATGCGCGGGAACACGTCGGTGACCGGCTTGCCGTCGGCGAATTCCTTGAAGGTGTCGCGGATCACCGGCTCCATTGTCTGGAACACGTCCTCCTGGGTGACGAAGCTCATCTCCACGTCGAGCTGGTAGAACTCGCCCGGCAGGCGGTCGGCGCGCGGGTCCTCGTCGCGGAAGCAGGGGGCGAGCTGGAAGTACCGGTCGAAGCCGGAGATCATGATCAGCTGCTTGAACTGCTGCGGCGCCTGCGGCAGCGCATAGAACTTGCCGGGGTGGATGCGGGACGGCACCAGGAAGTCGCGCGCGCCTTCCGGCGAGGAGGCGGTCAGGATCGGCGTGGTGAACTCGAAGAAGCCGCTCGTCTGCATGCGGGTGCGCAAGCTGTTGACGATCGCGCCGCGCTTCATGATGTTGGCGTGCAGCTTCTCGCGGCGCAGATCCAGGTAGCGGTAGGTGAGACGGGTCTCCTCCGGGTACTCCTGGTCGCCGAAGACCGGCATCGGCAGCTCGGCCGCAGGCCCCAGCACCTCGATATCGGTGATGTAGACCTCGACCATGCCGGTCGGCAGCTCCGGGTTCTCGGTGCCGGCCGGGCGCTTGCGGACCTTGCCGTCGACCCTGATCACCCATTCCGACCGTGCCGCCTCGGCCTGCCTGAAGGCCGGGGAATCCGGATCGATCACGCATTGCGTCATGCCGTAATGGTCGCGCAGGTCGATGAACAGCACGCCGCCATGGTCGCGGATGCGGTGGCACCAGCCCGAGAGGCGGGCGACCTGGCCGACATCGGATTCGCGGAGCGCGCCGCAGGTGTGGGAACGGTAACGGTGCATGGAGGCGGACATGAAACAAGCCTGCTGGTTCGGTTTTCAGGGCAACATCCATGGGAGGCGGGGGAAGTCAAGGCGGAAGGACGAAATGAGGCCGCGCGAGGAGCTCCAATCCTGGGAGGGCCGACGACCCTTCCGCGGCATCCCGGACGGCGAAGCCGATCCGGGATCGCGTACCAGTGTGGTGCTATTCCCCTCCCCCACTAGGGGGGAGAGGGTACCTGCGCCCTTATCGTCGAGCACTCTCTAGCCCCTCGCCGTCATCCCCGGACTTGATCCGGGGATCCACGTCTTGGCAGCGCGGTGGGTCCTAAGACGTGGGTGGCCGGACCCAGTCCGGCCATGACGTCGAGGGGGGCGATCGGTCGATGTCAAACAGCCAGCACCGTGGGGCCCGGAGCCGTTGGGCTCCGAGCCTTGTGGAGAGCGAGGGTGGCGCGAAGGGCGGCCCGGCTCGCTGATGCATGGTGTGAAATGGAAGAGCCGGGAGGCCGCTTCGCGCACGGCTTTTTTAGGCGGACAGGCGGTGCCGGCTCAGTGACTGCGCCAGGCGGGAACCGCAACGTCAGCGGGGGCCTGGGACCAATCCCTATTCAGCAGCACACAGCCTGGGCCTCCCGTCACACGCACCTGCGTACGGTACATGCACGAGACCGTGCCTGCTCCCACACTGCGACGCCTCGCGAGCGCGCCCCTCGTCAGGAGCAGATCTTGCGCAAGGGTATAGCCGAGGTTGCCATCCCTGTCAAGAACAAAGTAAGAACATAACGTTGCCGGCGCTCTTCCGCTCGCCCCTCTCGTCGCCCTCTCGTCACACTCCCACTGTCTTGGCCGGCCTTGTGCCGGCCATCCCGATACGGACAAGCGCGGCGCCTCCAACAATCGAGATCACCGGCACAAGGCCGGTGATGACGTGAGAGGGCGGCTTCGGCGGTTCTGGAACGGGGATGGCCGGCTCCAAGCCCGAGGATGACGTGGGTGGGTAGCTTTGCCGGATCGGGATGGGATAGCCCTGACAAGCCCGACCGCAACGTGGAGGAAGTCATTGAAGCGGCACTCCTGCTGCATGGCTTCCGCAACGAGGCGCTTGAGTTCGTCGCGGTCGGGGACCACATTCGGCCCCCGCAAGAGTTTCCTGTCGGCAGTCATTCACGTCCGGCCCTCGTCTGCGAGAGTTCACCATGCTTGAGGTCCTTGCCAGCCGCACCTACCGCCATCTCTTCGCTGCCCAGCTGATCGCGCTCGCGGGGACGGGCCTGCTGACCATAGCCCTGGGCCTCCTGGCTTATGAGCTGGCCGGCGCGGACGCGGGAATGGTTCTCGGCACGGCACTGGCCATCAAGATGGTGGCCTATGTCGGCGTGGCACCCATCGTCGGGGCCTTCGTCAATCGGCTGCCTCGGCGGGCCTTACTGGTGGCGATGGACCTGGTTCGGGCGGCGATCGCGCTGCTGCTGCCGTTCATCACCGACGTCTGGCAGATCTACGTGCTCATCTTCCTGCTGCAATCGGCGTCGGCAGCCTTCACCCCCACCTTCCAGGCCACCATTCCCGACGTGCTGCCGGATGAGAAAGACTATACCCGGGCGCTCTCGCTCTCGCGCCTGGCCTACGACCTCGAAAGCCTGCTCAGCCCGGCACTCGCGGCCGCTCTCCTGACCATCGTCAACTTTCACTGGCTGTTCGGCGGCACGGTGGTCGGCTTCCTCTGCTCCGCCGCCCTTGTTCTCTCCGTCAGGCTGCCGCAGCCGGCGCAGTCGGAACGCCAGGGCGGAATCTACGACAAGACCACGCGGGGCCTGCGCATCTACCTCAGGACGCCGCGCCTGCGCGGCCTTCTGGCCCTCAACCTGTCCGTGGCCGCAGCCGGGGCCATGGTGATCGTCAACACCGTCGTCATCGTGCGCGGCGTGCTGGGCCTGCCGGAGGACGATGTGGCGGTGGCGTTAGGCTGTTTCGGCGGCGGCTCGATGGTCGCGGCCCTCCTCCTGCCTCGCATTCTCGACAGGCTGCCGGACCGGGCCGTCATGCTGCCGGCTGCCGTTCTGCTTGGGACGGTGCTGCTCCTGTTCGCGGCAGCCACCTGGAGCAGTTCGATCAGCTGGACGGGGCTCCTGATCGCCTGGGCTCTGCTCGGAATCGGCTACTCGGCGGTTCAGACCCCGACAGGCCGCCTGCTGCGGCGCTCGGCTCAGGCAGAGGATCGCCCTGCCCTCTTTGCGGCTCAGTTTGCCCTCTCCCATGCCTGCTGGCTGCTGACCTATCCCATGGCGGGCTGGCTTGGGGCTGCAGCCGGAGTTCCGGCAACGCTCGCCGTGCTCGGGTCGATAACGCTGGCTGGATCCGTCCTGGCTGGATTGCTCTGGCCCTCGGACGATCCGGAGGTGATCGCCCATGCCCATCCGGAACTGCCGGCAGATCATCCGCATCTATGGCAGCATCGCGCCTCCGGCCATGCCCACGCCTTCACGATAGACGATCTGCACCGACATTGGCCCCTGCCGCGCTAGGCTGCGTAGCCGTTCCGGATAGGGCTTCTCGAACTACGCGACGAGCCTGTATCGGCAGCCCAAAACCCTTGCGGAACAAAGCATGAATACCCATATTCTGCCTATGGTTAGCACCCTTGCGACATCCCTGCTGAAGCCGCCCCGGAACGCGCCCAATGAGGAGCGGGTCGAGGGCAATTGGCACGTCTATCCGCTGGAAGGCGCGCTGGAGCTCGATTATGTGGACCAGGCCGGCAATCAGAGCCGGCGCTGGCTGATCGCGCGCGAGCTGAAGGTCGGTCCGGGCAAGATGCTGCTCGGAGGAATCGACATGGCCGACGACGGCTATCGCGGCTTCCGGGTCGACAGGATCGAGCGGCTCGAAGATGCGGAAACAGGCCTCGTGGTCGATCGCAACATCCTCGACTGGCTCATGAAGCGCGCCGAGCGCCAGGCCCGCGAGCGGCGCAGATATCTCGCCCGATTCCAGCCTAGCGTCTGAAAAGACCGGCCAATACTCGGCCTGCGCCCCGAGCCCTCATCCTGAGGGGCTGGTCCATAATTCATTGGCGGCTCGCCATAGAACGCGCGTGCGTTCTCCCTCCCCCTTGTGGGGAGGGCCGGGGTGGGGGTGTTTCCGCCACACATTGACAGGCTATCGCTCACACCCCCACCTCCAACTCCTCCCCACAAGGGGGAGGAGGGTTTCGCGGCGCTCTGCGACACAACGGCCGCCCGCCCTTCCCGCTTTCCCTTGCGCCGCCGTGCCTGTTCTGCAACATAGTATCGATATAAAGTTCCGTTTAGGGATCGTGTTGGCGCTGCAATCATTGTTCCGGCCGCAGGCCGTGACCGCTGCCTCGGGCGAGCATTCGTCCGTGTCGCTGCCAGTTGCGCCGATGTCCTGGCAGGTTCTGGGTGGCTTTATCCTCGCCTGCGTCGCGGCGGTCGTGGTCTTCCTCGGCACGGCGGAATACGCGCGCAAGGAAACCGCCGGCGGGGCGCTCGTGGCGGCCGGCGGCGCCGTGCGGGTCGGCGCCCTGCGCGGGGGCGTCGTCACGGAGCTAAGGGTGAAGGAGGGCGACCGGGTGGTTTCGGGCCAGCCGCTCTTCACGGTGGCCTCGCGCCAGGGGCTCGAGGCCGGCGGCACCCTCGACGCTGCGGTTCTCGCCTCCCTCGACACGCAGATCCAGGTGCTGAAGGAGCAGATCGCGGCCGATCCGGAGCGGGTCGCCAACGAGGTCCGACGCCTCGATGCGGCGATTGTCTCCGTCGCGGCGGAGCGCGATGCGCTCGGCGCCCAGCGCCGCCTCATGGCCGAGCGTTCAGGTGACCGAAGACAGGCGCGGCACCGTCGCCCGCCTGACGCAGCAGGGCCATTCCACCCGCACCGCCCTGCAGGAGCAGGACGAGGCCCTGCTCGCCCGCCGGCAGGCCCTAGCCGAGATCGACCGGGACCTGGCGGCGGCGGACAAGGAGCTCGGCCAGACCCAGCTTCAGCGCGAGCAGCTTCCCGTGCAGCAGGCCGAGCGTCTCGCGCAGCTGCGCCTCGGCCTCGCCGACCGGGAGCGCCAGAAGGCCGAGGCTCAAGGACAGCAGGCGCAGGTGCTCACCGCTCCCATCGCGGGACATGTGACGGCGCTCCAGGCGGCGCCCGGCCAGATCGTCGATCCCGCCAAGCCGCTCCTCACCCTCCTCCCCGACGGCGCGAGCCTGCTCGCGGAGCTCTTCGTGCCGAGCCGCGCCATCGGCTTCGTCGAGCCGGGTCAGCGGGTGCGGCTGATGGTCGACGCCTTTCCCTATCAGCGCTTCGGGACGATCGGCGGCTCGGTCGAGACCGTCTCGCAGGCGGTGCTCTCGCCGAACGAGGTGATCGGGAGGACGACGCTGACGGAACCCGCCTATCGCGTCACCGTGCGTCTCGACCGGCAGGTGATCGACGCCTTCGGGCGGCAGGTCGCCCTCCAGCCGGACATGACCCTGAAGGCCGACATCGTGCTTGAGGGCCGCTCCCTCCTCGCCTGGCTGTTCGAGCCGCTGATCAGCATCAGGGGGCGGATGTGAGGATCGCAGCCTCCCTCGATTATTTCGGCGCCCCGCGCCTGCCGGCGATCATCCAGTCCGAGGCGGCGGAATGCGGGCTCGCCTGCCTTGCCATGGTCGCGAGCTATCACGGGCGCGAGGTCGATCTCGTGGCGCTTCGCCGCCTGTTCTCGATCTCGCTGAAGGGCGTCACCCTCAAGGACGTGCTCGTCATGGGCCGCCGCCTCGGCATGACGGGCCGGGGCTTGAGGCTCGAGCCGGAGCAGCTCGGGCAGATCAAGCTGCCCTGCATCCTGCACTGGGACATGAACCACTTCGTCGTGCTGAAAGAGGTCGGCGCCCGGAAGGTGACGATCCACGATCCGGCGCTCGGCGTGCGCACGCTCACCCTCGACGAGATCGGGAAGCATTTCACCGGCATCGCCGTGGAGCTGACGCCGACGGAAGGCTTCGAGCGGAAGAAGGAGACGTCCCGCCTGAATCTCACCGCCCTCTGGGGCCGGATGCGGGGCGTGAAGCGGGCGCTGGCCCAGGCGCTGGCGCTCTCCGCCGTGCTGCAGCTCGCGGTGCTGGCAGCGCCCTTCTACATGCAGCTTGCCGTCGACGAGGCCGTGATGAAGGGCGACGGAGGCCTGCTGACCGCGCTCGCCCTCGGCTTCGGCCTGCTCACACTCATCCATATCGGAGCGGACTGGCTGCGCTCCCATGTGCTGCTGTTCTTGAGCGGCGCGCTCAACTTCCAGATGGGCGCGAACCTCTTCCACCATCTCGTGCGGCTGCCGCTCGCCTGGTTCGAGAAGCGGCATATCGGCGATCTCGTCTCGCGCTTCCGCTCCGCGGAGCCGATCCAGCGGCTGGTCTCGGAAGGGCTGGTGGCCGCCTTCGTCGACGGGGTGATGGCGACGCTGACGCTCGCGATGATCCTGATCTACAGCCCCAAGCTGTCGGCCATCGTCTTTGCGGCGCTCGCGCTCTATGCGCTCTTGCGCTTTGCCCTCTACCGGTCCCTGCGCCAGCGGCAGGAGGAGATGATCGAGGCGGCCGCCAAGGAGCAGACCACCTTCATCGAGACGGCCCGCGCCATCCAGAGCATCAAGATCTTCGGCCGCGAATCCGACCGCGAGGCCGTGTGGCAGAACCGCTATGCGGAATCGATCAGCCGCTCGATCCGCCAGGGCCGCTTCACCATCGGCTTCAAGACCGCGAACGACCTGATCTACGGCCTCGAGAACGTGCTCGTGATCTGGCTCGGCGCCCGCGCCATCATGGGAAACGAGCTCACCATCGGCATGCTCTATGCCTTCATGGCCTACAAGGAGCAGTTCCTCGGGAAGGCCACCAACCTGATCGAGACCGGCATCCAGTACCGGATGCTCGACCTTCACCTCGACCGGCTCTCCGACATCGCGCTCACGGAGCGGGAGGAGGACCGGCATGCGGAAAGCCTCGTGGCGCGGCCGATCCGGGGAGCGGTGGAGCTGCGGCATGTGAGCTTCCGCTACGCCGATACGGAGCCGGAGGTGCTGTCCGGCGTGGAGCTGAAGGTCGCGGCCGGCGAGTTCGTCGCCATCACCGGCCCCTCGGGCGGGGGCAAGACCACTCTTCTCAAGATCATGCTCGGCCTGTTCAAGCCGCTCGAAGGGACGGTCCTGATCGACGGCACGCCGCTGGAGCATTTCGGTCGCCAGGCCTTCCGCTCGCAGATCGGCGTGGTGATGCAGGATGATCAGCTGCTCTCAGGCTCCATCGCCGAGAACATCTGCTTTTTCGATGCGAGCCTCGACCTCGATTGGATGCGCGCATGCGCCAGGGTGGCCGGCATCGACGAGGAGATCATGGCGATGCCGATGAACTACAACACGCTCATCGGCGATATGGGAACCGCGCTCTCCGGCGGCCAGCGCCAGCGGGTGCTGCTGGCCCGCGCGCTCTACCGCCGCCCGCGCATGCTGTTCATGGACGAGGGCACCTCGCATCTCGACCTCGACAAGGAGCGCGAGGTCAACCGGGCGCTGGCGGAGCTGAAGATCACCCGCATCGTGATCGCCCATCGCCCGGAGACGATCCGGGCTGCGGACCGGATCGTGGTGCTGCGCGAGGGCCGGGTCTCACCGCCTCTCGACGGAGAGACGCTGGCCTTCGCCGATGCGGCGCGCAGCTCGCTTGGGGTTACGAGCACCGGCCGGTCGTGACATGAACAAGGCGCGGCTGGTGCAAGCCGCGCCCGTCCTATCCCGGTCTGGCCGGATCGGACTTAGTAGAGAATGACGCGACGTCCGCCGCCGACCTCTGCGAGTTCCTTCTCGCTGAGCTCGACCGGAGCGTCGTCCTTCATCACTTCGTTGGTCTTCATGAAGACCTCCCCACTCATTGGTGCCGTGAGGCATCCCCTGGCATAGGGCCAGTGCAACATCATAACAATAATTTAACCCTGAGAGTCAATTGATTTTACCTTACCCCAGAACATTTTCCGGTCAGGCCGCACCCGGACTCGCGGCGTCCGGCCGGATCGGTTATGAACGGTCCATGGACCTGATTGCCTCCACCGACGCCCTGGCCGCCGCCTGCCGCCGCCTCAGCCAGCATCCGTTCGTGACCGTCGACACGGAATTTCTGCGCGAGACCACCTATTACCCCAAGCTCTGCCTGATCCAGATGGCGAGCTCGGACCCAGGCGAAGCCTATCTCATCGACCCCTTGGCCGAAGGCATGAGCCTGGAGCCCTTCATGGCGCTCATGGCGGATCCGAGCGTGGTGAAGGTCTTCCACTCCGCCCGGCAGGACCTGGAAATCGTCTGGAATCTCGGCGGCATCGTGCCGGCGCCGCTCTTCGACACCCAGGTCGCCGCCATGGTCTGCGGCTACGGCGACTCGGTGTCCTACGAGCAGCTCACCAACGATCTCGCCAAGGCGAAGATCGACAAGTCCTCCCGCTTCACCGACTGGTCTCGCCGCCCGCTCACCGACGCGCAGCTGACTTACGCCCTTTCGGACGTGACCCATCTGGTGAAGGTCTACGAGGCGCTGATGGCCGAGCTGGAAAAGAACGGCCGGCTCGAATGGCTCACCGAGGAGATGGCGGTCCTCACCTCGCCGGAGACCTATCAGGCCGATCCCGACAATGCCTGGCGCCGGCTCGCCGGACGCCTGCGCAAGCCGCGCGAGATCGCGGTGCTGATGGAGATCGCGGCCTGGCGCGAGCGCGAGGCGCAGGCACGCGACGTGCCGCGCGGGCGCATCCTCAAGGACGATGCGGTGATCGACATCGCCACCTCGGGCCCCCGCAGCGTGGAGGCGCTGGGCCGCCTGCGCACCATCCCGAACGGCTTCGAGCGCTCCCGCACCGGTGCCGAGATCCTGGACTCCGTGGAGCGGGCGCTCGCCCGCGATCCCGCCACGATCCCGGTCCCGGAACGCAGCCGCGGGCGCGCCAATACCGGCTCCGTGGTCGACCTTTTGAAGGTCCTGCTCAAGGCGGTCGCCGAGCAGGAGGGCGTCGCGCCCAAGATCATCGCCACCGTCGAGGAGCTGGAAGCCATCGCCGACAGCGACGATGCCGACGTCCCCTCCCTCCACGGCTGGCGGCGCAAGCTGTTCGGCGAAAAGGCCCTGGCGCTCAAGAACGGCCAGCTCGGCCTCGTGTTGGAGCGCGGACGGGTGCGGCTTCGGGCGATTGCTCAGGACTGAACGCTCAAAGAAATCCTCTGAGGCGCAACAACCCCAGCGTCGCCACCGTCGCCGCGTCCTTGATCGCTCCCTCCGAGATCATCGCCAGCACCTCGTCGACCGGAAAGGCGCGGCTGATCATGTCCTGCTCGGTATGCTCGCGGTGCGCCTCGCCCTGCCGGAGGCCCTGGGCGAGGTAGATGTGGAAGCCCTGGTTCGAATAACCGTAGCATTCGAACAGATGGCCCATAGCCAGCATCGTTTCCGCGATGAGCCCCGTCTCCTCGCGCAATTCGGCTCGGGCCAGTTCGAGCGGGTCGGTCTCGGGAGAATCCTCCCACGATCCCTGCGGCAATTCCCAATAGCGGCCCTGCACCGGGTAGCGATACTGCTCCACCAGATGGATCATGCCGTTCTCGACGGGAGCGATGATGGCGAAATCCGCCTTTTCGACGACGCCGTAGATGCCGGGCGAGCCGTCCTGACGGACAATCGCGTCCTCACGCAAGCGCATCCAGCGGTTCTCGTAGACGAGGCGGCTTGCGGTGGTTCTGATATTCGGCGCCATGGATCCCCCAGACAGGCAGGTGGCCGGGCAGAAGCCCGTCCCCGCTTATACACCGATTGCCATGAGGCCCAGGCGGATCAGCGCCCGAAGATGCCCTTGAAGAATTGGGCCACCTTGTTGTGCTTCTTCTTGCGGTCGATGTCGGCCTGGCTCTTTACCCATGCGACCTGGACCACGCGCCGCTCGCCCGCGAAAGGCAGGTGGCCGTGCCAGGAACGATCGGAGCGCAGGAATGCGAACATCGTGCCCATGGTCGGCGGCACTTCCAGCTTGTAGCGGTCGTAGTTCTTCTCGTCGTAGAGAACCCGCAGGCGGCCTCCCTGGTCCTGCTCCCACTCGTCATTCATGTAGACGAGCATGGTCATGACCTTGGACGGGCCGTCCGTGTGGATTGCGCCGTATTTCGGCTGTGACCGCCTCATGATGGTGGTCAGGCGCGGATATTGATGAAGGTCCATGCCGAATTTCTTCGACAGCTCTTCCGTCAGCTCAGGGCCTTCGAGCTCGGCGATGAGCTGCTTGAACCGGCCATGAAGCTTGACCTCGTCCACGGTGAGATAGCCAGGCTTGTCGATGGCGGGGAAATCGCGCCGCAGGTCGTCGATCATGTCCCGCTTCAGAAGATTTGCCGTCAGCAGATAATCATAGGGCTCGCTCGACCGCTCCGCGTTCCTTACGGCATTCGGATCGACCAGTTCCATGGGCGTTCCCCGCGGCGAAGCTCCGTAGACAGATAAGTTAACCCAACGTCATGTCTTGTAAATGATAAGATGCGAGGCGGTTCAACGCACCCGCGATCCGGCCAGCGACCTCTCAATGGATCTCGATCACCGGTTCCATGTTGAGGAGCTTGCCGAGAGCCCTCAGGCGGCTGGAGAGGCGCTCGTTGGCCAGCGGCTCCATATGCTCCGGCAATTGCAGCACCACCTGGTTGCCCCGGGCGAGGAGCGGCGCCTGCGGCAGGACGCCTTCCATGGCGACCGAGACGGGATACGCGACGCGCATCAGCGCCGCCAGGAGGCGGGCGCGCTCCAGCAGCCGGGGGCCGGCGAGCGTCTTGATGCGCGAGCTCACCTTGTCGGGCGATAGCCCCTCGTGCCGGAAGAAGATCGACAGCGCCAGATAGGCGCGGCCCGGATGATCGAGCCCCGCGAAGGCGCCATAGGCGATGAGATTGAGGCTCTGCTCGCCCCGGTAATCGGGGTGGGCGCGCCAGCCGATATCGGCGAGCAGGCAGGCCGCGCGGCGCATGCGCGTATCGTAGGCCGTCTCCGGCAGGTTCAGGCTGCGGATGAAGGCCTCGGTCCACTGGCTCAGCTCCTCCCCATGCCGGGGCGAGCGCGAGCGCAGAAGGTTGAGATCGCTCGCCGCCGCGATGAGCGGATCGCGCTCCCGCGTTTGCGCATCGAGCTTGTCGAAGAGCACGCCCTCGCGCACGCCGAAGGCGGAGATCGCCACCTCCTTCGGCTCGCCGAGGCGGATGATCTCCTCAAGCACGATGGCGCCGTAGGCCAGGAGCGGACGGCGGGCCTCGGAGACGCTCTCGATGTCCTTGAGCGTCTTGGAATCGGCCTCCTCCACGAGACGCAGGAAGTCGAGGCCGTCGTCGGGATCGATGATGTAGCCGTGCATCACGTGGAGCGGATAATCCCGCGCCGCCTGATGCAGCCGCGCCAGGGCGCGCCAAGTCCCGCCGACCGCATAGAAGGTGCGGCCGTGCAGGTTTTCGAGATATTCCGGTGCCCGTTCAAGGGCTTCGCGCACGATCCTCTGAGCCCGCTTCAACGAGCCACCGCTGACATCCTGCAGGGCAAGGCCGCCGAGTGGCATGGTGATCCCCTGCCCGACCTGGGCGCCCTTCACGTCGACCAGCTCCAGGCTGCCGCCGCCCATGTCGCCGACGATGCCGTCGGGCGCATGGAAGCCGGCGATGACGCCAAGGGCAGAAGCCCGCGCCTCCTCGGCGCCGGAGAGCAGGCTGATCGGCTGGCCGCAGGCCTTCTCCGCGGCCGCCAAAAAGGCCGGTCCGTTGGAGGCATCGCGTGCGGCCGCGGTGGCGAGCACGAAGATGTCGGACACGTTCATGGTCTCGCAGAGCACGCGGAACCGGGCGAGCGCACGCAGGGCGCGGTCCACCGCATCGTCGTCGAGGCGCCCGGTGGTCGCCACGTGACGGCCGAGGCCGCAGAGGACCTTCTCGTTGTAGATCGGCGTGACGGCCCGGGTGAGGCCCTCATAGGCCACGAGACGGACCGAGTTCGAGCCGATATCGATGATGGCGACGGGCCGGCCGAGTTTGAGCCGTCCCGGAGCCTCGAAGCTGAGAGCCGGCATGTCAGCGTTGCCCGCGCTTGGCGAGCGCCTTGGGACTTGAGGTTTTGAGGGATTTGCCACGGCCCGACAGACTCGGATTTGTCATGAAATACTTGTGGGCGTTGAATGGTTCCTCGCCCTTGGCCAGCACCACCCTCTGGCTCGAGCCGTCGGGTAGGACATTCCAGCTCTGCTCGTTGTCGAGCAGGTTCGCGAGCATGATCTGGTCGAGCACCTGCTGATGCACCGTTGTATTGACGATCGGCATGAGCGCCTCGACGCGTCGGTCGAGATTGCGCGACATGAGATCGGCGGACGAGATGTAGACATGGGCCTTCGGGTTGGGCAGCGCCTGCCCGTTGCCGAAGGCGTAGATGCGCGTGTGCTCCAGGAAGCGCCCGACGATGGACTTCACCCGGATGTTCTCCGACAGACCCTTGATGCCCGGACGCAGGCAGCAGATGCCGCGCACGATCAGGTCGATCTGAACGCCTGCGGCGCTTGCGTCATAGAACGCATCGATGATGTCGGCATCGACGAGCGAGTTGCACTTGCCCCAGATCGCGCCGGGCCGCCCGGCCTTCGCGTGCTCCACCTCCTCCGCGATGTGCTGGAGGAGACGCTTCTTGAGGGTCAGCGGCGAGACAGCCATGCGCTCCAGCTCAGCAGGCTCCGCATACCCCGTCACGAAATTGAAGATGCGCGATACGTCCCGCCCGATCACCGGGTCGGCGGTGAAATAGGACAGGTCGGTATAGATGCGCGCCGTGATCGGGTGGTAATTGCCCGTGCCCACATGGCAATAGGTGATGAGCTGGCTGCCCTCGCGGCGCACCACCATCGACAGCTTCGCATGCGTCTTCAGCTCGATGAAGCCGAACACCACCTGCGCGCCGGCGCGTTCCAGGTCGCGCGCCCAGCGGATATTGGCCTCCTCGTCGAAGCGCGCCTTCAGCTCGACGAGCGCGGTGACCGACTTGCCCGCCTCCGCCGCTTCCGCCAGCGCCGCCACGATGGGCGAGTCCGACGAGGTGCGATAGAGCGTCTGCTTGATCGCCACCACGTTCGGATCGCGCGCGGCCTGGCGCAGGAACTGCACCACCGCATCGAAGGATTCGTAAGGGTGGTGGACGATGATGTCCTTCTCGCGGATCGCGGCGAAGCAGTCGCCGCTGTGCTCGCGGATGCGCTCGGGGAAGCGTGGATTGTACGGCTTGAACTTGAGATCCGGCCGCTCCAGCCCCACGAGCTGCGACAGGTCCCGCAGGCCCATCATGCCCTCGACGACGAAGACCTCGTCCCTGGACACTTCCAGCTCCTCGGCCACGAAGAGGCGCAGGTCCTCCGGCATCGCCGCCTCGACCTCGAGACGGATCACGCTGCCGCGGCGGCGCTGCTTGAGCGCCGTCTCGAACAGGCGCACCAGATCCTCGGCCTCTTCCTCCACCTCGAGATCGGAATCGCGGATCACGCGGAACGCGCCCTGTCCCTGCACTTCGTAACCGGGAAACAGGCGGCTCGTGTAGAGCACGATCATCTGCTCCAGCGCGATGAAGCGCGTGGCTCCCGTTTCCGCGAAATCCGGCAGGCGGATGAAGCGCTCGGCCCGCGACGGCAGGCGGATGAGCGCATTCAAAACCTTGCCGTCGCTCCGGCGAACCAGCTTCAGGGCGATGGAGGAGCCGAGATTGGGAATGAACGGGAACGGATGCGCCGGGTCGATGGCGAGCGGCGTCAGCACCGGGAAGACGTGGCTGAGGAAGTAATCCTCGAGCCAGGACCCTTCGGCCTTCGTCAGGCCGGCTCCCTCGGTGAGGACGATGCCCTCTTCCAGCAGGATATCCCGCAATTCGCGCCAGCGCCGCTGCTGGTCGGATGCGAGGTTCGAGACGGCGACCGAGATCTTCGCCAGCTGCTCCTGGGGCGTCAGCCCATCCTGAGACGCGGCGGCGACGCCCGAGCGCACCTGGCCGATGAGGCCCGCGACGCGGACCATGAAGAACTCGTCGAGATTGTCCGCCGAGATCGACAGGAATCGCAGCTGCTCCAGAAGCGGATGGTGGCTGTTCGAAGCCTCCTCGAGCACCCGCCGGTTGAATTGCAGCCAGGACAGCTCGCGGTTGATGTAGCGCTGAGGGAAGCGCCGCAGCACCGCGCCGTCGAGCTCGATGTCCGGCGGCGCCTTCGGCAAAGGCGCCTCGCTGTCGGTCTCCAGCTCTTTCAGGGCAATCGCGCTGCGCACATCGATCTCCGCCGCATCCTTCTTCGGCGTCCGTTTTGCTCTGGGCTTCGTGACGGTTTCACGACGGTTCGACAACAGGGCGTTGGTCTCGGGCTTCACTCGTTCTCTTCCGTTTCCTGCGCGGCGCCAAGGATCTCCGCCGCGATAGCCCGGGACACGCGCCGGCCCCGGCTCAAGGCCTCCCGGTCGAGGAGCGCCACGAGTTCCGAGGCCTTCGCCAGCGACCGTTCGATCCGCAGAGCAATATAATCGACAACGGAGGTATCGACCACGAGTTGCCTGTCGACGAAAAGCTTCACCAGCACCGCCTTGAGGAGCGCATCGTCCGGCGCCTCCAGCGCCACGCTCGGGGCAAGGCGCAGGCGCGACAGGAGATCGGGGGTGCGCAGGGACCAGCGGTCGGGCGGCGTCTCGCTCGTGATCAGCAGGAAGGCCCGCTTCTCCCGCGCGAGGTTGAGCAGATGGAACAAGGCCGCCTCGTCGCGCTCGCCCCGGTCCATGTCCTCGATGGCAAGCGCACCGTTCGAGACCAGATGCGGGACCTTGTCCTGCGTGATCTGTGTCGCGTCGATGGTCCAGGCATGGGCGTTCGTCGCCCAGATGGAGGCGAGATGGCTCTTGCCGCTGCCGCGCGGCCCGACCAGGAGCAGGATCGTATCCAGCCAGTCCGGCCAGCTTTCGATCAGCCCATAGGCCTGCTCGTTCGACGGGCTGACCAGAAAATCCTCGGCGCCGAAGCGGGGATCGAGGGGGAGATCGAAGGTAAGCTGCTTGGGCGTTTCACGCATCGAGATCGGCCTTGCGGTCGGTCTCGATCTCGATCCGGGTCACGGGCGGCAGGATCAACGTCTCCGTACCGCGATAGAGGGGGCTTGCCAGATACTGGCGCAGGGCAAAGCGCGCGATTACGCCGATGGCGGCGGCGAGCGGCACCGCCAGCAGCAGGCCGACGAAGCCGAAGAGCACGCCGAAGGCGAGGAGCGCGAACATGAGCCAGACCGGGTGCAGGCCGACGGAATCGCCCACGAGCTTCGGCGACAGGATGTTGCCTTCGACGAACTGGCCGAAGATGAAGATGCCGAGCGTGGCCGCGATCATGGTCCAGTCCGGCCAGAACTGCACGATGGCGACGCCAACTGAAAGAATGAGGCCGGTGAGCGAGCCTACATAGGGAATGAAGCTCAAGATGCCTGCCGTCATGCCGATCAGGGCGCCGAAATTGAGCCCGACGAGGGCGAGGCTAACCGCATAGAACGTGCCGAGGATGAGGCAGACGAGCGCCTGGCCGCGGACGAAGCCGGCAATCGCCCGGTCGATGTCGCGGGCGATGGCGCGGATCGTGTCCCGATGGCGCATCGGCATCCAGGAATCCACGGTGCGCACCATGCGATCCCAGTCGACGAGCATGTAGAAGGCCACCACGGGCGTCACGACCAGCAGGGAGAAGATGCCGATCAGCGCCTGCCCGCCCGACCACAGGCCCTGCAGGAACGCAGTGATCCAGGCGATGCCCTGGCTGATGAGGTTGCCGATGGAGGGCGGCGCCGCCGGCAGGGCATCCTCGAGCCCAAGCTTCCGGATCAGCGGGCCGAGTTGCTCGGTCCCCAATTCCTGAAGTCTCGTCACATAGCCGGGCAGCCTTTCTACGAAAGCTGCCACCTGCTGCGCCGCGAAGGGAACCAGGATCATGAGGGAGATGATCAAGACCAGGACGAAGAGGACCAGGATCAGCAGGCTTGACCCCAAGCGCCCGATGCCGACCTTCTGCAGCCGGTCGGCCAGGGGATCGAGCAGATAGGCCAGCGCGAAGCCCGCCACGAACGGCAGTAGGATGCCGCGCAGGACGAACAACAGCAGGACCGCGACGGCGAGCGCCGCAATCCAGAACCCGATCTGCCGTTGGACCGTCATCGGTACTCCATACCCTAAAATCTGGCCTTCAGGTGGTCATGTGCCGCAGCCAGCCCCCGAGATAGGCACCGGCAGAGGCTATGGTCAAGGCAGCGACCAGGAGCATGGCGACATCCTCAAGCCCCGCGAGTTCCGCACCGAAAGCATTGGCGGCGAGCGCGAAGGCCGCGAAGGCGATCTGGGCCGCCGTGTTCAGCTTGCTCACGAGAAGCGGCTTGATCTCGACCGGGCGGCTCATGACCCAGGAAAGGAGCACGGCCGCCACGATCATCGCGTCCCGCGACACGACGACGATGGCGAGCCAGCTCGGGATCGCCCCCACGACGGCGAGGGTGACATAGATCGAGACCAGCAGCGCCTTGTCGGCGATGGGGTCGATATAGGCCCCGAACTCGCTCTTCTGGTTGAAGTTCCGGGCAATGAACCCGTCCACCGCGTCCGAGACCCCCGCCACCACGAACAGGATGAAGGCCGTGCTCCACCGCTGCTGCATGATCATGACGATCACGAAGGGCACGATGATGAGGCGCCCGATGGTGATGATGTTCGGAATGGTCATCGGGACGATGATGGCCGGTCGAGGAGCGGAGTTCAATCGGCAGGTTTGGCGGGTTGGGATAACGAGTGCCTCGATCGTCATCCCGGACGGCGTCAGCCGATCCGGGATCGCGTGCAGGATGAGGCGCACTCTTCCCTCCCCCTTGCGGGGAGGGATTGAGGGTGGGGGTCGTAAAGTTGGGATGCTGTGCCTCATCATGGAAGCATGAGGTCAATACGGCGCCGTTCTTACCTGACCGCTCACCCAGTCGAACCACCCCCACCCCTACCCCTCCCCGCAAGGGGGGAGGGAATACGCGCTTTATTCTGTGAACGTTCCGGGAGCGGCTTTGCCGTCCGGGGCGATAATAGAAACACGTCGCAAAATCCCTTGCCTCCCGTCCCCTCCCGCCTTACTCCCCACCGCAACACGGGGTGAGTCATGACGACCGAGAAGCAGACGAACGGCCTGACCTATGCCCAAGCGGGCGTCGACATCGATGCCGGCAATGCCATGGTCAACCAGATCAAGCCCCTGGTGCGCGCGACGCGCCGGCCCGGGGCGGACGCTGAGATCGGCGGGTTCGGCGGGCTCTTCGACCTCAAGGCCGCCGGCTTCAAGGACCCGATCCTAGTCGCCGCCAATGACGGCGTCGGCACCAAGGTGAAGATCGCCATCGACACGGGCATCCACGACACCATCGGCATCGACCTTGTCGCCATGTGCGTGAATGACATCATCGTGCAGGGCGCCGAGCCCCTATTCTTCCTCGATTATTTCGCCACCGGAAAGCTCTCGCCGGACATCGGCGTGCATATCGTCAAGGGCATCGCCGAGGGTTGCCTCCAGGCCGGCTGTGCGCTGATCGGCGGCGAGACGGCGGAGATGCCGGGCCTCTATGCCAAGGGCGACTACGACCTCGCCGGTTTTGCCGTCGGTGCCGCCGAGCGCGGCACGCTGCTGCCGAAGGACGTGAGCGTCGGTGACGTGCTGATCGGCCTGCCCTCCTCCGGCGTCCATTCCAACGGCTTCTCCCTGGTGCGCCGGATCGTCGAGCATTCGGGTCTTGCCTGGGACGCGCCCGCTCCCTTCGCTGAAGGCAGGAGTCTCGCGGAAGCGCTGCTGGAGCCGACGCGGATCTACGTGAAGCCTCTGCTCGAAGTGCTCAAAGGCGGCGACGGGATCAATGCGCTTTGCCACATCACCGGCGGCGGCTTCCCGGACAACATCCCGCGCGTCCTGCCCGACGGCGTCGGCGTGCGGCTCGATCTGAGCGCCATTGCCGCTCCGCCCGTCTTCGGCTGGCTCGCCAAGACCGGCGGCGTGGCGGAGGCCGAGATGCTGCGCACCTTCAATTGCGGCATCGGCATGATCGTGGTGGCAAGCGCCGACAAGGCCGACGCCGTGATGGAGCGCCTGGCGAAAGCGGGCGAAAAGCCGGTGCGCATCGGCGAGACGATTTCGCATGCGGGCAGCGAGCCTGTGCAGACGGCCGGCTCCCTGAAGCTCTGATGACCCGCCGCCGCGTCGCCATCCTGATCTCGGGCCGCGGCTCGAACATGGTCTCGCTGATCGAGGCCGCGAGCCGCCCGGATTTCCCGGCCGAGATCGCCCTCGTTCTCTCCAATCGCCCCGATGCAGCGGGACTTGAGCATGCAAGGGCGGCCGGGATCGCGACCCTCGCCATCGACCACAAGGCCTTTCCTGACCGCGAGACCTTCGATCGGGCGATGGATGCAGCGCTCAAGGAGCACGACATCGCCTTCATCTGCCTCGCCGGCTTCATGCGGGTGCTAACCGATGGCTTCGTCGAGCGCTGGTCGGGTAAGATGATCAACATCCACCCTTCCCTGCTGCCGCTCTATCGCGGCACCCGGACCCATCGCCGGGCGCTTGACGACGGCGTGCTCCTGCATGGCTGCACCGTGCATTTCGTGGTGCCGGAACTCGATGCCGGCCCGATCATCGCCCAGGCCGCCGTGCCGGTGGTGCCGGGCGACACGGAGGAAAGCCTCGCCGCCCGCGTGATCGTGCAGGAGCGCATTCTCTACCCGCAGGCGCTGCGGACGATCTGCGACGGGACGGCCCGGCTGGATAACGGGCGGGTGGTGTTTTCGCGCGACTGGGACGCGAACGGCACTCTGCATTCGCCAGGATGATGCGCCAAAGCGAGAAATCCATACGAGCCGATTGACACGCAATTGGGACAGGCGTGGAATCTCAGGTGCTGGGGTGGCCTCTTTGACGCGAGGAAGCCATGGAACACCTTAACCGTCGCCAGACCTTGCTCAACATTGCCGTAGCGTCTGTTGTTATTCCAGTTGCACCTGCTGCCGCTCAAACCTCCGGCTCGCCGGAGGGCCGGGAAATCGCGCCGGGCGTTCGTCGCGTGGACTACTCGAAGCGTGAGACGATGATCCCGAACTATAAAACGGTATCGATGCGCGACAACATCTACCAGCCGGGCGCGAGCACCAGCGGCGCGAGCATGGGCAATGACATGGTCTGCCACATGCTTGAAGGCGAGCTGACCGTGGACACGGGATCCGGCGACACCCTCTACAAAAAGGGCGACGTGTGGTCCTGCGCCAAGAACATGCCGGAGCGCAGCAAGAATACCGGCACCACGGTGGCCATCATGCGCGTGATCGACCTGCTGCCCGGATAACGTCGAACGCGATGCCTCTTGTATGTTCCATGGAAAGACCGGGATCGTCCCGGCCTTTCTGCATCATGGCCTCAGAGGCGGTTAAACCTACGTCCGCCCTGCACTCGCCGGGGTAAAGCATCGTGCAAATCCCAAAACTTCCAGTCCACTTTCGGGTCCGATGCCCTAGCGGACGGCCCGGACAAGCGCCGCATCCGGAAAACAGGTCTCGTCGCGCCGGCTCTTGACCTGCCATTGGCCGATGGCCGTGCGCGTGGCAAAGCCGATCAGGCCGTCCACCTTTCCGACATCGTGGCCCTGGCTCTTCAGCCGCTCCTGCATGGCCTGGATATCGCCGCGCCGCAAAGTATCGATCGGCTGCCACCGCCCCGTGAACGCCGAAGCGCCGCGCATGCGGTCGGCAAGATGGCCGATGAAGAGCGCGTAGAGGTCGGACTCGTTGTACTGCTTGAGCACATAAAAGTTCTCGGACACCAGGAAGGCCGGTCCCAGGCGGCCCGCGGGCATCACGATGAAACCGGTCGCATTGCCGCCCCACCTGGGCAAGGCGCCGCCGGCGGGCGTCAGGCCGAGTTGCAGCCATTCCTGCAGGGGCCTGCCCTGGCGCGGGCCTTCGAGCGTGCAGGAGACGGCCTGCGGCAGGCTCACCTCGAAGCCCCAGGGCAGATCCGGCTTCCAGCCGTGCTCGCGCAGATAATTCGCGATGGACGCCAGGCTGTCCGGCACCGATTTCCAGACATCCCGCCGCCCGTCCGCATCGGCATCGACGGCGTAGTGCAGGAATTTTGACGGGAGGAGCTGGGGCTGCCCCATGGCCCCGGCCCAGGACGACAGCAGGGTCTCGCCGGAAAAATGATCCTCCTCGATGATGACCAGGGCGGCCAGGAGTTCCGGGTAATACAGCGCGCGCCGACGCCCCATGAAGGCCTGCGTCGCCAGGACTCGCAGGGCCTGGCGCTGCGGCGCGACGTGGCCGAAATGCGATTCCCGTCCCCAGATCGCGACGACGATCTCCCGCGGCACGCCGTAGCGCTTCTCGATGGCATCGAGAGCGGAGGACCATTGCCGCAGGAGATCGCGCCCGCTTTTCGCAAGGGAGGCGAGCTGAGCCTCGGCGAAATAGCGGCCCGGGCTCTGGAACTCCGCTTGCCTCTGATCGTCGGACGGAGCCGCCCGGCCGGGCGGCTGAAGTTCGGGAAGATCCCAATCGAGCCGGATCGCCGACAGGCTGCGCTCGAACGTCTCCCGGGAGACGCCCTGCTTCTGCGCATCGGGCCAGACAATCTGCGCGAGCCAGTCCCGGAACTGCGCCTCGGTGGCAGGGCGCGTCTCCTGCGCCTGAGCCATGGGTGTTACCGTCAGGGCGGCGCACAAAACGAGAGCCGCGAGCGCGACGGCCGTGAAGCGAGCGAGACTGAACGGTAAGGGCATGGCGGACAATCTAGGGCATCGGACCGGACCCGGCAAAGCGCCGGGATCCGCAATGCCGAGACGGCCCTTGAATTTACGGACGCGGGAGCTTGCAGGCGTCGAGCGCGGAAAGGGCCTTGGCGCGCGCGGTGTCGTTGAACACGCCCGTATCGCGGTAGGACTGGACCTCCTCGGGGCTGAGAGAGCGCATGGTGCGGCCGGCATAGCAGTCGCAGGGTCGACTGAGGGAGGCCTCGCTGACGCCGCTCTGGCTCCTCGCCTGGACGACGGTGCAGGCCTGGCTGACCCGGGCGCGCAGCTGGGCCATGCTTTCGGTCTTCAGAGCCGGATCCGGCTGGTATTGGGTCGGCATGTTCGAGGCGGCGGCGAAAGCTGCCGACGTGCTGACGGACATGGCAACGGCCACAAGCAGCGAACGGGCAATCGAAATCATGGATGGCTCCCCAGGGAAGAAATCACGTTCGGGGTTTAAGAATAGGCTTGGCCGTTCAGGATCAAGTGGGAGCTGCGGATAGGCTTAAGAAGGTCTGACTAAAGGCAAGGCAACCTATGAAGATATGGCGCGGGTTCACCTCTCCTTGAGGGAGAGGTCGCGCCGGAGGCGCGGGTGAGGGGTTACAGGTCTATCCGGAGAGGGCGTACCCCCTCACCCTCGCTTTCGCTCGACCTCTCCCCACCGGGGAGAGGTGAGGTTGCGGCAGCCTCAGTGCCGAACTAGGAAAGCGCAGCGCCCACCCCGACTCCCTGCAAGCAGGAAGGAGGGTCGGACTCAGCCGACGACCGCCTCACTCCGCAGGCGTTTTCGTACCACGGAAGGCTCGAGCGCCGGATCGAGATCGGCCTTGTCCAACGCCACACGGTTGTCGTGGAAGGCAGCGCCGCCATAGGGCGCGACCTGATCGCCGCCGGTGAGCGTGTTGATGCCGCGCCCGAAGGGATGGGCGGCGTTGGGCCAGATGCCCTCGGCGATGAGCACGCCACGCCGCACGCCGTCGAAGAGCTTGGCGCGAAGATAGACCTCGCCGCGATGGTTCTTCAGCTTCACCCAGTTGCCCTCGGCGATGCCCTGGCTCGCGGCGTCGAGCGGATGGATCATCACCTCGGGCCGCCGCTCCTTGTCGAGGGAGGTCAGCGTCTCGGAGAAGCTGGAATTGAGGAAGTTTCGCGCCGGGCTCGTGGCGAGACGGAACGGATGTTCCTCGGTCGCCGCCTCGATCACGCCCCAATGGTCCGGAAAGGCGGGCATGCTCGCCCAGGGGCCCATCGCGCCGTTGTTGTAGGACGGCACCTTGGTCCAGTCGGGTTTGAAGCGGAACTTGCCGTCCGGATAGCCGAAGCCTTTCAGGAAATGCGCCTCCTCGAAGGGCGGCTGCGCGTCGAAATGGACATGCGCCTCCAGGTTCTCCAGACTGCCCCAGCCGGAATTCTGGAGCGTCCAGTCGATGATCTCGCGCGGCTCCATGGCAAAGCCGCGATGCTCGGCGCCGAGGCGCTCCGCGAGTCCGCGAAAAACCTCGTGGTTGGAGCGGCACTCGCCCGGCGGGTCGATGAGCTTCGGCCCGACCTGGAAATGCTGGTGGCCGCCGCCGGAATAGAGATCGTCGTGCTCCATGAACATGGTCGCGGGCAGCACGATATAGGCCATGAGCGCCGTCTCGGTCATGAACTGCTCGTGCACGCAGACGAAGAGATCCTCGCGAGCAAAACCCCGTTTCACCAACTCCTGCTCCGGCGCAACTGAGACCGGGTTGGTGTTCTGGATCAGCATCGCCTTGACGGGCGGGCCGTTGTAGAGCGCCTCGGCGTCGCCGGTGAGAACGCGGCCGATCTGCGACTGGTCGAGAATGCGGATGCTTTTGTCGATGGCGTCGTGGCCTTCGATCAGCGCCTTGTTCCAGTGGAAGATGCCGCTGTTGGAATGAAGCGCGCCGCCGCCCTCGTATCGCCATGCACCTGTCACCGCAGGAATTGAGAGCGCGGCATGCATGTTGACCACGCCGTTGCGCTGGCGTCCGAAGCCGAAGCCGAGGCGGAAGTAAGTGCGCTTCGTCGTGCCCACGAGTCTCGCGAAGGCCTCGATCTCCTCGACCGGCAGGCCGGTGATGGCGGAAGCCCATTGCGGATTGCGGCTTTTCAGATGCTCCGCGAATTCGTGCGGATGATCGGTGTAGCGCTCGAGATAATCCCAATCCGCAAGGCCGTCGCGGAAGAGAATGTGCATCACTGCGCAGGCGAGCGCCCCGTCGGTGCCCGGCTTCACCAAGAGCGCCATGTCGGCCTGCTTCATGGTGGCGTTCCGGTAGATGTCGATGGCGACGATCTTGGCACCGCGCTCCTTGCGCGCCTTCATCGCATGGGTCATCACGTTGACCTGGGTGTGAACCGGGTTCGTGCCCCAGATCACGATGCAGTCGGAGACCGCCATCTCGCGCGGATCCGCGCCCCGCAGATGGCCCGTGCCGGCCACGTAGCCGGTCCAGCTCATGGCGGTGCAGATGGTGGAATACTGGCCGGAATACTTCTTCACATGGCGCAGGCGGTTGATGCCGTCGCGCATCACGTAGCCCATGGTGCCGGCATAATAATAGGGCCAGACGGACTCGGTGCCGAAGTCCCGCTCCGCCTCCAGGAACTTTTTGGCCACGATGTCGAGCGCCTCGTCCCAGGAAATCCGCTCGAACTGGCCCGAACCCTTCGGGCCGGTGCGCTTCATGGGGTAAAGCAGCCGGTCCGGGTTGTGGATGCGCTCCGCATAGCGCGCCACCTTCGCGCAGATCACTCCGGCCGTGTAGCTGTTGCTCTTCGCCCCATGCACGCGCCCGATCGTGCGCCCGTCGATCACCTCCACCTCGAGGGAGCAGACGGAGGGGCAATCGTGCGGACAGACTGAGGCGCGGCGTTCGATGCGGGGAGCTTGATTCATGGCGGGCGCATGATGGGGGAACGGACCGAAAATGAAAAGGCCGCCCAAACCTCCCTCCCCCTTTGCGGGGAGGGATTGAGGGTGGGGGTCGCAAAGTCGGAGCAGTGTGCAACATCGATGAAACGCAAGGCGGCTACAGCCTTACCTGGCGCAGGCTCACCCAGTCATACCACCCCCACCCCTACCCCTCCCCGCAAGGGGGAGGGAAAGGTCGGCAGACACCCATTAACAGAAAAGGCCGCCTCGTGGGCGGCCTGATCCGAGTAACGGCAATCGCAGAGGCGTTACCCGACGATCTCGTTGCCCGAGAAGAACTGGGCGATCTCGATCTTGGCGTTGTCCTGGCTGTCGGAGCCGTGGACCGAGTTCTCGCCGATGGACTTGGCGTAGAGCTTGCGGATCGTGCCCTCGGCGGCGCTCTCCGGGTTGGTGGCGCCCATGATTTCGCGGTAGCGCAGAACGGCGTTCTCGCCCTCGAGAACCTGCACGACGACCGGAGCGGAAATCATGAAGTCCACGAGCTCGCCGAAGAAGGGACGCTCCTTGTGGACCGCATAGAAGGTCTCGGCCTCGCGGCGGCTCATCAGGATGCGCTTCTGGGCGACGATGCGCAGGCCGGCCTGCTCGATGACGGCGTTGACGGCGCCGGTGAGGTTACGCTCGGTCGCGTCGGGCTTGATGATGGAGAATGTGCGCTCGGTGGCCATGACAGCTCGCTTTGAAGATGAAGGGAAATGATGAAGTGCGGCGCTTATAGCGGCGTGCCCCCCAGGCCTCAAGCGCCTTTTGCCCTGCCCGCTTGGAAAGCTTGACCTGCTCCCCTAGTCTCTTGCGCTCTAATCTGTTGCCCGATCGGTCCGGTGAAGACCGACCCAGAGGGAGTGAAGAATGAAACAAGCGTTCCTCGCCGCCGTCGGACTGGCCCTGCTCGCGTTTCCGGCACAGGCCCAGTCCGCCGATCCGAGCGGCACATGGCTCACCCAGAGCGGCGATACCCGCGTGCGGATCGCCAAATGCGGAGCGGTCTATTGCGGCACCATCGTGACCTCGACCTTCCAGAAGGACACGAACAATGCAGACCCGAGCCTGCGCGATCGCGCCATCGTGGGCGTTCGGATGATCTGGGACCTCAAGTCGGATGGGGAGGGCTACAGCGGCCAGCTCTACAATCCCCAGGACGGCAAGACCTATACCGGCAAGCTCAAGGTGATGTCCCCGACGACCCTGCAGCTCTCAGGCTGCGTCCTCGGCGGCCTGATCTGCCGCGGACAGACCTGGACCAAGGCGAATTGAGATCTCACCGCTCTCCCTCCCCCTTGCGGGGAGGGATCGAGGGTGGGGGTCGCAAAGTCGAGGCGCTGTGCCGCATCCAGAATGCAGGAAGGCCGCTACAGCAATGTCACCTCTTCCTCAGGGAGAGGTGAACCAGCGCCCCGTTCGGTCACTTTCTCGCGCAGTCGCACCACCCCCACCCCTGCCCCTCCCCGCAAGGGGGAGGGAAATGCATGCGGACCTACCGCGCCCTCTGCCCGAACAGGATGGCCTGGACCGCCGGATCCGTGAGGTCGGTCTTTCCACGGTCCTCGGAGCTCACCGCAATGCCGCGCTGGACCGCCGGGCGGGCGAGCACGGTCTCGAGCCAGCGCTTGGCATGGGGAAACTCGTCGATGTTCTGGCCCTGGCGCTCCCAGAGCTTCGCCCAGGGGGCGATGGCCATGTCGGCGATGGAATACTCGCCCGCCACGAATTCCCGATCGGCCAGGCGCTTGTTCAGCACCCCGTAGAGGCGATGAGTCTCGTTGGTGTAGCGGTCGATGGCGTAGGGTATCTTTTCCGGCGAGTAGATACGGAAATGGTGCGCTTGGCCGAGCATGGGGCCGAAGCCGCCCATCTGCCAGAACAGCCATTGGTCGACCTCGACGCGCGCCCGTTCGTCCTGCGGGTAGAACTTGCCCGTCTTGCGGCCGAGATATTGCAGGATCGCGCCAGACTCGAACACCGAGATCGGCTTGCCCCCCGGCCCCTCATGATCAACGATGGCCGGCATCTTGTTGTTGGGAGAGATGCTCAAGAATTCCGGCCTGAACTGATCGCCCTTGCCGATATTGACGGGCAGGACGGTGTAAGGCAGCCCGCATTCCTCGAGCATGATGGTGATCTTCCATCCGTTCGGGGTCGGCCAGTAATAGAGCTCGATCGGTTGCTGCGGGGAAACCGCCATGGAAAGCCTCTCCTTCGATGTCGATAAATGCATAGGGCGTAAGATTGGCCCTGGCATCCTAGGCCGCAATCGAATTCCGTGGAAAGACCCCATCCCGAGCCACGAGGACACGCTTGTTCCCCTGTTGCGGACAGGTTATCCTGTAACCATAAAAGTTCCTTGGGGGATCAGATCTTGAACCGCGTTGTCAGTGTAGCCATCGCCGCGGCGATGGTCCTGTCCATGGCCGGCGCCGTCCAGGCGGCCGGTGAGACGAAGCCGAAGAAGGAGCCGACACCCGCCCAGGCCGCCGCGCGCGAGCGCATGGCCAAGTGCAGCCTGGAATGGAAGGACGCCAAGGCCGGCGGGAAGCTCGAGAAGGATGCCAACTGGCCGAAGTTCTGGAGCGCCTGCAACACCCGGCTCAAGGCCGAGACGAAGGCTTAGGGCTTTCAGCTTTGCCTGTCACCCGGGGCCGCGTCAGCGGAGCCTGGGATCCATATCCGCTGACGATGCAGAACCGCGCGCGGCACTCGCCTTTTTGAGCCGTCGTGGTTATGGATCCCCGCCTGCGCGGGGATGACAGCGGGTTGTCACCCGTCACAGCTTCTTCTTGAACCCCTCGTGGCTGCGGGCGAAGCCCAGGCGCTCGTAGAAGCGATGCGCGTCCTTGCGGGTCTTGTTCGACGTGAGCTCCATGGCCCGGGCCCCCTGCTCGCGGGCATAACCTTCAGCGAAGACGATCATCCTGGCGCCGATCCCGCCCGAGCGCCGCGCCGCCTTCACCTTCACGCTCTCGACCTTGACCCTCAGGGCGCCACGCCCGGTGAGGTTGGGGATGAAGGTGAGCTGGAACGTGCCGACCACCTCCTCGCCGTCGAGTGCGACGAAGAGCCTGTTCTCGGCGCTGCGAGCGATGGCGGCGAAGGCGGCCTCGTAGGCCGGCCACGTCTCCGCCGACCACAGGTCGCCGTGCGAACCCAGTTCGTCTTCTTCGTGCAGGCGGATGATCGCCTCGAGATCGTCGGCCCGCGCCTCGCGGATCGTCAGGTCGGTCATGCCGCCGCCCGCGATTCCATCGGCAGCAGGTCCGCCCGCGCCTTGAAGCCGGGGAGCGCCTCGACGCGCTGCGTGAAAGCCAGGATCTGAGGATAATCGGCAAGGTCGATCCCCGCCTCGCCGGCGAAGGCGACGACGCCGTAGACGTCAATGTCGGCAATGGTCATGCCCTCCCCGACCAGCCATTGGCGGCCGGCAAGATGCGTTTCGAGAACGCCGAGGCCGGCCTTCGCGGCCTGGAAGCAATCGTCGGCCACCTCGGGAGGAGCCTTGCGGAAGCCCAGCTTGATCACGCGCGCCTTGTACAGCGGCGCTGCCAGACGGTCGAAATCCCAATAGAGCCACTCGCGCACCTGCAGCCGCTCATCGAGACTGGCGCCGCCGAACTTGCCGGTCATGTCGGCGAGGTATTCAAGGATCGCCGCCGATTGGCACAGATAGCGGCCGTTGTTGCGGTCGAGCAGAAGGGGCACCTGGCCGTAGCGCTGCCTGGAGAGATGGGGCGGCTGCTTGTGCTCGCCCGCCATCATGTTCACGTGCACGTAGTCGAAGGACTCGCTCATGAGCGACAGGGTGAGCGCGACCTTGTAGGTCGGCCCCGAATAGGCAAACCCGTGCAACTCGAACCTTGCCGTCATGATGCGCCCCCTTTTGCGAGAAAATTCTGTGGCCGGGGAACCTAGTCGATTGTTTCTGCTCCGGGAAGGAGCAAAATCCAGCCAGGGAGATGTCATGCCCAGCATGGAACGCGAGAGGAAGCTCCTGCAGCAGACCGTGGCGATCGTCGCCGCCATCCCCGTTGCGACGGGGCTCTACGGCGTGCTGTTCGGGCAGGCGCTCACGGGCGACGCGGTGTCGATTTCCGCGGAGAGCCATTTCCGGTTCCTGTCCGGCCTTCTCCTCGGCATCGGCCTGTGCTTCTGGAGCACCCTGCCCTCCATCGAGGTCAGGACCGGCCGCTTCCGGCTGCTGACGCTTCTCGTGGTCATCGGAGGCCTGGGTCGCCTGATCGGTCTCGGCCTCACCGGGTTCCCGTCCTTCTTCATGGTCGGCGGCCTGGTCGTCGAACTCTTCGTCGCTCCCGTTCTCTGCCTGTGGCAGACCCGCGTTGCCAACCGCTATGCCGAGGAATACGGAGTTGCGGAGGTATGACGAACGCCCGGTCCCTCCGGAACTGCCCTGACAAAGCCGGATTGAGCGCCTATCATGTTGTAGAATAAGGTTTAGCAACCCGAGACCCGCCGTCTCGGGTTGCATTGCCTCGCAACCGGAATGAGATGACCGAGCGCTCGCCATCCGGTGGTCCGGCTCGCCCTTCGAGGAAGGTCCCGTCATGAGCGAAGACCAGAAACTCCTAGCGGTTCTCCGCCAATCCGCCGACGCCGAGATCGTCGACGCCATCGAGACGCTGATCCGCGATGCCCCCGACCATGACCTGAACCGGATCAATGCGCTTGCCTTCGCCGAGAAGCGCGGACTCGACGAGGATCGCGTCATCGCGGCCTTTCTTCATGCCGCCCGGATCGGCCTGTTCGAGATGTCCTGGAACGTGCTCTGTCCCGGATGCGGCGGCGTGCTCGAGGCCGGCATGAGCCTCAAATCCGTCAACCAGAGCGAATATTGCTGCTCCCTCTGTGCGGCGGGCTACGAGCCGACCCTCGACGAAATGGTCGAGGTCACCTTCACGGTCAGCCCGCGGGTGCGCAAGATCGCGGCCCACGACCCGGATTCGCTCCCGATGAACGAATACATGCGCCAGATCTTCTGGGGTTCGGGAATCGACCTGCCGGAGGATTTCGAGCGGCTGATCGAGGAGATCGTGCTCGACGCGGTCGAGCTTCCGGCCGGCGAGCGCGCGATCCTATCGTTGCAGCTGCCGGCGGAATTCGTGATCGTCTTCGAGCCTGTCACCCACGCGGCGCAGTTCATCGACGTGAAGGGCGAACCGACCCGCGAGCGTCAGAGCCTGTCGCTCGTCCTCAACGAGAGCCATCCGCAGAACCAGACCCTCGCCATGCGGCCAGGTCCGCTGCGCATCTCGCTTGAGAACCATACCAACAGGCGCGTCCTGCCCTCCGTGTGGGTGGCCGGCAACGAGCTGCATCATATGCTGAAGCAGCGGCGGTCGTTCCTGACGGCAAAGCGTCTGCTCACCAACCAGACCTTCCGCGATCTCTATCGCACCGACACGCTCGACATCGACCAGCGCCTGAAGATCACGAGCCTCACCTTCCTCTTCACGGATCTCAAGGGCTCGACGGAACTCTACGAACGCGTCGGCGATCTCGTGGCCTATGATCTCGTGCGCGAGCATTTTCGCGTGCTCCAGGACATCGTCGCCTCTGAGACAGGCGCCGTGGTGAAGACCATCGGCGACGCGGTGATGGCGACATTCCCCACGCCGGACCATGGGATCTCCGCCGCTCTGCGCATGCGCGAGGCGATGCGCAATCTCAACGAGCAGCGCGGCCAGGAGGACCTGCTGTTGAAGATCGGCATTCACGAGGGACCGTGCCTTGCCGTGACCCTGAACGACCGGCAGGATTATTTCGGCCAGACGGTGAACATCGCCTCGCGCGTCCAGGGCCTTGCCATGTCGCGCTCGATCTTCGCGACCGATTCCGTGGTCGAGCATCCCGAGGCGTCCCAGATCATCGAGACGCAGGGCCTGCGGCCGACATTGCAGAAGACCGCTTTGCGCGGGCTCAACGACGAGTATCTGGTTTACGAGATTCCGTGATGAGGCGCTCCACTGTCATTCCGGGGCCGCGCAGCGGCGCCCGGAATCCATAACCGCTGAGGATGCAGAAGAACGTGCGACGCTAGTCGCTCATCCTTGAAGGGTCGTGTTTATGGATTCCGGGCTCTCGCTATCGCTCGCCCCGGAATGACAGCTCAAGAACGGCCGTCCGAACCTCACAGCGCCTTCTCGAACCGATACTCCGCCGATTGCGAGATATCCGCGAGCTGGCGCTGTCCGCCGGTCTGCGTATAGCCGAGACGGCTGTAGAGCCGGTGGGCCGTGGTGAAGCGCGTGTCGGACCACAGGACGAGGCGTTCCGCACCGCGCTGGCGCGCATGGCTTTCCGCCCTGCGCACGAGACGCGAGCCCAATCCCTGCCCGCGCATGTCCGGACGCACGTAGAGCCGGTGCAGTTCGGCGATCCTCGTTTCCGGGAAGTCGACCGCCACGCAGGCGCAGACACGCCCGCGTTCGTCCTCGACAGCCCAGAAGGCGCCGCCGGAAGCGACGTAGGAGACGCTGGGCGCGCGCAGGTCCGGCAGGTCGTCATGCGGATCGACGAAACAGCCGGGATACTCCGCGTAGCAGATTGCAATCAGGCCGAAGATGTCCTGCGCATCCTCGTCGACGACGGGGCGGATGAAAGGTGTGGATGGAGCCGTTGCAAGGGATGGCGAAAGATGGGGCATCGTCGTGATCGGTCAGCCTATTGGAGAAATGCAAGGGTTAAACGCGCGTCGGGAGCACGGAAGCCGTGGCTCTGCGCCGAAGGAGGAAATCGCGGAAGCTTTCCGTCCGACGCTCGGTGAAGAGGGAAAACACAAAGGCTGCAACGAGTGCAGCGATCACGAGGCTCGCATAAGTCGCATAGGAGGAGGCGCTGGGACGAACCAGCACCGAGGGCCAGCCGTACCACTCGAGAAGGCCGCCCAGGAACACGGTGACCGGCACATGGATGAGGTAAAGCGAATAGGAGAAATCCGCTCCGATGCGCACCGGACCCGAGAGCGGGCACCAGGACAGCAACGGCCGGTTGGCGATGGCGAGCGCCGTTCCCAAACCGACCATGAGATCGGTGCCGTAGGGCGGCAGAATCTGCAGGCGAGAGATGACGAAGCCGGCCCCGATCGCAGCGAGGCCAGCGAGGCCTGTAGCCAGGGGCAGCTCGCGCTCTCGAACGATCTGAGCGGCCAAGGCCCCTGCGAGCCAGATGATGAACCAGGGCATCCAGCTCAGAAGGCCTCGTGCAAGGGAGGATACTCCCAGGACCAGCAGCGCGACGGCGCAGAGCTTGAGCACTTTCGGGAACTTCGCGAGGCAGATGCCGAACAGTACGGGCGCAAGAAGATAGAACACCCATTCATAGCCTAGCGACCAGAGCGGCGGATTTGCCCCGAGCGGCCTGCAGAAAATTCCCTGCACCGCTGCGACATTGCAGGCGAGCTGCCCCCAGGTCCAATCTGAGGTGAGGCCGATGGGCATCAAGGGCCGTTCGCCGAAGAAGCGTGTGTCGATCAGGTAGGATCGCCCGATCCGGTCGAGCAGCAGCGTCAACACCAGTGCCGGCAGGAGAACGACGTAAATGCGGGCGAAGCGGCTGGCGAAATAAACCTTCGCATCGAACCCGCTCCTTCGCAGCGAGCGCCAGACGCCGCCACCGACCAGGAATCCGCTGACCGCAAAGAAGATCGCAACGCCCTCCCTGTGAATGCCCGTCAGGAAATAGAAGGCCTTCGTCCCCAAGCCCGCCTGGGCGATATCCTGAAAGCTCACGAAGACGAGTCCTCGGCTATGCCCGAAGAGCACCAGCAACGCCGCACCCAGGCGCAGAAGGTCGAGGAACGGCCAATGCGCGCCGCTCCGCGGCGGGGCAGGACTAACGTCTGGCTGACTGGCCTCGTTCATCGCCCCTCCGCGCCGTCAATGCGGCGATCGTCGTTTCAAGCATGTCGTGCAGCAGGCGGTACGCCTCCGCCGACAGATGGATTCCGTCCGTGGTGATCCCGGTTCGTGCGGCGCCGTCGGAATCCGCGAAATCCTTCTGAAGATCGAGGATGGCTGCCGCCCGGCCGTCGACGATCTGCGTGATGCGCCGGCTCACGGAGGCCATGAAATCGGCCGAGTAGAAGTTTGAGAGCCGCTTGGCCGGCTCGATCGGCGGCGGCGTCATCGCGATGAAGGGCACGCCCGCATCCTCGAAATGCCCCACGACGCGTTCGAAATGCTCGGCGGTCGCGTCGACGCTTTCCTCCGAATTGCTTTTCTTGGCGTCGTTCGTTCCGACGAGCAGCACGCCGAGGCTCGGCTGCGCCGATTTCAGCAGGCGCGCCACCTTCGGCTCCAGCTCCTCCGTCCAGATGCCGAAATAGCCGGCATTGAGCACCGGAAGGCCGCCCAGGTTGCTCCAGTAGAATCCCTCCACCAGCGAGTCGCCCAGGAAGAGCAGCCCGCCGGGCCCGACCAGGGTCCGGTGCGTCGCGACCGTGATGTCGCGGATCAGCCAGTGCGGTGCGAAGGGATTGGGCTGCGCGGTCACGGGATCAGCACCTGCAAAAGTCCGGCGGAAACGGCAGCCTCCGCCGGCGAGCCGACGAGACTTACTCGATCCCGAGCTTCTGCTTCAAGATCTCGTTGAGGGCCTGCGGGTTGGCCTTGCCGCCGGTGGCCTTCATGGTCTGGCCGACGAACCAGCCGAGCAGGGTCGGCTTCGCCTTCGCCTGCTCCACCTTGTCGGGGTTGGCGGCGATGATCTCGTCCACGGCCTTCTCGATGGCGCCAGTGTCGGTCACCTGCTTCATGCCGCGCCTTTCCACGATCTCGCGCGGGTCGCCGCCTTCGGTGAAGACGATCTCGAACAGATCCTTGGCGATCTTGCCGGAGATCACGTTCTCGCCGATGAGCTCGATGATGGCGCCGAGCTGGGCGGCCGTAACCGGCGTCTCGGTGATGTCCTTGCCTTCCTTGTTGAGGCGGCCGAACAGCTCGTTGATCACCCAGTTCGCGGCAGCCTTGCCGTCACGGCCCTTGGCGACTTCCTCGTAGAAGTCGGCGGAGGCGCGCTCGGCCACCAGCACGCCGGCATCGTAGGCCGGCACCCCGTAGGACGCCATGAAGCGAGCCTTCTTCTCGTCCGGCAGTTCCGGCAGGTGCTGGGCGAGATCGTCCACATAGGCCTGGTCGAATTCGAGCGGCAGCAGATCCGGATCGGGGAAGTAGCGGTAATCGTGCGCCTCTTCCTTGGAGCGCATGGAGCGCGTCTCGCCCTTGCCCGGATCGTAGAGACGGGTCTCCTGGTCGATCTTGCCGCCGTCCTCCAGGATCGCGATCTGGCGCCGCGCCTCGACGTCGACGGCCTGTCCGATGAAGCGGATCGAGTTGACGTTCTTGATCTCGCAGCGGGTGCCGAATTCCTCGCCGGGGCGGCGGACCGAGACGTTCACGTCGGCGCGGAGATTGCCCTTCTCCATGTCGCCGTCGCAGGTGCCGAGATAGCGCAGGATCGTGCGCAGCTTGGTCACATAGGCGCGCGCCTCGTCCGCCGAGCGCAGATCCGGCTTCGACACGATCTCCATGAGCGCCACGCCCGAGCGGTTGAGGTCGACGAAGCTCAGGGTCGGGTGCAGGTCGTGGATCGACTTGCCGGCATCCTGCTCGAGATGCAGGCGCTCGATGCGCACGGTGATGGTCTCGCCGCTCTCCGGCACGTCCACGATCACCTCGCCCTCGCCCACGATCGGGCTCTTGTACTGGCTGATCTGGTAGCCCTGCGGCAGATCCGGATAGAAGTAGTTCTTGCGGTCGAAGGTGCTCTTCAGGTTGATCTCGGCCTTGAGACCGAGCCCCGTGCGAATGGCCTGGCGCACGCATTCCTCGTTGATCACGGGCAGCATGCCGGGCATGGCCGCATCCACCAGGGAAACGTGGCTGTTCGGATCGCCGCCGAAGGCCGTCGAGGCGCCGGAGAACAGCTTGGCCTGGCTCGTCACCTGGGCATGGATCTCCATGCCGACGACGATTTCCCAATCGCCTGTCGCGCCTTTGATGAGCTTCTTAGGGTTGACCGGAGCGTTCATGAGCCTTGCGCCTTTAATTCTCGCCGTTTGCCAAGCATCGGACCCAAAAGTGGATTTGCACTTTCAGGATCCATCCGATGCTTCCTCCATAAATGAGAGCACCGTTGGGCGCGGACCCAGCGGGCCACGCCAGTGAAAACCGGGTCCGCTTTTCCGCGCGATGCTCTAGCCGGAGTAAGAGCGACGCAGGAACGGGTCAACCCCCTTCTAGATGAACGGACGTTCAGGTTGGTGAACCAATCGTTAAGATTAGATCGGATTTATTCTCAGATATCGAAAATAATTGCCACGCTGCGATGAAACCGCATCCGACATTCGGCGTTGTTCGGGAGGTAAAACGGTCAAGGAGTTTCAAAATGGCTATGGATCCTATGGATCGCGAACCCAATGTCTACAATCGCGAAACCAACGTCTACGATAACACCGGGCGTGGTTCGAACACTCTTGCTTATGTGATCGGCGGTCTTGTTGTCGCACTCGGCCTGCTCGCCTTCCTGTTCTATGACGGCGGCAGTAACGAGCCGAGCACCACCGGCAGCACCGGCACCCCGACCGAGAGCTCTTCCCCGAGCAAGGCGCCGAGCGCTCCCGTAACCCCGATGACCCCGGCGGCTCCCGCAGCCCCGGCTACTCCCTCTTCCCCGGCCGCTCCGGCGGCTCCGGCCAACCCGCAGTAACCTCGCGTCCCGCGTAACGCTGCGCATGATGGGTCTGACCTTCGGGTCAGGCCCATTTTTTTGGCCCGATGCGGTCCTCGCCGCCAGGAACCAACGGCGAGCACGGGCGGTTACGCTCGAGAACCCTTCCCGGGCAGCCCGACAGGAGCAATGAGATGGCCAGCAAGTCGAATTTCACGCCCGAGGAATGGTCCCGTCTCGTCGCCAGCCCGGTGGTCGCCGGCATGGCGATCACGGCCGCGGATCCGGGCGGCCTCTGGAGCCTGTTGCAGGAATCCATGTCGAGCGGCTGGGCGCTGCTCGAAGCCAAGCAGGACGCTCAGGCGACGCCGCTCGTGAAGGCGGTGGCCGACGACATCACGAATACCGACACCCGCAACGCCGTCCGCGAGAGTTTCCAGTCGCAGTTCAAAGGCAGCCAGTTCGCCGACATCAAGACTAAGGCCGTCGCGGAGCTTCACTCGGTCTCGGGCCTGCTCGATGCCAAGGCGCCCGAGGATGCGGCAGCCTTCAAGGCCTGGCTGTGGAGCGTCGCCCGGAAATCGGCCGAGGCCGGCAAGGAAGGCGGCTTCCTGGGCTTCGGCGGCGTCGCGGTCAGCGATGCCGAGAAGGCGACCCTCGAGGAGATCGCCACCGCGCTTGGAAACCCGGCAGGCACCGGGGCCGGGCTAGCCGAGACCTAGAGCATTTTTCGGCGAAGTGGACCCGGTTCGCCGTCAAAAAATGCGGCAAACCAAGGAAGAGAAATGATTCCACGCAAGTGGAAACAGCTCTAGCGCCTCGCCACCCTGCGGGCCGCGTAAGCGCCGCTGGCCCAGAGCAGAGCGGCGACGAAGCGCACCGGGAACAGGGTCAGCGCGTCGGACCGCACGGGTGCGATCCAGGGCAGGCCCATGCTGCTGATCGCCCAGGAGACGAGCACGGAAATCGCCAGCGCCGCCATGGCGACGATCATCACCTTGCCGAACTGGTCGGCCTTCCAGCCGAGCCAGACAGCGATAACGATCAGAACCGGATCGAAGGCCGCGGGCAGCCAGTCCCAGAGATGGACGACGGGAACGGTGGGATGCACGTGACTTTAAGCCCACCAGGCCCGAGGCAGCTTGATGCGGCCGGCCGCATCCTCGATCACCTGGCCCGTGGCGAAGAGGGTCTCTTCGTCGAAGGCGCGGCCGATGAGCTGGAGACCGAGCGGCAGCCCTTGAGAATCGCGCCCGGCCGGCACGGCGATGCCCGGCAGGCCCGCCATGTTCACGGTCACCGTGAAGATGTCGTTGAGATACATCTCGACCGGGTCGCCCGAGCCCTTCTCGCCGATGCCGAAGGCAGCGGTCGGTGTGGCGGGGGTCAGGATCGCGTGCACGCCCTGGGCATAGACTTCCTCGAAGTCGCGCTTGATCAGGGTGCGCAGCTTCTGCGCCCGGACGTAATAGGCGTCGTAATAGCCAGCCGAGAGCACGTAGGTGCCGATCATGATGCGGCGCTTGACCTCGCGGCCGAAGCCGGCGGCGCGGGTCTTCTCGTAGAGATCGACGATGTCCTTGCCGTTCTCGCGCAGGCCGTAGCGCACGCCGTCATAGCGGGCGAGGTTCGAGGAGGCCTCGGCAGGCGCCACGATGTAGTAGGCAGGCAGCGCGTATTTGGTGTGCGGCAGGGAGACGTCGACGATCTCGGCGCCGGCGGCGCGCAGCCATTCGGCGCCCTGGTGCCAGAGCTGCTCGATCTCGGGCGACATGCCGTCGACCCGGTATTCTTTCGGAATGCCGATCTTGAGACCCTTCACGCCGCGGGAAACCGCCGCCTCGAAATCCGGCACCGGGAGATCGACGCAGGTCGTGTCCCTCGGATCCGGTCCGGCCATCGAGCGCAGCATGATGGCGGTGTCGCGCACGGTGCGGGCGATCGGGCCGGCTTGGTCGAGGGACGAGGCGAAGGCCACCGTGCCCCAGCGGGAGACGCGCCCATAGGTCGGCTTGATGCCGACCGTGCCGGTGAAGGCCGCCGGCTGGCGGATCGAGCCGCCGGTATCGGTCGCGGTGGCGGCGAGGCACAGATGGGCCGCGACTGCCGCAGCCGAGCCGCCCGAGGAACCGCCGGGAACGAGATGCGTGCCCTCGATGGCGCCGGAAGCGCCCGCGCTCACGTTCGACCCCTCGCGCCGCCAGGGCGAGACCACCGGGCCGAAGGCGCTGGTCTCGTTGGAGGAGCCCATGGCGAACTCGTCCATGTTGAGCTTGCCGAGCATGACCGCGCCGTCGTTCCACAGGTTCCGGGTGACGGTGGATTCATAAGGAGGGTTGAAGTTGCCGAGGATCTTGGAGCCGGCAGTGGACACCACGCCTTCGGTGCAGAACAGGTCCTTGATGCCGAGCGGGATGCCCTCGAGCGCGCCGCCTTCGCCGCGGCCGAGCTTCTCGTCCGAGGCCTTGGCCATGGAAAGCGCCTTCTCCGGCGTCTCGAGCACATAGGCGTTGAGCGCCCTCGCCTTCTCCATGGCGGCGAGATGGGCCTTGGCAAGTTCCGTTGCGGAGAAGGTCTTGGCCTTCAGGCCGTCGCGGGCCTCGGCAATGGTGAGATGGGTCAGTTCGGTCACGGCGGAATCCTGGTCATCCCGGACGCGGCCCTGCCGCGATCCGGGATCGTCTGGAAATGGAAACTGGTCTAGCGATCCCGGCTCTCCGCTCACGCTCCGGCCGGGATGACGGTGTCATTCAATGACTTTAGGCACCAGGAAGAAGTTGTCCTCGGTGGCCGGGGCATTCCGGACGATCTTGTCCGCATAGCCGCCATCGGTCACGCCGTCCCGGCGCTTCTTCATGATCATGGGGGTGACGGAGGTCATCGGCTCGACGCCCTCCACATCCACCTCGTTGAGTTGCTCGACGAAGGAGAGAATCGCGTTGAGCTCGCCCTGGAGATGCGGCACCTCCGCATCCGTCACGGCAATGCGCGCCAGATGGGCGATGCGGCGGACCGTTTTCTCATCGACCGACATGAATGGCCTAACCTCTTGGAAATCTGCTGGCCGGCCTATAGCACCCGCCCGCCTCGGGGGGCAACGTTGGATGTGGGAAGCCCGATGCTCATCCGTCATCCCGGACGGCGCGAAGCGGAGATCCGGGATCGGGTAGAGGAAACGGCTCATGAACCTGGGCACTGTCATCCCCGCCTGCGCGGGGATGACAGTGCCAAGCTGGTTCGGGCGATCCCGGATCGCCTGCGGCGTCCGGGATGACGCCGACCGGTTCAAACCGTCACGCCCACCGTCTTGTGCGGCACCACGACCTGGACGCCCTTGCCGTCGAGCGCCGCGACGAAGCGGTCGGCGTTGGGGACGAGCGGCGGGAAGGAGGCGTAGTGGCAGGGGATGGCGGCCTTGGCGCCGCCGAAAAAGCGCTGTACGGCGAGCGCCGCGACCTCGGGGCCCATGGTGAAGCGGTCGCCGATGGGCACGATCACCACGTCTGGCTTATGGATCTCGGCGATCAGGGCCATGTCGCCGAAGATGTCGGTGTCTCCCATGTGGTAGATCGTCGGCTCGCCCGGCGCCTTCACGACGATGCCGTTGGCGCTGCCGAGCGGGAAGTTCACATCCATCTCCACGAGGCCGGACGAGTGGTCGGCCCGTACAAGCGTGACGGTGAAGCCGCCCTGGTCGGTGGTGCCGCCGGTGTTCATGGGATCGACGTTCTGGACGCCCTGCTTGGCGAGATACATGCAGAGCTCGAAATTCGTGACGACCTTGGCCCCCGTCTTCTTCGCGATCTCGACGGTATCGCCCACATGATCGCCGTGGCCATGGGTGAGCAGGATGTGCGAGATGCCCTCTGCGATCTTCGCCTTGTCGCCCTCGAAACCCGGGTTGCCGGTGAAGAACGGATCGATGAGCACGGCTGTGCCGGCGAGATCGAGCCGGAAGGCGGAATGACCGAACCATGTGATTTTCATAAGTTATCCTCGTTTCGGCAGCATCAGATGGGGCACAAGCGGCCCCGGACCACGTTTCACAGGAACAAAACGCCAAGTGGGGCTTTTAGAAGCTAAGCAATAAATCTCAAGCCTGCAGGAGGAGAGTCATGTCCCGCCTCATCGCCAGCTTCGCCGCGGCTGCCGCAATCGCCGCATCGACCAGCGCCTTTGCCGTCGAGATCTCGATCTCGTGCAGCGCGCTCGGCAAGGAATACGAGATCTGCAAGCAGGGCGTCGATGCCTGGGCGCAACGCACCGGCAACACGGTCAAGATCGTCTCGACGCCCAATTCCGCCACCGAGCGCCTCGCCCTGTTCCAGCAGTTGCTCGCTGCCGGCGCGGGCGACATCGACGTGTTCCAGATCGACGTGGTCTGGACCGGCACCCTCGGCAATCACCTGCTCGACCTGACATCAAAGGCACAGAGTGCCGTCGGCGACCATCTTCCCGCCATGGTCGAGACGAGCCGGGTCGACGGCAAGCTCATGGCCGTGCCGTGGTTCGCCGATGCGGGCCTGCTCTATTATCGCAAGGATCTGCTCGACAAGTACAAGCGCCCCGTGCCGCAGACCTGGGCCGACCTCACCGAGACGGCCCGCCTCATCCAGGAAGGCGAGCGCAAGGAAGGACGAAACGACTTCTGGGGCTATACCTGGCAAGGCCGCGCCTATGAGGGCCTGACCACCAATGCCCTCGAATGGATCGCCTCCTACAACGGCGGCACCATCGTCGACGAGAAGGGCGAGGTCACCATCGAGAACCCGAAGGCCATCGAGGCCTTGAAGACGGCCGCTGGCTGGGTCGGCACCGTCACGCCGGAAGGCGTGCTCAACTACACGGAAGAGGAAGCGCGCGGCGTCTTTCAGGCCGGCAACGCCGCCTTCATGCGCAACTGGCCCTATGCCTGGGCGCTGGCTCAAGGGCCCGACAGCACGATCAAGGACAAGGTCGGCATCGCGCCCCTGCCGAAGGGTGGCGCGGACGGTCGCCATGCCGGCACGCTGGGCGGGCAGCTCCTCGCCGTGTCGAAATATTCCAAGAACGCGGCAGCGGCGACCGATCTCGTCATGTATCTGACGGGCGCGGCCGAACAGAAGCGCCGCGCGGTTGAAGGCTCGTTCAACCCGACCATCGTCTCGCTCTACAGCGATGCCGACATCGCCAAGGCGAACCCCTTCATCGGCGATCTGGTCGGCGTGTTCAGCAACGCGGTCGCCCGCCCCGCTACCGTCACCGGCCAGAACTACAACAAGGTCTCGACCGAGTTCTTCAACGCGGTGCATCAGGCGCTGTCGAAACGCGCCGAGCCGTCGCAAGCCCTGAACCGCCTCGACCGTGACCTGAAGCGGATCAAGCGCAACGGCTGGCAGTAAGCATGAGCGGCGCCGTTGCCCAAGTCGGCGTCCCGGCGCGGCAACAGGCGCAGGGGCGCCGCTCCTCCCTCACGCGCTCGCGCATCCGGGCGGCGTGGCTCTTCATCGCGCCGAGCCTGATCGTCCTTGCGCTCATCGCCGGCTGGCCGCTGGTGAGGACGATCTGGTTCAGCTTCACCGACGCCGACCTCAACAATTTGAACGACTACGACTTCATCGGCTTCGAGAACTATCTCGCCAATTACGACGGCGAATGGCTCGGGCTGCTGACGGAGCCCGATTGGTGGCACTCGGTGTGGAACACCGTGTGGTTCACCCTCGTCTCCGTCTCCCTCGAGACGGTGCTCGGTATCGTGGTGGCGCTCATCCTCAACGCGGCCTTTCCCGGCCGCGGCCTGATGCGCGCCGTCATCCTCATCCCCTGGGCGATCCCGACCATCGTCTCGGCCAAGATGTGGAACTGGATGCTGCACGACCAGTTCGGCGTCATCAACGACATGCTTCTGCGCATCGGCCTGATCGCGGCGCCGATCACCTGGACGGCCAATCCCGACACGGCCCTGTGGACCGCAGTCATGGTGGACGTCTGGAAGCACACCTCCTTCATGGCGCTCCTCATCCTGGCGGCCCTGCAGATGCTGCCGCAGGACATCTATGAGGCGGCGAAAGTCGATGGCGTCTCGCCGATCCGCGTCTTCTTCCGCGTGACCCTGCCGCTCATCAAGCCGGCGCTGCTGGTGGCGGTGATCTTCCGTTCCCTCGATGCCCTACGGGTTTTCGATCTCATCTACGTCCTGACCTCGAACTCGAAGGACACGGCCTCCATGTCGGTCTACGCGCGTCAGCAGCTCGTCGACTTCCAGGAGGTCGGCTTAGGGTCAGCCGCTTCGACGCTGATCTTCCTCATCATCGCGCTGCTCGTGGTCATCACGCTGGCGGCCGGACGCGTGCGGCTCGGGGAGGATCCGCGATGAGGATTTTGGCCCGCATCGGCTTCTGGCTCCTCGTGATCGTCATCGCGGTCTTCGCGCTCTTCCCGTTCTATTACGCGATCGTCTCGTCCTTCCGGTCCGGGAGCGCCCTGTTCTCGGTAGCGTACTTGCCCGAGCGGTTCGATCTCTCGAACTACATCGCCGTCTTCGAGCGCCAGCCCTTCGGCGAGAACATCCTGAACTCGATCATCGTATCCGGCTGCGTGGTTGCCATCTCCCTCGCACTCGGCATCACGGCATCCTATGCCTTCGGGCGCATCGCGTTTCGCGGCCGCTCGCTGCTGCTCATGACGATCCTCGCGGTCTCGATGTTTCCGCAGGTCGCCGTGCTCGCCGGCATGTTCGAGCTGATCCGGGCGTTCGGCCTCTACAACACCCTGCCCGGCCTGATCCTCGCCAATCTCATGCTCACCCTGCCCTTCACGATCTGGGTGCTCACCACCTTCATGCGCGAGCTGCCGAAGGAGATCGAGGAAGCGGCCTTCGTCGACGGCGCGACGCCCTGGATCGTGGTGCGGCGAGTGTTCCTGCCGCTGATGGCGCCGGCCGCGGTGACGACGGGACTTCTCGCCTTCATCGTCTCGTGGAACGAGTTTCTCTTTGCGCTGACCTTCACGCTCACCAACGAGCGGCGCACCGTGCCGCCGGCCATCGCGCTGATGAGCGGCTCGACGGCCTACGAATTGCCCTGGGGCACGATCATGGCCGGTTCCGTCATTGTCACCATTCCGATCATCATCCTGGTGCTCGCATTCCAGCGCAAGATCGTGGCCGGCCTCACGGCCGGTGCGGTGAAGGGCTAGGCTAGGGAAATTTCAGATGGCTGATGTCGTTCTCAAAAACGTGCAAAAATCCTTCGGCCGGATGAAGGTCATCCACGGCGTCGATCTCGACATTCGCGACGGCGAGTTCGTCGTCTTCGTCGGACCCTCCGGCTGCGGAAAATCCACCCTGCTGCGGCTCATTGCAGGGCTCGAGGACATCACAGCGGGCGATCTCTTCATCAGCGGCGAGCGGGTGAATGACCTCGTGCCAGCCAAGCGCGGCATCGCCATGGTGTTCCAGTCCTACGCGCTCTATCCGCACATGAACGTCTACGACAACATGGCCTTCGGCCTGGAACTGGCAAAGTCCTCGAAGGCGGAGATCGACCCCAAGGTACGCGAGGCCGCGCGCATGCTCCAGATCGAGCAGCTCCTCGACCGTAAGCCGCGCCAGTTGTCCGGCGGCCAGCGCCAGCGCGTCGCCATCGGCCGTGCCATCGTGCGCGACCCGAAAGTGTTTCTCTTCGACGAGCCGCTCTCAAATCTCGACGCGGCTTTGCGCGTCCAGACCCGCTTCGAGATCGCCAAGCTCCACACCGACACGCGCGCGACCATGATCTATGTGACGCACGACCAGGTGGAGGCGATGACGCTGGCCGACCGGATCGTGGTGCTCAACGCAGGCGGTATCGAGCAGGTGGGCACGCCGCTCGAGCTCTATCACCGCCCGGCGAACCTCTTCGTCGCCGGCTTCATCGGCTCGCCGCAGATGAATCTCATCGAATGCCAAGTCGCCGGAATCGGCACGGACGAGGTGCTGGTCGGCCTGCCGAGCGGCAGAACCCTCGCCGTTCCGGCTTCGCCCGACGGCATCCGGCCCGGCGATGACCTGACCCTCGGCGTGAGGCCGGACCACCTGCGGATCGGCGCGCAGGGTCCGCTCACCGGTCGCGTCGAGCTGGTGGAGGAGCTTGGCGAGAACCACCTGCTCTATGTGGATGTCGGCGGTGGCCGCCGCCTGACCGTCCGCGAGCCGGGCGACGCGCGGCACGAGGTCGGCTCGACCGTCAGCCTCGACCTCGCCCGCGAGTCATGCCACCTGTTCCGCAACTCGGGTGCGGCTTTGCCATCTCGCGCCGGCACCGTGAGCCCTGCACCCTCGCCGAATGTCACCAGCGTAGCATAGGACGGCAATGTCATTCCCGGCCGGAGATGGCGCAGCCATGGCAGGGGAAGGGAATCCATAGCCCAGAGAGTGTGTGTGGATCCCCTTCCCTCGCTGCGCTCGCCGGGGATGACATCGCCACGTCATGGCCGGTCTTGAAGACTGCCCAAGATACTTGGCTAAGTAGGCCGCCATAAGTCTTGCAACGCGAGAGCTGCGGGTGTTTTCTGGGGAGCATGCAACGACATGATCACTCTCCCGAGACGTGGCTCGACGAGGCGGATCGCAAGCGGCTGGCCGCCGCGCTTGCTGGCGCCCGTGAGGCCCGTGTGTATCGCCGCCTCGAAGCGCTGCTGCTGGTGGCCGAGGGGCATTCTATGGCGGAGGCGGCCCGCCGCTGCCGCGTCAACCGCTCCAGCGTGCACCGCTGGCTGGCCCAGTACAGGGCCGAGCATGAGGCCACGGCACTGATCGACCGGCCGCGCAGCGGGCGTCCGCGCCTTCACCACACCCTCACGCCGCGGCGGCTGGCGGCGGCCCTGGCGCGCGACCCGCGCCGCTGCGGCTATCAGGCCACGAGCTGGACGGTGCCGCTGCTGGCGCACGACCTGGCCACGAAGGGCCTCGCGGTCAGCCCCCGGACCCTGCGGCGCCGGCTGCACGAGGCAGGCTATCGCTGGAAGCGCCCGCGCTACGTCTATGTCGAGCGCGCGCCTCATCTGGCGCAGAAAAAAGGGGCATCACCCGGCGTCTGAAGGCGGGCTGGCACAGAGGCGATCGGCTGCTGTGCCTCGACTGGACGCTGTTGCGGCTGTTTCCGCCGCTGCGGGCGACCTGGGCGCTCAAGGGCACTCAGGCCACCGTGCCGATCACCGGCCGCAACGCGAAGCGGGTGCTGTTTGGGGCGATCGACCTGCGAAGCGCGCGCCGGGTGGTGCTGATCCGTTCCCACGCCGGTCAGGCCGATGCCCAGGCGTTCCTGCGCGCTGCGGCGCCGGTACCGCGGCGCCGGCTGGCTCTGGCTTCTCACCGACCGGGCGAGCGCCCACACCGCCCCGCAGACCCAGGCGCTGGCAGACCGGTTGCGGATCCGCTTCGTGTGGCTGCCCCGGCAGGCACCCGAACTGAGCCCGATGGATCAGCTCTGGCGCGAACTCAAGCGGCTGATTGCGGCCAACCGGCAGGCCGCATCCATCGATGCCCTGGCCGCCGATGCCGCAGCCTGGGTTCTGGCGCTGACGCCACAACAAGCGTGTCGCAAGGCGGGCATGGCATCCAAACACTTCTGGCTCAGAAAGCTGTTGCAGAACTTTTGGCGACCTACTTAGGCGCTTGCCTCAGCCTAGACGACGAAGAACTCCTTATAGGTCAACTTCAGATTTTTGGAGAGGGTCGCAATCTGGATTTGGGCGATCGAACCGGTGCCGTCGGCGTCGTAAAACAGCGCACCTGTTTTCCTGTTGTAGATGATATGATCGCTCTCATCGTGCGCCTTGACGCCCTGATAGAACTCGGAACTCTTGATCACGCCCTTCTTCGCCATCTTCTTGAACACCGACTTCGCCAGATGGATCGTGTCGTCCTTCACCGTGAAGTCCGTGAGCTTATCGAGATTGGCCTTGTTCACCTTGGAAGACTTTGACAGCTTGGTGTCGAACACGAACACATCCTGGCCCGCATCGCCTTTCAGCGTATCCTTTCCCGCTCGCCCATAGAGCTTATCGTTGCCGGCTCCGCCGTAAAGCCTGTCGTTGGCGCCTTGGCCGTAGAGAATGTCGTTGGCATCGCCCCCCTGAAGCAGATCGCTGCCCGCCGTCCCCCACAGAATCATGGGAAGGTCAGCAGGATCAGGATTGTCCGGGTTGTTCGGGTCGCCGGGCTCGACCACATCCGTCACGCTGATCGTGAACGTCCGCGTGATGCTCCCGCCGTAACCGTCATCCGCTTTGACCGTCAGATCATACTGATCTTTCGTTTCGTAGTCCAAGGGGCCTTTCAGAACGAGATTGCCGCCGTCGAGCTCGAATGGACCGTCCGTTGAGACGAGGCTGTATTGGATGGCATCGCCATCGTCATCCGTGGCCGAAAGGCTTGCAATGACCGTATCGGTCAGCGTGTTTTCTGCAACGCGCGTAGTCGAGATGGCGAGATCCTTCACCTCGCTGTTGATCAGCGTCACGATTTTGTCGTCGCCCTCGAAATGCGCGAACCTGATATTCGTGAGATGATCGCTTCCATCGCGAGCCGCAACCTGGTCGGCGACCGTAAAAATCTCCTGGTCATGACGCGTGATGACGTAATCCGTCGAAGCTCCGCTGTAGGTTGCGGTGTTTGCCCCCGAGCCGCCGTCCAGGACATCGTTACCGCCATCGCCCTCGAGAACGTCGTTGCCGGCGCCTCCAAGGAGAGTGTCTTCTCCTGCAAGGCCGGACAAGACGTCATTCCCGCCAAGGCCGATGATCTGATCGCCCAAGCCGGTTCCCGTCAGGGATTCGCCGTCGTTCGTGCCGGTGATGACCTGTCCGGTAGGCTCCCCACCTCCCGTTTCGATCGAAAGAATCTGGGCCCGGACATGGGTGAGATAACTCCCCGCCAACCCATCCTCCCAAGCCACGACGACATTGCCGTCGGACAACGAGATGATTGACGCCCTCCCTTGGAATCCATCCCAATTCGTATTCGCAATGATCGAGCCGCCGTCCTGGACGCCCTGAGCATTATACATGACGGCCTTGACGTTCGAATTTCCCGTCTCGGAGCTGCCATAGGCAATGATGAAGCCACCGTCCGCCCGCGAGGCGACGACGGGCTGGCCCGCCTCGCCCCTCAAGCCGGCCTCGACCAAGATCTCGCCGCCGACTTTCGTGCCGTCGGCCGCGAAGACCTGCGCCCGAACGTCAGAAGTGCCGCTCTGCCAAGAATAAGTCGTCCAAACGACGGCGAAATTGCCATTCGTGAGCGCAACCACCTGCGCCTCGAACTGAGCGGCCTCGACATTTGTCGGAATGAGAAACTCCGCACCGGCTTGGCCATCGTTGGAGATGATGCGTCCTCTGACGGCCAAGCCATCCGGATCGTCCGGGCTGAGGCTGCCATCCGTATAGACGATGACGAACCTGCCGGCCAAGCCCGTCAGGCTTGCCCGCTCCTGCCTGTCAACCGTCGTTCCGTTCGCGATGAACTCGGCACTCTTCGAAAGACCGTCGCTGCCATAGATCTTGGCCCTGACATCGGTATCCCAATTGTTGGTGTCGAAGTAGTTGTATCCGATGACGAATCCGCCATCGCTCAGTGCGGCGACGGACGGATAATCCTGATCATCGGGCCTGACCTCGCTACTGACGAGAAAGTCACCGTCGGTCGCGCCGCCATCGCTGTTGAGGATGCGAGCCCTGATATCCGACTGGGAGAAATCGGCCCGAAGGTGATGCCATGCTACAACAAGCCGCCCGTCTTCGAGAACAGCTACGGAAGGGCGATCCTGGTAGCCGCTTGTCATGGAGTTGATGGTGAATTCCGATCCGCGAGGCGAGCCATCGTCATTGAAGATCCGCCCCTTGATATTGGTATCGGTTCCCGATTCAGGGCCTGCCTCATAGACTGCCACAAAGCCACCCCCCGGCAACGGGGCCAGTTTCGGAGCGAATTGGCCCCAGCCGTCTTGCCGGACGATGATCTGCGAGCCTGAATATTTGAGGGATGACATGAGGCACCCGATTGTGAAAGCTTCCCTATCCGCACCTCTAAAACCCTCCGGGTCGGCAATAACCTCCATACAAGGGTAGGTGCGACCACTTGCCTCCTGAACCGGGCGACTGGCCTTGAAACTTTGCCGTGAAAACAACGCAGAGACGTCTGGTACGAGAGCGGACGTCCCGGCGACCGTTGGCGGCCACTGCGGACTGCCGGAGATGACACCACTTTGTCATTACCGGCCTTGTGCCGACAATTCCGATTAAGAAAATCGCTCCCCAACACTCGAGATCACGGGCACAAGACCGGTGATGGCGGTGAGGAGCATCGGAGAGACTTCGCCGCTCCCGCTCGACGCCGCGCCACTTCCTCTATACTGGCTATGATCCGGCAGAATGGGGAGGCAGCCATGATCTCGCAGGACGACGAACTGGTCGCTTTCATCGACGGATTGGCTGCGCGCGCCCGTCTCATGGGCCTCGATCTCGGCACCAAGACCATCGGCCTTGCGCTGTCCGACGTGGAACGGCGGATCGCCACGCCGCTCGAGACGATCAAGCGGGTGAAGTTCACCCCCGACGTGGGCCGCATCAAGGACCTGGTGGAGCGCTACGACGTCGGCGGCCTCGTCTTCGGCCTGCCGCTCAACATGGACGGCACGGAGGGCCCGCGCTCGCAGGCGACCCGCGCCTTCGTGCGCAACCTCAAGCCCCTGCTGCCCCTGCCCGTCCTGTACTGGGACGAGCGCATGTCGACCATGGTCGTGACCCGCACCCTCCTCGATGCGGATGCCTCCCGCGCCAAGCGCGCCGATGCGGTCGACAAGATGGCCGCCGCCTACATCCTGCAAGGCGCCCTCGACCGCTACGAGCGCATCGCCGCCGATGCGGAGGCAGCCCAGGACGAAGCGGCTCTGCGGGCCGAGCTCAACATGGACACGCCGCCCGGAGGCGGCGCGATGGATTGACCCGAGCTGTGCAGTTGGCTCAGAAGATCAAGAAATCCTTATAGGTCAAGGCCAGGTTCTTGCTGAGCTTGGCGAACTGGATCGCGGCTTTAGCGCCGGTGCCGTCCGGATCGTAATAAAGGACGCCCGCACTCTTGTCGTAAATGATGCGGTCGTCGGCATCGTGAGCCTTCGATCCGCGCCAGAACGCGCCCGATGACATGATCCCCTCGGATGTGGCAGCGACCTTGAAGATGCTTTTGTCGAGAATGATCGTATCGTACTTTACGCTGAAGTCGGCGATTGTGTCGGCCGTAGAATTCGTCGGCTTGACGTCAAAGGCGAAGAAGTCGCTGCCTGATCCGCCATACAGCGTATCGCGCCCCAAACCGCCGGCGAGCGCGTCGTTGCCGCTGTCGCCATAGATCCGGTCGTTGCCCGAGCCCCCGTCGATCAGGTCGACGCCGCCGCCGCCCCGGAGGGAATCGCTGCCGCCCATCCCGGCGAAGACGTTGCTGAGGCTACTGCCGATGATCGTGTCGGCTCCAGACGTCCCCTTGGCTGTGCCGTCGCTCTTGGGCGTAATCCGTCCCATGAAACCAATCCCTCCGTATATTTAACGTTAAGTCATCCCGCACCGATACTGCAATAAAATCCGCGCACGCAAAAAGCAACACTATACAGAATAGGTGCGACTCTCGGTCGGAAGCTCGGCCGTTACTGCAATTCAGGCTTTTAGTCCGTCTTTAAGGACAGGAAGCTCTTATCGGGCTCATCACGTGCGCGATGTGCCTGCGCGCACGTGATGAGCCTAAAATGTGTCTGCACGGTAAAGCTCAAGGCCTCTGCTTCGCCTCATCGTGACACCAAGCCGGCACATCACCTCATCTGAATTTCAAGGCTTGACGAGACCTCAAAAGCCTCCTATCTCAGCGCCAACCGCGACGCCGGCTCGAAATCTCCGCCCCGGATTGAGACGATCTCCGAAAGGCGAAGGATTTCATGGGCTTAGTGGGGGATAGTTTAATGGTAGAACAGCGGACTCTGACTCCGCTAGTCTTGGTTCGAATCCAGGTCCCCCAGCCACTTCAAATCAAACGCTTCGCTGTATTGGTCGTAGCGCGCCTCGCAGGTTCAACATCCCAATTCGCCGAATTTAGACATATGACAGTACAGCCCTCCCACGACCGTGAGGACGGTAACCCGGTTTTACGACCAATCCTTCTAGCAATTGGTCTTGGTTTCCGGCGACGAAACCGCTGCGATCTAAAGGGCAGCGATAACCCCTAGCGTCTCCTGGCAGCAGCTGCCTGAGTCTCTTTCAGGGTCGTCTCGACCTTGTCGAGCTTGGTCTCGATTTTGTCGAGTTTCGTCAGGATCTGGTAGAGAAGGTCCGGGACGACGCGGGCGTAATCGACATTCTCGCGGGATGCCTTTGCGGCCGCCTGCGTCGCCTCGATGAGCTCTCGCATTTCCGACCGGCTTGCGGCCACAGCGCCGTTTGCCGGCGCCGGGTTGCTTTGGGCCGTAGCCTGGCCGGTCAATCCGATTGTCAGAACTGCAACGATAGCCGCATTGCGCATGTTTGGGGCTCCCAAGAGAACATGCCTAGACATCTCAGGACGCTGACCGCAAAGCAAAGCTTTTTTGCACCTCCCAACGAGGAGCCTTTGCAGGGAGGTGCTCTTTTGCGCAGAAGCGGCAGGTGTTCGATCAGTCGATCTGAACGCCCGCCTCCTTCACGACCGGCGTCCACTTGGCGATCTCGGTCTTGACGTGCTCGCCGAGGGCCTCCGGGGTCGAGCCGACCACCGTGGCGCTGAAGGTCTTCAGCCGCTCCTGCACGGCCGGGTCCTTCACGGCCTTGAGGGCCTCGGCATTCAGCCGGTCGATGACCTCCTTCGGGGTCTTGGGCGGAGCGAACAGGGCGTTCCAGGTATAGGTCTCATAGCCTGCAAGCCCGCCCTCGGCGATCGTCGGCATGTCGGGGAAGGACGGCGCCCGCTCCTTGGTCGTCACCGCGATCCCGCGCAGCGTGCCCGCCCGGATGAACTCGGAGGCCGAGGGCAGATTGTCGAACATGATCGGCACCTGGCCGGCCACCACGTCGTTGAGTGCGGGACCGGAGCCGCGATAGGCGATGTGCTGCATCGAGACCTTGGCCATGCTCTTGAAGAGCTCGCCGGAGAGGTGCAGCGGCGTGCCGACGCCGGACGACGCATAGTTGTACTTGGCCGGGTCGGCCTTCAGCAGCGCGATCAGCTCCGGCACGGTCTTTGCCGGCAGACTGGGATTGACCACCAGCACATTGGGCACGATCACCAGCAGCGACACGGGAGCGAAATCCGTCACCGCGTCGTAGGGCTTGCGCTTGAGCATCAGCGGATTGAGCGCATGCGTTGCGACCGTGCCCATCAGGATCGTGTAGCCGTCGGGCTCGGCCTTGGCGACGCGGGCCGCGCCGGTACTCCCGCCCGCTCCGGCGACGTTCTCGATGATGACCGACTGCCCCAGGCTCTCGGACATCTTCTGGGCGATGATGCGGGCGACCACATCGGTGGAACCGCCGGCTGCGAAGGGCACGACCATGGTGATCGGACGGGTGGGATAGGATTGGGCCGAAGCTGGTGCAAGGCTAAGGACAGTCCCGGCCAGGAGGGCTCCACCGGCAAGGAGGGCTCGGCGTCGGGTTGCTTTGATCACGATCTTCTCTCCATGTTGAGCGATAGGCAGAAAAGGATGCCGCGCTCGGCTCTCACATAGCCGCCGGGAGAGCCATGTCCATGACACAAAAACCTGTGCGGTGTTGAACTCTGCTTGATCGGTAGGCCGGTCGCGAGCGCGCAGTCGCCGATTGTCCCTCCCGCTCCCGGCTCAGTGGTTTACCCCCGCCCGTCTCAGGTGTTTCCCCGATTTTTGATTTCGCGCGGCCCGTCTAAGCTCCCGGTTTCGGAAAACGGGTTCTTACGCCTTCTCCGAAGGCTTATCGGCTCGAACCTGAGGGAGCTCTGTCATGAAAATCGCCACCTTGGGCGCGGCCGTTCTTCTTGCCGTTCTATCGCTGCAGTCGCCTCCTGCGAAGGCGGCCCCCTTCCCTGGCATCGGCGCGCCTGCGGACACGAACCTGGCCCCCATCGAGATGGTCCAGCATCGCCGGGGCGGCGCCGCGCGCGGGGGCTTCGTCGCCCACGGGCCGCGCGGCGGGGTCGTTGCAGGACGCGGCGCCGCCGTCGCTCGGCCGGGCTATCGTCCTGTGCCCGTCGCCCGCCCGGTCGCCCGCTCATGGGTTCGCCCGCCGGGCTATTGGTGGCGTCCCGGCGCGGCGGTCGCCGCAGGAGCGGCCGTCGGCTTCGTGACTGCGGCAGCGGCCACCGCCTACGTCACCACGCCCGCCCCCGCGCCCGGCTATTGCTGGTATTATACGAACACGCAGCGGACGCAGGGCTTCTGGGACGCGTGCCCCTGATGAGCGCCGATCGCGCCGAGCCTGAAGGCGGCGACCGGCCCGGCCGGCCCGCGCGCGAGGCGATTCTCGACCTTCAGTCGCGGGTGAACCAGGCGATCATCGGGCAGGAACGGGTGGTGGCACGCTTGATCGCCGCCCTCCTCGCCAACGGCAACGTGCTGATCGAGGGCCTCCCCGGCCTCGCCAAGACCCGGGCAATCAAGAGCCTCGCGCAGAATCTCGAAGCCGATTTCAGCCGCATCCAGTTCACGCCCGATCTCCTGCCTTCGGACGTGACCGGCGGCGAGATCTATCGCAGCGACGGACAGGGCGGCGGCACGTTCGAGTTCCGGCAGGGTCCTGTCTTCGGCAATCTCGTGCTCGCCGACGAGATCAACCGCGCGCCGGCGAAAGTCCAGTCCGCCCTGCTCGAGGCCATGGAGGAGCGGCAGGTGACGGTGGCCGGCAAGCGCTACAAGCTGCCGGACCTGTTCATGGTGCTGGCCACCGAAAATCCCATCGAGCAGGAGGGCACCTATCCCCTGCCGGAAGCGCAGATGGACCGCTTCCTGATGCATGTGCACATCGATTATCCGAGCGATGTGGACGAGGTGAAGGTGCTGCGCCTCGTGCGCGAGGAGAATGCAGGCGGGAGCGCCTCCGCTCCCCCGCCGAAGATCCCGCAGCAGGCCATCTTCGATGCGCGCAAGGAGATCGACCGCATTACCTCCGCCGAGGCCATCGAGACCTACATGGTCGGCCTGATCGCGGCGACGCGTCGTCCATCGGAATACGGCGACAAGCTCAAGCAGTGGATCGCCATCGGCGCCAGCCCGCGCGGTTCGCTCGCCCTCGACCGGACGTCACGGGTTCAGGCCTGGCTTCAGGGACGCGACTATGTCGTGCCGGAGGATGTGCAGGCCATCGCCCATGACTGCCTGCGCCATCGCATTTCGTTGAGCTACGAGGCGACCGCCGACGGCATCAGGGTCGACGACGTGATCGACGAGATCATCCGTCAGGTCGCCGTCGCGGCCTGACGAGACAGGGAGGTGACGGTTGGCTTCAGTCGAAACCTCGCGCTCCCCCACCGGCGGTCAGGGCCGGATCATGGTGACGACGGATGAGCTCGCCCGCATGCGCCACAAAGCAAGGGGCTTCAGCTTCCTGCCGCGCCAGCCCGTGCACAGCATCCTCACCGGGCGTCACGCGTCGCGCCTTCGCGGCCGCGGCCTGAATTTCGAGGAGCTGCGCCCCTACTATCCCGGCGACGATACCCGCACCATCGACTGGAATGCGACGGCGCGCCTGCGCGACCCATTCGTCCGCGTCTATACGGAGGAGCGCGACCGGGCCGTGATGCTGCTCGTGGACCAGCGCCTGTCGATGTTCTTCGGCAGCCGCCGTGCCACGAAATCGGTCGTGGCCGCCGAGATCGCGGCAGCCTCCGCCTGGCGGGTGACATCGCTCGGAGACCGGATCGGCGCCGTCGTGTTCTCGGACGACGAAGTGGAAACGATCAAGCCGCAGGCCCGGGATGCCGGGGCGCTCGCCGTCATCGACGCGGTCGTGCGCGCAAACCGGAAGCTGCCGGGCAGTATCCTCGCAGCGTCGCGGCCCGAGGCTTTCAACACGGCTCTTCAGCATGCCGCCACTTTCCTGAAGCACGATGGGCTTCTTTGCCTGATCACCGATGCTGCCGGGGCGGACGAGGCGACCGTGGAGCGCGTGACCGCACTCACTGCCCATAACGACGTGCTGAGCATCTTCGTCTACGATCCGCTCGAGGCAGGCCTTCCGCAGATCGGCCCGGCGGTCGTGGCCGAGGCAGAAGGGCAGATCGAGATCGACACGGGTGCCTCGGGACTCAGGCGCGGGTTCGCGCAAGCCTTCCAGGAGCGGCGCAGCCGGATCGAAGGGTTTTCACGCAAGCGCTCGATTCCGGTGCTGCCGATCAGGGCGGATCTCGACCCAATCGAACAGCTGCGCGAGTTGCTCGGACGCAAGGTCGCGCATTCCGTTCGTGGAGGGGCTTCACCATGACCGGCGATCCTGCCGACCTCGCCAATCTGCGTGACATCGTCATGCCCGTCACGATCCCGTGGTGGCCGCTGGCGCCCGGCATCTGGATCCTTTTAGCCGGCCTGCTTGCCGCCGCCATCGTGGCATCCCTCCGCGCCTTCCGGCACTACCAGGCCAATGCCTATCGGCGAGAGGCCATCCGGGAACTCGACGGACTGACAGACATGACGGGCGTCATGCCGCTGCTCAAACGAGCGGCGATGGCCGCCTATGGGCGCGAGAATGTCGCTTCCCTGAGCGGCGATGCATTCCTGGGCTTTCTTGACCGAACGGGCCGCACGAGCGTCTTCACCTCCGGCCCCGCCCGGCTTCTTCCGGGCCTTGCATATTCGACAGGCGCGGGCCCGACATCCGGGGATTTGGACAGGGCCGTCGCCGATGCCAGGCGATGGCTCCGCAAGCATCGCGCGCGGGACGGATAGCATGCTCACCTTCGCCTATCCCTGGCTCGCGCTGCTGCTGCCCCTGCCCTGGTTCGTGTACCGGTTCGTGCCTCCCCATGTGCAAGCGCGCGCCGGATTGCGCGTGCCCTTCTTCAAGACGCTCGTGTCCCTCACCGGACAGGTGCCGGGAAGCGGCACGATCACGGCCCGCAGGGGTGCGGGCCGCATGGCGGTTCTCATCGCCTGCTGGGTGCTGTCGCTCGCGGCGCTGATGCGTCCGCAATGGATCGAGCCCCCGCTCCACCGTGACCTGCCGACCCGTGACATGCTGCTCCTGGTGGATCTCTCCGCCTCCATGGACACCAAGGATTTCGTGAACGCGCAGGGCCAGACGGTCGACCGGCTTGCGGCGCTGAAAGCGGTGCTCGACGCTTTCGTTGCGCGCCGCCAGGGAGACCGGATCGGTGTGGTGGTCTTCGGCGATTCACCTTTCACGCTGGTGCCGTTCACGACCGACCTGACGCTGGCGCGCCGGCTTGTGCAGGATACGGCGGTCGGCATGGCGGGTCCGCGCACCGCCTTCGGCGACGCCATCGGGCTCGGCATCTCTCTGTTCGACGCATCGACCGTGAAAACGAAGACGATGATTGCGCTCACCGACGGCAACGATACGGCGAGCAAGGTGCCGCCGGGCGAGGCCGCGGGCATTGCCAAGGATCGCGGCATCGTCATCCACACCATCGCCATCGGCGACCCGACCGCCGCCGGCGAGGAGAAGCTCGACGAGGCTGCCCTCAAGGACGTGGCGGAGCGAACCGGCGGCGGCTTCTACCGCGCGCTCGACCGGGAGCAGCTCGAAGGCATCTACCGGCGCCTCGACGAGATCGAGACGCGGCGCATCGAGACAATCTCCTATCGCCCGAAAAGAGACCTCTACTGGGTGCCGCTCGCGGCGGGAATTCTCCTCGGCATGGGAGCGGCCTGCGTCATCCTGCTCCGAGGCCGCAGCTCGGCGGCGGCGTCCAGGCGGCAGGAGGCGCTCTCATGAGCGCGGCCCTGGTCTCCTTCCATTGTCTGCGGCCCTGGTGGCTGCTGCTGCTCCTGCCCGCAGCGCTCCTGTGGTGGCATCTTCGGCGCCGGTCCGATACGAGCGCCCGATGGGCGAGCGTGATCGATCCCGCGATTCTGCGCGCGCTGACCATCGGCGGCGACAGCCAATCCCGCCTCATGCCGCATGACGTGCTTCTGCTGGCCTGGTGTCTCGGCATTGTCGCGCTCGCCGGGCCGACCTGGAAGCGGGAACCCTCGCCCTTCGCCGATGCCCGCCCGCCGGTGATGGTGGTCGTCAAGGTGGCACCGTCCATGAAGGCGGAGGATCTGGCACCGAGCCGCCTCGTGCGCTCCGTGCAGAAGCTCTCGGATCTCTTGGCAATACGGGAAGGTGCTTCGACGGGGCTTGTCGCCTATGCCGGATCGGTTCACCTTGTCCTGCCGCCGACACCGGACAAGGATGTGGTGGTTGCCATGGCCCAAGCCCTGTCACCCGAGATCATGCCCATGCCGGGCGACAGCCTCGCGCAGGCCGCCAGCCTCGCCGCGGGCGTGCTGCGCGATGCCGGCAAGGGCGGGTCGATCCTGGTGATGGCGGATGGCGTCGCACCGGAACAGGTGGCGCTTTTGCGGAACGCAGCGAACGACGCCGTGCGGTTCGATACCACCCTCTGGGCCGCCGTTCCACCCTCCCGTCTTGACACGGAGGAGAGCCTGCAATCCGCGGCCTCCGCGATGGACGCCACGCTGGAGGCTATAGCACCCGACCGCTCCGATGTGGACAATGTCGCCGCACGGCTCGACCGGGCCACGGTTGTGAGCGACGTCGCCGGCGAAGGCGAGCGCTGGCAGGAGGCAGGCTATTGGCTGACGCCGCTGATCGCCCTCTTCGCCCTTGCCTGGTTCCGGCGCGGCTGGGTCTTGGGGAGTTGAGGCGGATGCACGCGATCAACCGATCGATCTCGCTTCTGACGCGCCACGCCTATGCGGCGATCGCTTGCGCCGTGGCGGTGGCGTTCATCGTGCTCGGCTTTATGACCGGCTGGCGTAACATGCTGCTGACACCCGACCAGCGCGGCGCCTGGGCCATGCGCCACGAGCGCTACAAGGAGGCCGCGGATTCCTTCGCGGATCCCTTGTGGCGCGGCGTCGCCCTGTTCCGCGCAGGGGAATTCAAGGATGCGGCGCAGGTGCTCGCAGCCCTCGACACGGCTGAGGCCGCCTACGATCAGGGCAACGCCCTCGTGATGCTCGGCCAGTACGACAACGCAGTCGGCCGCTACGACCGGGCGCTCGAACTCCGTCCGGGATGGGCGGAGGCCGAATCCAACCGTGTTCTGGCGAAGCTGCGCGCCGAGCGCATGAAAACGACCGGCGGCGACACGGGCAACACGGACTCGAAACCGGACGAGGTCGTCTTCGATCCGAACAAGCCGAAGGGCGAAGGCAAGGACGATCAGACGGCAGGCGGCGAGCCCATGTCCGACGAGGCGGTCCGGGCGCTGTGGCTGCGCGGGGTCCAGACGAAACCTGCCGACTTCCTGCGCTCGAAATTCGCCTACCAGCTTCAGAACCAATCCACCCCGCCTGACGGAGCCAAGCCATGATGCGCATTTGCACTGACTTGTCTCAATCATTTCCCAATCCGGTGCCGCATCCATGAAGCACTCCGTCGTTCCCCAAAAACCTTCGACTGCCGGCAGCGGCATGATCTGGATCCCTGGCGGCACCTTCCCCATGGGATCGAACGACCATTATCCCGAGGAGGCTCCCGTCCATCGCGTCACCGTCGACGGGTTCTGGATGGACGCCGCCCCGGTCACGAACCGCCAGTTCAAGGCTTTCGTTCTGGCGACGGGCCACGTCACCACCGCCGAGACGATCCCCGATGCGAAGGATTATCCCGGCGCCAAGCGCGAGATGCTGCGCGCCGGCTCCCTGCTGTTCACGCCGCCGCAGCATCCCGTCGATCTGCGCGACTGGAGCCAATGGTGGATCTTCGCCTTCGGCGTCACCTGGAAGCGGCCCCTCGGGCCGAACAGCAATCTTAAAGGGCTGGAGGACCATCCGGTCGTCCATGTCAGCTACACGGACGCCCTCGCCTATGCACGCTGGGCCGGCAAGGACTTAGCCACCGAGGCCGAATGGGAATTCGCCGCCCGCGGCGGCCTCGAGGGAACCGAATATGCCTGGGGCGACGAACTGGCGCCCGGCGGACGGCAGATGGCCAACACCTGGCAGGGGGAATTTCCGTTCCAGAACACCATGATCGATGGCTACGAGCGCACCTCGCCCGTCGGCACGTTCCCGCCGAACGGCTATGGCCTGTCGGACATGATCGGCAATGTCTGGGAATGGACGAACGACTGGTATGCCCCGAAGCATCCCGAGGATGCGCCGAAGGCCTGCTGCATCCCCGAGAACCCGCGCGGGGGACGTGAGGACAACAGCTACGATCCGCGCCAGCCGGAGGTCAGGATTCCACGGAAGGTCGTGAAGGGAGGCTCGCATCTCTGCGCGCCGAATTACTGCCGCCGCTATCGCCCCGCCGCCCGCCACCCGCATCCCGTCGACACGTCGACGAGCCATATCGGCTTTCGCTGCGTGCGGCGGGATCGAGGCGAGAGCGGAGACTGATGCGAGATCAGAGCACGAGCGGCAGATAGAGCGCGCCGAGCGCAACGGCGATCGCGAATACCGCCGTGGCGTTTGCCCAAAATGAGCTCCGGTTTTCGGAACGGTCCGTATCCTGTCTCATAACCTTGATCCATCACGTCCTCTTGGCCTGGTGTGACCCGGCCACCTGCCCATGTGCTGGCAGCTGCAGTTTTCAGCAGGCGCGAACCTTCCGAATCAGGAACCGCACCTGCCCCTTGATGATCGAGCATGCAGCAGGGAGCGGATGGCATCTGTGCCATGTCGCACATGGCAACGCTTTTCTAGGTCTGGAACGGCAGGATCCGGCGGCTGCGAACGCCGCCGGATCCTATAACGCGCGGCTTCAGTTCTTCGGCGCCAACTTCACCATCACGTCGTCGAGGTTGAAGCTGGCCGGCTTCTGCCGGATCGGGAACTCCTTGAAGCTCTCGAGCCACTGCGCCACCACGGCCTGTGACGGAACGACCACAAAGGAGCGGTCGAAGAACCACCTCTCGTACTCGATCGATTCGTCGCCGCGCTCGAACGGATCCGCCCGAAGATTGAAGAGCAATGGTGCGCGTAGATTGGTGAACTCGCGCCTCCACACGCCGATGCCGGTATGCTCCTGCGCCTTGAAGACCACCTTCCAGTCCATCACACGGATCGCGACGAGTTCGCCGTCGTCGTTCCAGTACAGGAAGTCCCGGCGTGGCCCCTCCTTCGCGCTCCCGCTGAGGAACGGCATCAGGTTATAGCCGTCGAGATGGACCTTGAAGGTCTTGCCGTTGGCCTGGTGGCCTCTGAGGCACTTGGCCACCACGTCCGGATCGCCACCCGCGGCGCAGAAGGTCGGGATCAGGTCATAGTGGGAGAAGACCTCGTTGTGGATCGTGCCGGGCCGGATCACGCCCGGCCAGCGGATGAGCATGGGGACGCGGAAGCCGCCTTCCCAGTTCGTTGCCTTCTCGCCGCGGAAAGGCGTGTTGCCGCCGTCGGGCCAGGTCATCACCTCGGCGCCGTTGTCGGTGGTGTAGACGACGATGGTGTTCTGCGTGACGCCGAGATCGTCGAGCTTCTTCAGAAGCTGTCCCACATGGCCGTCATGCTCGACCATGCCATCGGGATAGATGCCCTTGCCGGTCTTGCCGTCGACTTCCGGCTTCAGATGCGTGTTGACATGCATGCGGGTCGAGTTGAAGTAGCAGAACCAGGGCTTGCTGGCCCGGTGCTGGCGATCGATGAAATCGAGTGCTGCGGCGCATGTCTCATCGTCGATGGTCTCCATCCGCTTCTTGGTGAGCGGCCCGGTATCCTCGATTCTCCCATCCGCGCTCGAACGGATCACGCCGCGCGGCCCGAAGCGCCGGCGGAAATTCGGATCCTTCGGATAGTCCGGGTTTTCCGGCTCCTCTTCGGCATTGAGGTGATAGAGATTGCCGAAGAACTCGTCGAAGCCGTGGTTCGTCGGCAGGAATTCGTCCTTGTCGCCGAGATGGTTCTTGCCGAACTGACCGCTGACATAGCCGAGCGGCTTGAGCAATTCGGCGACTGTCGGATCCTGAGGCTGGAGGCCGAGATCGGCGCCGGGCAGTCCGACCTTCGTCAATCCGGTGCGGATCGGCGATTGCCCCGTGATAAAGGCGGCGCGGCCCGCCGTGCAGCTCTGCTCACCGTACCAATCGGTGAACAGAGCGCCCTCGTTGCCGACGCGGTCGATGTTCGGTGTGCGGTATCCCATGATGCCGCGATGGTAGATGCTCGGATTGAACCAGCCGATGTCGTCGCCCATGATCATCAGGATGTTGGGCTTCTGGCCGGAAGCGGGCGATGGAGCCGGAGTCGGCTGAGCCTGCTGGGCTTGGGCCGTCGCGCCTCCGCTTGCAATCGACGCCAGCGCGGCAGTTCCCGACAGCAGGATGTCGCGCCGGTTGATGCTCGGATTTTCGCCCGGGTTCCGGCGCTCGTCTCGTGGATCCTTGTCGCTCATCTCCAACTCCTCTGAATGAAAGGCAAAGCAGTCCGAAAGTCGTTGCGGTGCGGCCGTTGCGGGCCTTGGTCAGGGTTACGGTTTGTAGATCGTCTTCCAGTCGTTCTTCATGTCGACGACGAGCCATCCGCGTTTGGGCGCCTCGTCGAGGGCCTTGTCGAGTTTTCCGATATGCGACTGGCGATCGTAGGCATATTCGCGCTCCGCATCGGTGTGATGCACGATGAGGGCGAAGCGCGGGCCTGTGTTCAACGTCGCCCATTGCAGCATCTGCAGGTCGCCGTCCGAATTGCCGGCCGCGAAGACCGGCCGGCGCCCGATGAAGCGGTTGATGCCGACCGGCTTGCCCGGACCGTCGTCGACGAACTCGACACTCGGAAGCTTGTCGATCACCGGGGTGTCGCCTTCGAGGCGGTAAGCGGTCCTGCCGCTCGAGCCGACGACCTGCTCGGGCGGGATGCCATAGGCCTTCTCCGTCCACGGCCGCATGAATTCGACGCCGCCGCCGGAGACGATGAAGGTCTTGAACCCGTTGGCCCGCAGATAGGCCAGCAGCTCGACCATCGGCTGGTAGACGAGATCCGTATAGGGCCGGTTGAAGCGCGGATGCCGTGCGGTTTCGAGCCAGTCGCTCACGAGCTTCTCGAACGCCGCCGTGGTCATGCCGCTATGGGTGGCAATCATGAGATCGACGAGGCCCTGCTCGCCCAGAGCGGCGAGCGCAGCACGGTCCCCCCATTCAGGATCGCCTTGAACGGCTGCCTGTTCGCCAATTCAGGGTTGGACTGGGCGAGTACCTTGGTGCGGTCGAGCACGAAAGCCGCCTGCACATATATCGGCTGCTCGGTCCAGAGCGTGCCATCGTTGTCGAAGGTGGCGATGCGCTGCTCGACAGGCACAAAATCCGGACCGCCCTGGCGCGTCACCCGTTCGACGAAAGCGGTGATAGACGATTTGGCGCTGCCGTCGTTCCAGGACGGGAGAGGATCGGTCTGCGCCTGCGGCACGCTTGCCGTGAACGCCAAGGCAAGGAAGGCTGCGGCAGCGATGAAGGAGCGCCGGGTTCGATGGGCGATGGCGTGCATGGCGTGATCCTTCAGAGGAACGGTTCGATGGCGCATCTCACGACCTCGCAACCGGATTGAGCGGGGGCAGTGCCGATCCATGCGGATTGCGCGGCGTGCGCGTCGGAACGGACGACACCGCCTGAGCGAGCGCTCGACCGAGCTGCGACGTCCATGGTTCTCCGCTATGGCCGAAGAGCGAGCGCTCCAATTGCACCGTCAGGACGCGCAGCGGCTCGTGACGCGTGATCTGCTCAGCCTCGGATGGCGACGTCCTCGACCGCCACACGCCCAGGGCGTGATAGGTCGCTGCGGCATCCCCGGTTCGTGCGATGCGGCACAAATCGCGCCGTGCCGCTTGCTCGGAGGCGGCCCGCCGGCGCTGCCATGCGAGCCATGTTTCGTGCGCCCACGGCCAGCCATATCGAACGATCACGGCGAGACACACGAGGAAGGTTGCCAGGATCGCGGCGGCCACCAGCCAGGCGCGGGCGCTCCGTCGGCTCTGGACCCGAGACCCGGTCGAGGCCGGCGCGGCAGAAACCGTCACCGTCGCTCCGTTAAGCGCCACGGATCGCACCGATTTCGCGCCGAGGTCCCACCAGGGCTGCGACAGCGCGGGAAGGTCGAATGCGCCGGAGCGTTCGAACACATAGGTGACCTTGTCGGTGCGATGGCCCGCGACGGCGCCCCGATCGATCCGATCCGCGCTCACGGGCGGGTCGACATAGGCGCGCACGCCGTCGGGCGTCGCAAAGGTGAGTTCGGGCATGCCGAGCGCCGGCACATCCGCCGCTTCGCGCGTGATCGTCCGGACGATGGCGCCCCCCGGAGCAAGTCCCGTCGCGGGATCGGGCGCCCAGGTTTGCACCGCAGTGACGCGGGTCGAGGCGATCACGGGTTCGGACGCGTCGACGCCTTGCGGCACTGCCACATCCAACCTCATCGGAT